>JAHEIE010000019.1 GCA_024639505.1 Crocinitomicaceae bacterium
AAAAAATGTTATTCCCAAAGATCACGATAACTTTATTGAAACAAGAAATTACGGCAATTTGAGCTTTTCTTTTTACGAAATGCCTTCGTAAGATAGAAGTATGAGGTAAGCACGTTCAATTCCTCTCGGCTTGAAATGAAATTAGGAACAACAAACAGTTTCATCGTGTCATTCCAAACTCGATTTGGAATCTAAGGCTATGCAATGGATGTATTACAATCTCACCAAATAAGTTACTATTTCTATAAAGAAAGACAATCCTACTGCGATAATAATTCTTTTTAACCCTACGGAGAGGGTGCTCTTAGCAGAATTGAGACTCAAAATAACAGAAATCAACAAAAAGCAAACTGCATTTTTGTAAAACGAAAACTGAGAGCCAAAAGCAAATTCTTGATTGGTAAAACGAGCGACAAAAAATCCAATGATTGCCAAAGCCAACATCACCAGAAAAAAGCGCAGAGTTCGGTATCTACCCTTATTTATATCCCATAACAACATCAGCGAAAAAGCAATGATTGTCATATTCTTGAGCAAATTGAAACCTCCCCGATCTATCAAAGCAAAACCTTGGGTATCGGCAATGAGGTAGAACAAACTAAAACCTAACGAAATCAACAAAAAGGAATACTTCGAAATCTTTTTATTAAAAAAAAGCCCCAAAGAAATAAGCCCCAACCCAAAATCTGTGTATTCTGGTGAAAAAGCAAAGCTTCCTGAAGTAAGCAGGTAACTTCCTCCGTACAATAAAATTATCAGGATATAAACGATAAATACTTTGTTGTCATTTTTCATTTTACTGCAGTTTTCTTTGTTTTACTCTCATACTTTTCCAACGATTCAAAGTTCGTTTTATCTCACCCAAGAGTCAATAAAAAGATAGAATTAATGTATTTTAGTGCAAGAATCGACAAATATACTAAACTATGACAACCTCGCGCTATCCTCATTTACTCGAACCCCTTGATTTGGGATTTACCACCCTCAAAAATCGAGTAATCATGGGAAGTATGCACACCGGCTTAGAGGAAGAAAAAAACGGCTACGACCGCATGGCTGCCTACTTTGCCGAAAGAGCAAAAGGACAGGTTGGACTCATGGTAACTGGAGGAATTGCTCCAAATCGCCAAGGCTGGACAGCTCCATTTACCAGTAAAATGACAAGCAAACGAGAAGCGAGAAAGCATAAAAAAATAACAAAAGCGGTTCATGATGCAGACGGAAAAATTTGCATGCAAATTCTGCATTCTGGCCGATACGGTTATCACCCGTTGGCAGTTGCGCCAAGCGCCATAAAATCTCCAATAAGTCCTTTTAAACCTTGGAAACTAAGCGGATGGGGTGTAAACAGAACTATTCGTCATTTTGTGAGAGCAGCAAAATTAGCTCAATTTGCAAAGTACGATGGAGTAGAAATTATGGGAAGCGAAGGGTATTTGATTAATGAATTTGTATCAGCCAAAACAAACAAACGAACCGATAAATGGGGCGGAAGCTTTGAAAATAGAATTCAATTTCCTTTAGAAATAATTAGACGAACACGAGAAGCAGTAGGCGAAAACTTCATCCTTATTTTTAGACTTTCGATGCTCGATTTGGTGGAAGAAGGAAATACTTGGGAAGAAACCGTTCATTTTGCTAAAGAAATAGAAAAAGCCGGAGCCACTATAATCAATACAGGGATTGGGTGGCACGAAGCTCGTGTTCCTACCATTGCCACAATGGTTCCTCGTGGTGGATTTTCGTGGGTGACTCAAAAAATGATGAACGAAATTAAAATCCCTTTGGTGACCACCAACAGAATTAATACTCCCGAAAAAGCGGAAGAAATATTAGCAAACGGACATGCTCATTTGGTTTCTATGGCTCGTCCATTTCTTGCCGATCCGGAATTGGTAAAGAAAGCCATTGAGGGAAGAGAAGATGAAATAAACACCTGCATTGGTTGCAACCAAGCTTGTTTGGACCATGTTTTTAAACAAAAAACTGCTAGCTGCTTGGTAAACCCCAGAGCTTGTCACGAAACAATCTTGAACTACACTCCTACTCTTTCGCCAAAAAAAATTGCTGTAGTTGGTGCGGGACCTGCTGGGCTTTCGGCTGCTGCAGTCGCTGCTGGGCGTGGTCACACCGTTACATTATTTGAGGCGCAAAGCGAGATTGGTGGGCAATTCAATATTGCAAAACTCATTCCTGGAAAAGAGGAATTTTATGAAACTTTGAGATATTATAAAAAACAAATAGAATTGCACGGAGTGGAGCTAAAACTGAACCACAAAGCAACTGCTCAGGAGTTACTCGAGTTTGACGAAGTTATTATTTCTACGGGAATAAAACCCAGAACTATTGAACTAGAAGGAATGGAAAAGAACACCGTTCTGGATTATGAAGATGTATTGAAACACAACAAATCTGTGGGCAATAAAGTGGTAATAATTGGTGCAGGTGGAATAGGATTTGACATGGCGGAATTTCTTTCTCACGAGGGAAAATCTCCTTCTTTGGATACCCATTTATTTTTAAAAGAATGGGGTATTGACGGAACTAACTCTACTCGAGGCGGATTGACAAAACCTAATCCACATCCTTCGCCCAGAGAAATCACAATGCTACAACGTAGCGAAACCAAAATTGGAAAAGATCTTGGTAAAACTACTGGCTGGATTCACAGATCCTCGCTCAAGATGAAAAAAGTAACCATGCTCAATGGAGTTTCTTACGATAAGATTGATGAGAATGGAATACATATCACACGCAACAATGAACCGCAATTTATAGAAGCGGATACAATTGTAGTTTGTGCAGGACAAGTTAGCGTACATGCACTGCACGAGGGATTGATTGCTCTGGGTAAAACTCCCCACCTCATTGGTGGCGGAAAACTAGCCAAGAAAATTGATGCACAAAGAGCAATTCGCGAGGGGAGTGAACTGGGGGCTGGGATATAAAACACACTCATAAATACATAATAAAATATTGGATTACAACTATTAAAACCCTATTTTCAATAAAAATATATGCAGATAAAACACACTTGTGTGTTTTACACGGTTGTTGTGTTTCATGTATCACAAACCGAAATAATCAAGAAGACCATTTATGAAAAGAGCCTATTACTCGAAAAACATACAAGACTTTTTACAAGAACCTGACTCGAGTATTCTAGGTGAATTAACCGCTAATCATAGCAACAGAACACTTGAAGAGTTACAAGTGAATGCTTGGCGTAGACAAATCACTATTCTTAAAAACCAACTAACTGAATTTGAAGGTCGAATTTATTTCGAGTTTACAATTCCTAGAATGGGTAAGCGAGTTGATAATATAGTTATCATAAATAATGTTGCTTTTATAATCGAGTTTAAAGTTGGAGACGGAGGTTATGAAAAACATGCAATTGAACAAGTAATTGATTATACAATTGATTTGAAAAACTTCCACGAAGGAAGCCACGATATCAAACTCATACCTGTTTTGGTCGCCACAAATGCGGCAAGTATTGCTGAGCAGGACAATCAGATATTCGTCCATAAAACTGCTGCTAAATCCAATCAATTAGATTTAGCCGAAACACTTAAAAAGTACTTAAAGGACAACAGTAAATCAATTGATATTGAATATTGGGAGAATTCTATCTACAAACCGACACCTACAATCGTAGAAGCCGCTCAAGCTCTGTACAAAGGGCATAATGTCAAAGAAATAACTAGATCGGATTCAGGAACCATTAATCTGTCTAAAACGGCAGATTGTATTAATGCAGTAATTGAAAAGTCCAAAATCAAAGGGATGAAATCAATTTGCTTTGTGACAGG
Organism: Crocinitomicaceae bacterium; assembly: GCA_024639505.1. Classification (GTDB taxonomy): domain Bacteria; phylum Bacteroidota; class Bacteroidia; order Flavobacteriales_D; family CAJJDF01; genus CAJJDF01. Next base: position 3,816 of record JAHEIE010000019.1, read on the forward strand.
TGTACCTGGCGCAGGTAAAACTTTAGCTGGATTAAATATAGCGGTTGAAAGAATGAAAGCTGATGAAGATGAACACGCTGTTTTTTTATCTGGAAATGGGCCGTTGGTTGATGTTCTAAGGGAGGCGCTAACAAGGGATGAAGTGCTGACAGCAAAAGAAAATGGAGAAAGGCTAAGCAAAAAGCAGGCAGGCATTAAGGCAAATGCATTTATTCAAAATATTCACCATTTCCGTGATGATAATTTACTTTCAGATAAAGCCCCAATTGAAAGTGTTGTAGTGTTTGATGAAGCTCAAAGAGCTTGGACAAATGATCAAGTTAGTTCGTTTATGAAAAGGAAAAAAGGAGTTGAAGATTTTAACAAATCAGAACCCGAATTTCTAATTGATGTTATGAACAGACATTCTGATTGGTGTACAATAGTTTGTTTAATTGGTGGTGGGCAAGAAATAAACACAGGCGAAGCTGGATTAGAAGAATGGATTAGTTCTCTTAAAAACCATTTTCCTGACTGGGACATTCACTACTCTAGTTCAATATTAGAAAGTGATAACTATTTAAAATCTGCAGAATCGAGAAAATGGTTAATCGGAAATGGAATAAGTGAAATGGAATTGCACCTTGCGGTATCTGTTAGATCATTTAGATCAGAACAATTATCAAATTTCATTCACGAGTTGCTTAATATTGAAATTGAAAACTCACAACGAATTTACTCGGAAATCAAAAAATCTTACCCTATTGTTTTAACAAGAAACCTTGAAAAAGCAAAAAAGTGGCTTCGCGATAGTGCTAAAGGAAGTGAAAGGATTGGATTAATTAGTTCCTCAGGAGCCAGAAGGCTAAGGCCTTTAGGTATTGATGTTAAAAATGAAATTTCTGCACCAAGTTGGTTTCTAAATAACAGCCAAGATATTCGCTCTTCTTATTTCTTAGAAGAAGTTGCTACTGAATTTGATATTCAGGGGCTCGAGATAGATTGGGCTTGTGTTGCTTGGGGTGGTAACTTTCATTTTAATAATACAGATTGGAAATATCAAAATTTCAAAGGAACCAAATGGCAAAACATAAATAAGGATATAGACAAAGAGTATTTAAAAAATACTTATCGAGTTCTTCTCACAAGAGCACGTCAAGGAATGGTAATATTTGTTCCTGAAAGCAGTGATTTAGATCACACAAGGCCTAAGGCTTTTTATGACGAGACATATGAATATTTGAAGGAAATTGGAATACAAGAAATCGAATAAATAAAACACGAAAACACAACAATGTGTATAGTGCATAGCACCCTTCGGGATGCTACGACACCATACACGGAACGTTCTCATACCCAATCTGTCCAACAAAAAAAAGTAGTAAAACACAACCCCATTCAAAACAAATGAACTGCCCTTGCAATCCATCAAATCTGTATGAAAACTGCTGTAAAAGAGCACATGAAGAAATAAACTCTGTCACTTCTCCAGAAGTCTTGATGCGATCGAGATACAGTGCTTTTGTGTTGGCAAATGTGGATTACCTTCAAAAAAGTCATCACAATTCTTCGAGACCTTCAAAACTTGAAAAAAGAGAAATATTGACTTGGACAAAATCTGTGGAATGGATAAAACTGGAGGTACTGAATAACACAAAAAACACGGTTGAGTTTAAGGCCTATTTTAGAGAGAACGGAAGTTTAAATTTCATCCATGAAAACTCATTGTTTGTGAAAGAAAACGGTCATTGGGTTTACAAAAGTGCATTGTAAAAAGCATTTTCTTTATATTTATCCCAGAAACCTAATACATACTCTTGCATCAAGAAATAAACAACCCCAGAGCTAAATGCTACGCCTGCATGAGACCCGAAAATTCTTGCATTTGTTCTTTTACTCGGCCTATCCAAACAAAGTCTCGTTTTATTATTTTGATGCACCCCAAGGAGTACAAAAAAGAAAGAAATGGAACTGGGCGAATGACCCAACTTCAACTTACAAATTCAGAAATTATTGTTGGGGTAGATTTTACCCAAAATAAGCGCGTAATTGAATTGCTAACTAACGAAAATAATAATTCATTTTTACTTTATCCAGGAGAAGAATCTTTTAATCTTTCGCTTAGAAAAAGCTCAGAAACCACCTCTTTTCTGGGTAAAAACCCGAATATCTTTATTCTGGATGGAACTTGGCCTTGCGCCAAAAAAATGATACGAATGAGCAAAAACTTACAAGCTTTGCCCCGCGTAAGTTTCGACAACCAAATTCAATCCAAATTCATTATTAAACAACAGCCAGCACCACTTTGTTTGAGTACAATTGAGTCAACTTATACCGTTCTTAATTTGCTAAACACAGCAGAGGTAGAAAATTGTGATACCACTGATTTTCTTTTGCCTTTTGAAAAAATGATTGAAAACCAAGTGGATTATCTGCTAAACCCTAGCAGCCAGAATTACCGACCAAACACCACAGGAACTATTACAACAAAGAACCACTACAAGAAAAACACACAGAGGAATATAGTTTTTGAAAAAGAGAGGAAAGCTCTTACTAAAACTAACTCACAGAGCTTGTAGATACACAATCGAAATATTTCTGTTGTTCTAACTCTATTTTAAGCCGAGAAGAAACTTTTAATCGAATACTTCTTATCTTTACACTTATTCAAATCAAAAGAACCCACCCAATACATGGCTGAACTGAACTGGAAAACAGAAAAAGAATACGAAGAAATCACTTTCAAAACACTAAATGGTGTAGCAAGAATCGCTTTTAACAGGCCCGAATGCAGAAATGCATTTACGCCCAAAACAGTTGATGAATTATGGGAAGCTCTCATTATTTGTCACGAAAGTCAAGAAATTGGAGTTGTTCTTATCACTGGTGAAGGACCATCTGAAAAAGATGGCGGATGGGCATTTTGCTCGGGTGGTGACCAAAGAGTGAGATCTACCACGGGTTACAAAGGAACCAACGGAATCAATAGATTCAACATTTTGGATGTTCAGCGCCAGATACGATTCATGAATAAGGTGGTAATTGCAGTAGTTCCAGGATGGTGCGTTGGTGGAGGTCACAGTTTGCACGTAGTATGCGATTTGACATTAGCCAGTAAAGAACACGCAATATTCAAACAAACAGATGCAGATGTAGCTAGTTTTGATGGAGGGTTTGGCTCGGCTTATTTGGCTCGCCAAGTGGGACAAAAAAGAGCACGAGAAATTTTCTTTTTGGGAGCAAATTATACTGCTCAAGAAGCTTTTGAGATGGGAATGGTAAACAAGGTTGTTCCTCATGATGAACTAGAGCAGGAAGCTTACGATTGGGCGCAAGAAATTATGACAAAAAGTCCAACAGCTATCAAAATGTTGAAATTTGGGTTCAATCTAATTGATGATGGATTGGTAGGACAACAAGTATATGCCGGTGAAGCGACAAGGTTGGCCTACGGAACGGATGAAGCAGTAGAAGGAAGAAATGCATTTTTAGAAAAAAGAGAAAGAGATTTTTCCAAGTTCCCTAAGTTTCCTTAATTTTAAAGAATAATAAAAACAACTATTACGATGAAAATTGCAGCTCCATTCAACCTACAAAAGTGGATTGACGAAAACAGAGACTTACTAAAACCACCTGTTGGAAACAAAAACCTATACAAGGATGCAGGTGATTTCATTGTAATGATTGTAGGTGGACCCAATGCCCGAAAAGACTACCACTGGAATGAAACCGAAGAATTGTTCTACCAATTGGAAGGAGACATCATGGTTACAGTTCAGCAAGACGGAAAAGCTGTAGAAGTTCCAATTAAAGCAGGAGAAATGTTTTTGTTGCCTGGCAACATTCCTCACAATCCTGTTCGCCCAGCAAACTCCATTGGTTTGGTAATTGAACGAAAAAGAAAAGGAACCGACATGAAAGATGGTTTACTTTGGTTTTGCGACAACTGTAATACCAGACTACACGAAACTTATTTTTCGCAAAACGATATCGAAACAGATTTCCAATCAAGATTCAAGGAGTTTTATACTTCTGAAGAAAAAAGAACTTGCAACAACTGCAATCACGTAATGGAAATTGACGAAAGATTTATTTAGGATGACAGAAAGAGCAGAAGATATATTAAGTATTGATATACACACTCATATCCTTCCTAAGGATATCCCTAATTTTAAAAAGAAATTTGGCTACGGAGGATTTATTCACCTAGACCATCACAAACCTTGTTGTGCCAGAATGATGATGGACGACAAGTTTTTTCGTGAAATAGAAGACAATTGCTGGAGTGCCGAAGCACGAATGACTGAATGCGATGCACAACACATCAATGTGCAGGTTTTATCTACTGTTCCTGTAATGTTTTCGTATTGGGCAAAACCCCAAGATTGCTTGGATGTTTCTATGTTTTTGAATGATCACATTGCTGGAATTGTAGAAAAATACCCAAAACGATTTGTAGGGTTAGGAACTGTTCCGATGCAAGCTCCAGAAATGGCGATTAAAGAAATAAAACGATGCAAAGAAATTGGACTGAAAGGAATTGAAATTGGTTCTCACGTGAACGATTGGAACCTCAACGACCCCAATTTATTTCCAATATTTCAGGCTTGTGAAGAACTAGACATGGCTGTTTTTGTTCACCCTTGGGACATGATGTCAAAATCTAAAATGGAAAAATATTGGCTTCCTTGGCTCGTAGGAATGCCTGCAGAAACAAGTTTAGCCATTTGCTCTATGATATTTGGGGGAGTATTCGAGAGATTGCCAAACTTGCGTGTAGCGTTTGCTCATGGTGGTGGTTCTTTTCCTGCTACAATTTCAAGAATTCAGCATGGCTTTGATGTACGACCAGATTTATGCGCCATTGACAACAATGTGGCTCCCAAAGAATATTTGGGTAAATTTTGGTTAGATTCTTTGGTTCATGACGAAGCGAATCTAAAATACATCATGGATTTGATTGGATCGGATAAAGTGGCTCTAGGTTCAGATTATCCTTTTCCATTGGGCGAATTACAACCAGGTAAATTGATAAGAGAATTTGATTTGGAACAAAAAACCAAAGAAGATTTACTGCATAAGTCTGCATTATCTTGGTTGAACATGAAAAAATCTGATTTCATTTAACAGAAGTAATCGAAATGATTATTTCTTTAATACCCACAAAGAAATTCCTTCCTCTTGCTTAGTTGAAGCCAAAAACTGCTTTGCTTCTTTTCTAGTAGCAAAACTTTGAATAGCAACTCGGTACAAACTTCCTTTTTTGTCTACAATCTTGGATTCATTCCCTTTGCTTTTCCAATCTTCAACAAGGTTATCCGCATTTTCTTTCACCGAAAAACATCCTGCAATTACGTGGTAGCTTTTTACTGCTGTAAACTCTATTGGTTTTATGAAAGTAGAATCAATTTTAGCAGGAATCACTTCTAATTCAATCTCTTTTTCTGGAACTACCGCATTTACAACTTTAGCAGTTATTATATCCTCATTCTCCCATATCAGAGCGAATTCTTGATTCGTTCTTGGTGTATATTCCTGAACGTAAACAGGATTAAACGGATTTACATCTGCAATATTCAATTTATTATAAGGCACTTCGGTTTGAATCCCAAAGTATAATCCTGCAGCCAAAATTGGAACCATCAATAAGGGAACCAACTGTCCATAACGCTTTGTCGTTTTGGGTTTAGATTCTTTTTGAACTTTAGGTTTCGTAACTTCTGACACTTTTTGCTCCTCAATTCTCGAAATGATTTTTACAGGAGTTTCTTTCTTTGGCTTCGTAACTGGCGAAACTAATTTTTCAATCGAAATGGCAGAAAGACCGTATGAATCTTTTAAGAAATTAGTAGAGGCTTGCTGAAATTGGATGTTTTTTTCTTTATCAAAAAACAACACTCCTACTCTTTCAATCTCAACTCTTCCTTCTTCATTTAGACGTAAGAAACAATCGTCCTTGAACTCCAATAACATTTGCTGTGCTTCTGCCATGGACAAAGATTGCTTTTCTGCAATTTTTGCTGACAATAAACCATCGTTAAAAACAAGGTGTTTGTTAAAAAGGATTCTTTTTGTTGCCGGAAAAAAGACAGAAGTAAACTGATTGAAGTACGCAGGCTTTTTTGAAGTAATAAAACCTCCAAAATCTGGTACAATAACACAATCGTGATCGTGCAGTAGTTCTTCTATATGTTTATCTATCTTTTTCATTAATCAACAAAGCAAAGTTAATTATTTCCGTTAATTAATTAAAAATTATCGGAATTAAGTATTCTTTCCAAATCTTCGGGTGTATCAATTCCAATTATATCTTCTTCTATTTCAGATACTTGAATTGTGAAATGGTGCGACAACCACCTTAAATTTTCTAAACTTTCTGCCTGCTCGAGCATAGAATGTTCAATCTCCTGAATTTCATAAAACTCATCAATATTAAAGCCATAAATTCCTATATGCTTGTAATACTCTGCCTGTTCGAGCCAAAGTTCTTTTTCCTGTCCTCTCACAAACGGAATTGGGTGGCGGCTAAAATAAAGGGCATCTCTTGGCTCCTCGTTCCCCTCATTTTCAGTCAGAACTACTTTTACTACATTTTCGTTGAACAATTCATCTCCTGATGTAATTCTTTTTGCTAATGTCCCTATTTCGGCTTGGTCATCATTCAATAATATATCACACACTTTGTCAATGTGATTGGGTGAAATAAATGGCTCGTCTCCTTGAATATTCACTACTACATCAAAAAACTCTCCTTTGCTTTCCAATTTCTCAATAACTTCCCCACACCTTTCTGTCCCCGATTGATGAGTATCTGCAGTCATAACCGCCATTCCACCAAAATCCAAAACATGATCATAGATTCTTTTGTCATCGGTTGCAACAACTACTTTTGTCAATCTTTTCGATTTTTCGCACTGTTCCACTACTCTCTGTATCATTGATTTCCCTTTGATATCGACCAAAGGTTTTCCTGGAAACCTTGAGGATTCATATCGAGCTGGAATAATTCCTATTACTTTCTTCATTTCAATAGATTTTTATACATCCCTACTGTTTTTTCAAAACCATAATACAACGCATCAGCTACAAAAGCGTGTCCAATGGATACTTCCAACAAATTGGGAATTGAATCAGAAAAATACTTTAAATTTTCAAGACTCAAGTCGTGACCAGCATTTAAACCCACTCCCATTTCCGAAGCTAATTTTGCTGCATCCATAAAGGGAGCTATTGCCTCTTCTCTGTTTTTTTGATATCCACTCGCATAAGATTCTGTGTACAATTCGGCTCTGTCCACATCAATAAGAGCAAGTTCCTCTATGTCTTTGAGGTTTGCCTCCATAAATACAGAAGTTCTTATCCCCGCTTTTTTAAATTCCGCCAATGATTCTTGCAACAAAGAGAGGTTATTCTTTATTTTCCATCCTGCGTTGGAAGTCAATACTTCGGGAGGATCCGGCACTAATGTTACTTGATGTGGTTTGGTAGAAAGAACCAAATCCATGAATTTTTTATTTGGATATCCTTCTACATTAAACTCTGTTGTAACCTCATTTGCCAAGTCAAAAACATCGGCATATCTAATGTGCCTTTCGTCTGGTCGTGGGTGAACAGTAATTCCATCTGCGCCAAATTTTTCTATATCCAACGCAACTTTTAGCACATTTGGGACGTTGTTTCCTCGAGCATTCCTTATTGTGGCTACTTTATTTATATTTACACTTAATTTTGTCATATTTTTGTAAGTAAACTGTACTACGAAAGAACAGCTTTTTGTTCAGAAAAGGGATATTTAAAGGTAAAAAAAATAGACAACAAATTACATCAGAATTTTACAATGATTGCATCTCAATTAATCGTGGACCTGCTTCCTGCTCTAAAACCTTCAGATAGTTTTGGGCAGGCATTGCTATGGATGAGTGAATTCAAAGTAAGTCATTTGCCTTTGGTTTCAAACAATAGATTTGTGGGAATTGTAGCGGAAGAAGATATTTTAGACACCAGTTTTTCTGAAGTCACTTTTGACGCTTCCTCTCAGCAACTGGATTCAATTTTTATCTATGAATACCAGCACATTTTCGAAGTAATGAGAAAAATGTCGGAGTTTCAGCTCACGATTATGCCTATTCTCAACAGAAATGATGAGTACATTGGTTCTACAACTTTGTCTCAACTGATGACGATTGCCTCGAATACAACTTCCATCAAGGAACCTGGTGGTGTTATTATTTTGAGAGTAAACTCCAAAGATTATTCCTTGTCACAAATTGCTCAAATTGTAGAAAGTAACAACGCTCGAATCCTAAGTTCTTTCATTACTTCCTCCGATGACTCCTCTCAAATAGATGTTACAATCAAATTGAACAAAAAAGAACTTGGAGCAATTCTTCAAACCTTTCAGAGGTATGATTATGCTGTCATAGAAACCTACCAGAAAGACGATGATTTTGATGAACTAAAAAATAGATTTGATAATTTAATGAATCTTTTGGATTTATAGTAATTTTACGCCACAATGAAACAAACTTTAACCTTTATACTTTTTCTGTTTTTTATTCAAGCAGGAATTGCTCAACCTTCAAATGACAATTGCGCAAATGCAGTTGAAATTTGCATATCTAAACCCAAGTCAGGGACAACCAACAACGCTACAAGCCAAATTTGTGGAACTTGTGCGGATGGGTCAACAGTAGTTGGTTCTGCATGCTTCCAGATGGTAAAAACAGTTTGGTATCAATTTACAACGAATGCCACAGGCGGAAATGCTGACATTAACGTGTCTTCTGTCAATTGCTCGACAGGATCCAACGGATTAAGCGGAATTGTGTATTCTACTGGCACACCTTGCAACTCATCAACTTATTCTGCTGCCTCAAATTGCGTTGTTAATTCTGCTGGAAACTTTACTTTGAATGCAACTGGATTAGTGGCCAACACAACATACTACATACTAATTGCAAGTGATTCTTCGGGACAATGTAATTTTGACATTGAAGTAACTGGTCCTGCAGTTGTATTGCCAGCAAGTACTATTGTTATAACTAATAACATTGATACCAATACAGTTTGTCCAGAAGACATTGTTACGTTTTCTGCCGCAGTAACAAACTGTACCAATCCTGTGGTGAATTGGTTTGTAAATGGCGGTTACGCATCCACAACGACTAATGGGAATTCTTTTCAAAGAGACTATTTTGTAAATGGCGATGTAGTTGGAGCACAAGTAGAATGCGACTGTGGAGCAAATACAGGTTCCAATCAACTTACAATTAATGTACATCCCTATATTACAATTAGTGCTGGACCCTACACCAACATTCCATTTGGTGGATCTACACAACTAAAAGGATCTGGAGGCGTAACCTATTCTTGGGCTCCTGCAGAAACATTAGATAATCCAAACATTGCCAACCCAACAGCTACTCCTTTGGGAGCAACAACCTACACCTTAACTGCAACCTCTATTGAAGGATGCCGATTTTTTTCAGATGTAATTGTAAATGTATTGGATTCTATTTTTGTTCCCAACACTTTCACTCCCAACTCAGATGGAGTGAATGATACATGGGAAATAAGACTCATTGAATTTTTCCCAAAAGCAGAAATCACTGTATTTGACCGATGGGGACAAATTGTTTTTAAAACAATTGGATATCCAAATTCAGCAAGATGGGATGGAACACGAAACGGGACAAAACTTCCCGCTTCCACTTATTACTACACTATCAGTTTGAGCATCGATTCGAAAGAAGAAAGAATAAAAACTGGATCTGTAACTCTAATTTATTAAGATGATTAAGCAAATTTCAATTCTCCTTTTCTTGACTTCCTCTTTTGTTGGTTTTTCCCAGCAAGTGCCGCAATTCACAAATTATTTAACGAATCAGTTTTCCTATAACCCAGCCGTAGCTGGAAGCAAAGATTGTTTAGACATTACCCTTGGGCACAGAACCCAATGGAGCGGGTTTGAAGGAGCTCCGGTAACAACTTACGGTAGTTTTAATACTACCCTGAAACAAGATAAATTTGGACTAGGTTACAAACATGCAATTGGGTTAGTTGTGTTAAATGACTCCTACGGACCTTTTAATCGTTCCAAATTAAAAGCTGCTTACGCTTATCACCTTCCACTTACAAGAGATATTTTATTTTCGATGGGAATGTTTTTTGGGGTAGAGCAAGTGAACTTTGATGCAAATGATGTAACACTAATCAATTACAACGATGATGCGATTAACAACTCAAGAAGATCTATAATTTTTCCAGAAATAACCCCAGGAATTTTTCTTCAATCAGACTTGTGGTTTGCAGGAGCAACACTCCAACAAACTTTGGGAAACAGAAAAAAAGCTGTAGGAACTGACGAAACAAAACTCACAAGGCACGGTAGCTTAATGGGAGGTCTTAATATTCCACTTACAAACGATTGGTCCATAGTACCATCTACACTTTTTAAGTTTTCCAAAGCAGCGCCATGGGCAATCGATGTGAACGTGATGGCAGACTTTAAGAGAAAGTTATCTTTAGGAATATCTTATCGAAATACAGATGCTGTAGCTGCTTTAATTAATTTCAATCTATTGAATTACTTTAGAGTTGGATATGCTTATGACTACACCATTTCTAAAATAAGATTTGGCGCATTCAATTCTCATGAAATTACTTTAATGATTAATCCTTGTGGATTTAAAGAGGCTTCGAAATACGCTTGTCCAACTTTTAATTAAGGCTTTTCGAATAATCAGTTTTATTCGAAATTCAATTATTTCATTATCTTTAGGAGTTACCATCGAGCATTACTATGAATAAACTCCCACTTATTATCATTCTCCTATTTTTCACTATTGCCGGAAAATCTCAGGCTACCCAAACCATACGAGGAAAAATTATTGATAAAGAAACATTCTCACCTATTATTGGAGCGACAGTACTTATTGTTTCAGAAAAAGAATCTCCTCAAGGTTCATCCTCAGATATTGATGGAAAATATAGAATTGATGGAGTTACTATTGGGAGACACACTTTGAAAGTTAAATACCTTGGCTATTACGAAAAAACGTTGGAAGTAGTCGTAAATTCAGGCAAAGAATTGATTCTTAATATAAGTTTGGAAGAATCGATGATCACAATGAAAGAAGTAGAAATTTCAGCTGATGAAAATGGGGGTGTAAAAAATGAAATGGCTCTAGTCAGTGTTACAAGTTTTTCGGTGGAAGAAACTGATAAATATGCTGGTAGTAGAGGAGATCCTGCGCGAATGGCTGCCAATTTTGCTGGAGTTCAAGGGGCAGATGATTCGCGAAATGACATTATTGTAAGAGGAAATTCTCCTTTAGGTGTATTGTGGAGAGTAGAAGGCATTGATATCCCCAACCCTAATCATTTTGCCATTGCCGGAACTTCGGGAGGTCCTGTTTCTATCTTGAACAATAAATTGATGGCTAATTCCGATTTTTTTACTGCGGCTTTTCCTGCAGAATATGGAAACAGCGTAGCGGGAGTATTTGATTTAAAACTAAGAAACGGAAACAATCAAAAGCACGAATTTAGCGGGCAGTTTGGTTTTTTGGGAACTGAACTCATGGCTGAAGGACCATTAAATAAGAAGAAGGGATCTTCCTATTTAGCTGCTTACAGATATTCAACTCTTTCCTTGTTCGAGAGTTTTGGAATTAAAGTAGGAACCGATGCAATACCGGCTTATCAAGATTTAAGTTTTAAATTAAATTTCCCGCTAAAAAAAGGGGGTGCTGTTTCAATCTTTGGAATCTCTGGGAGTAGTGATATAGACATCGTTTTTAGCACAGAAAAAGAACCAAATCCAGACTTGAATATTTACGGAGAAAATGACAGAGACCAATATTTCAATACAAAAATGGCTGTTGTGGGACTAACTTATATCAAACCATTGAAAAAAAATGGGTATTGGAAAACTACTATTGCTGGTTCCGTAGAGGAGCAAAAAGCCGTTCATGAATATTTCAACAGAAGTCTTTCAGCAAACAACTTGTATAGCCTAGATACAATTTACACCATTCTTGATTATCGATTTAGGCAATTCAAAACCTCTGCTTCTTCTTTTATTAATAAAAAACTGAGTAAGCAAAGCGTTATAAAGTTTGGTTTCAATTCCGATGTGTTTTTCTATGATTTTCAGGACAGCGTTTTACTCGATAAACTAACTGTTCCAGAATGGGATTTAAGATGGAATTATCAAGGAAGCGCTGCTTTAATTCAGCCTTATGTTCAACTTAAGCATAAATTCAATGAGCGATTTGTGATGAATTTTGGTTTGCATGCACAAGCATTTACTCAAAGCGAAAGTATTTCGTTGGTAGAACCCAGAGTGAGTATGAAATGGAACATAGATGAAAAACAAGTTCTTTCTTCGGGTATAGGACTTCACAGCCAAATCCAACCCTCATACACATACTTTTATCAAATTCCTTCAGGAAATGGAAACGAGGAAATTCAGCACAATAATAAAATGGATTTTACAAAAAGTTTTCATTCTGTGATTGGTTATGCCAATGCCATTTCGGCTAAAACAATGATAAAATCTGAGGTTTACTTTCAATATTTGTACAACGTCCCTGTTGAAGTTAGTTCGTCCTCATTCTCAATGCTAAACCAAGGTTCTGGCTTTAGTCGCTTTTTCCCAGATTCTTTGCAAAATACTGGTACAGGTAAAAATTATGGAATTGAATTAACCGTAAAGCACAACTTTGACAAGAGCTTTTATACCATGGTAACAGGAGCTATTTACAACAGCCTTTACCGAGGAAGCGATGGTGTAGAACGAAACACTGATTTCAACGGAAATTTTGCAGCAAATTTTCTGATCGGTAAAGAATTTAAACTGAATAAAAAAAACTCGATTACTGTTGGAGCTAATGTGACATGGGCCGGTGGAAGAAGATTTGGCTTGGTGGATACAGTGGCATCGGCAGCCGCAAGAGAAGTTGTGTTTTTAGACAAAGAATACAACGAACAACAGTTTCAGGATTATTTTAGAGCAGACATAAAAATCAATTATAAATTGAACACAAAAAAGCTGACTCATGAAATAGGGTTGGACCTGGTTAATGTATTTGGGATAGAAAACATATTGGGAATAACCTACGCTCCTACTCCCGATGAGCCACAAAGGATTACCACGAGTAAACAACTTGGGTTTTTGCCGTTGTTTTATTATCGAATAGATTTTTAATATAAATTAGATACTACAATACATCCTAAATTTACTTACAACTAAAATTGAATAAAGAATCAGTAAAATATAAGCCTCTTGTTTACCCTGCAAAAATAATAATTGCGTGGGGAGAAGCCATCGCGGGTAATAAAGAAATTAGGGATTGGCTAGCTAAAAACGGCTATCCAGAATTGTATACCTTTGTATTTGCTCTCAATCTTAAAGAAACTGCACGCGACTGGCTAATGAAGAATAAATACCCACATTTGATGGCATTAATTCAAGGCGTAGAACGAAATGAAAAAGCATTGAACTGGCTAAAGCAAAATGGTTTTGAAACTTTATCTCACATTGCTTTGGCAGGTGATGGAGACGATTACTCATTGGAATGGCTCAAAGCAAATCATAGAGATTTTGCTCACTTGGCTCTCAAAATAAAAATAAGAAAAGATCAGATTCAGCTTGACCATGACGATGTGCACAAAATAAGTGCCGAATAATCATTTGGGGAACTGAATTTCATAAAAAAACACCCAAGAAGATTTCTCTAATAGGTGTTACATAGTTTAATAGTTTTAAAACAAGATCTATAAGCTCCAGTATTCTATGTCCTTTATTTTATCCTTCAAGATTCCCTTTACATCTACAAATACTCCTTTGCCCTCAGGCAAAAAGGATTTGAAGTAATTTTCTTCCAAACTGATGTATTCTTTATGGTTCACGGCCAAAATGATTGCATCGTATTTGCCAGTTGGCTCATTCACTAATCCAAACCCATACTCGTGCTGTAACTCATCCGAACTAGCATGAGGATCCACTACTTCAACATTACAAGAAAACGACTCTAATTCTCTTATAACATCAACAACCTTTGAGTTTCTGATATCGCTCACATCTTCCTTAAAAGTAGCTCCCATTACAAGCACTCGGGCATCCATAATATTTGTTCCTTGAGCCAATATTTTCTTCACTGTTTGTTTTCCAATATAAAACCCCATCGAATCATTTACATACCTTCCTGAGTTTATCACTTTTGCATGATACCCTGTTTTCTTTGCTTTGTGAGTTAAATAATAAGGATCTACTCCTATGCAATGTCCTCCCACCAATCCTGGCTTAAAATTCAGGAAATTCCACTTAGTTCCGGCAGCCTCCAACACATCGTAAGTATTTATTCCTACACGATTAAAAATAATCGATAATTCATTAATCAATGCGATATTCACATCTCTCTGAGTGTTTTCAATAATTTTTGCCGCTTCGGCAACTTTAATGGAAGCTGCCCTGTGAACACCCGCTTCTACAACCAACTCGTAGGTCTTGGCCACTTCTTCCAATGCCTCTGGACAACATGCCGAAGCTACTTTCACAATCGTACTTAAAGTGTGAACTTTATCTCCTGGATTAATCCTTTCTGGGGAATATCCAACTTTAAAATCTTCTTTCCATTTTAATCCTGAAACTTCCTCTAAGACAGGAATACAATCGTCTTCTGTACAACCAGGATACACCGTAGATTCATAGACAACATAATCTCCTTTTTTAAGCACCTTGGCTACTGTTTTACTAGCTCCTAATAATGGGCTTAAATCTGGAAGATTGCTCTCATCAATTGGAGTAGGAACGGCTACTATATAAAAAGATGCCTTTTTCAAATCTTCTAAATCAGCTGTAAAAGTGATGTCAGAATTTTCGAAATCTTTTGCTTCTAGCTCTTTACTAGGATCGATGTTGTTTTGCATCAATTTCACCCTTTCGGCATTGATATCAAAACCAATTACTTTTATTTTTTTAGCAAATTCAAGTGCAATGGGAAGTCCCACATACCCCAAACCAATAACTGCCAAGGTTGCTTCTTTATTTACTAGTTTATCGTATATTTTAGTCATTTCTATTTCAATTATATGAAGCCTATCAGCTAAAATGAATGTCAAATTTACACATTTTCAAATTAACCGGACTTTGAGATGTTTTTGTTTATTGCTTTGGTACAAACAAAACCCTTAGTACTCAGTTTGTTTTAAATCAATTGCATCTTAGCCAATTAGTAACCTTGTTCGTCTCTTACTTTGTAAATCCTCTCAATAATGTCTACCACTTTCATTCCTTCCAGAGCATTTGTTGTTGTAGTTGTGTTTCCGTTCAAAGTGTCTACTACATTTTCAATCACATAATTATGATTGGCTGCAGAACCTTTGTAAGGACCGTAATCATTTGCAGGATTACTTGGCGGAAGTTCCGGCATTTCGTAGCCATCTATGTGGCAATATTCTACTTCATTCATATACTGACCTCCTACTTTCACACTTCCTTTGCTTCCAATGATTGTGAGGCTACTTTCTAGGTTTTTGTCCCACACTGCTGTGGAATAATTCAAAACACCCATTCCTCCTTTCAAAAAATCGAATGTAACTAACCCCGAATCTTCAAATGCTGTAGTTTCTTTGTGAGTAAAGTCTTTGAAATTTCCTTTGATGTTATCAATATCTCCACACAGCCAATACATGATGTCAATAAAATGAGAAAACTGAGTAAATAAAGTTCCTCCGTCCAAATCTGGAGTTCCTTTCCAACCTCCCTTTTTGTAATATCTGTCATCGCGGTTCCAATAGCAATTTAGTTGAACCATGTGGATATCACCCAATAATTTTTCTTCCATGATTTCTTTCAACCATGCTGAGGGTGGAGAATACCTATTTTGCATCACACAAAATACTTGTTTATTATTTTTAAGAGAAACATGCATAATCTCTTCGCAATCCGCTTTTGATAGTCCCATTGGTTTTTCACATACAATGTGTTTTCCCGCTTCAAGAGCCAATAAACTGTGAGAAGCATGAATTCCATTTGGAGTGCTCACTGTCAAAACATCAAATTCTGTATCGCTCGCCAACAATTCTTCAATTGAATTAAAAAAAGGAACATCAAAGTTTTCAATTCCTAATTCAGATTTAGGTCTAATGTCACACAAAGCAGCTAATTCTGCTCCTTCGTTTCGGGTAATCATCTCGGCATGTCTTTTTCCAATATGTCCGTTTCCTACTACTGCAAATTTTATTTTTGTCATGTTTATCTTTCTTAATCGTTTGTTCTCGATACTTTTTTGTTTTGATTCCGAAAGCTATCAGAATCAAAAAAACACTCGAACTGACACTTTAATTTATTTTTTCAACTGAATTATCAGTCAAACTATATTCTTGTTTTGATTCTTCGCAGATTGCTTTTCCCTCAGAGTCAAAATTTAGTCTATGTCCGTATTCACTTACCCAACCAATTTGTTTAGCCGGATTCCCCACCCATAAACTGTATGGAGGAATTTCTTTGGTGACAACCGCTCCTGCCCCAATAAAAGCATATTCTCCAATGTCATTCCCACAAACGATTGTTGCATTAGCTCCAATAGAAGCTCCTTTTTTTACTCTTGTTTGAAGGTATTCGTCTTTTCGAATTACAGCACTTCTTGGGTTAATTACATTGGTAAAAACCATGGATGGACCAAGGAAAACATCGTCCTCGCAAATTACACCTGTATAAATGGATACATTGTTTTGAACTTTCACATTATTTCCCAATTCTACTTGTGGAGAGATTACCACATTCTGACCTACATTGCATTTCTCTCCTATTACACAATTTGACATTATATGAGAAAAATGCCAAATCTTGGTTCCTTCTCCAATTGAGCAACCTGCATCAATCACTGCTGTTTCGTGCGAAAAAAACTTAGCCATTATTTTTTAATTAATTTTTCTACTGATCTTTTTCCATCTGCTTGTACCACCATATAATACATACCTGTAGCACACTCTGTTAGGTCCAAATCTAAAAAAGACAAACCATTTATAGTTTGTGACAGTATTTGTTTTCCTAGTTCATCAAACAACCAAATGACACCCTCATTTACGGTCTCCTCAAAAGCCAACTTTATATCTCCATTCGTTGGATTTGGAAACACTGTCACTTTTAGCTTATCCTCTTCTTTTATTTTAATACTGGCTGTTGGATTAAATCTTACCGTGTATTGAAATTTATAAGTTTCAGAAGTATCATTGTTCGCATTTACAGCAAAAACCTTAAAAAAGACTTTGGTTCCCATTGGGTAATTGGGGATAGGTGTACTCGAAACATAAGTGCTATCAATGGTATTTACCATCCCTATTTTATTGCCAAAACTAGGAGTGTTCACCGACCAAAGTGCAAATACACTTCTCACTGGTAAATCACTAGAAACCTGAGCATTGATATGTTGATCTATGTCTTCGCGAGGAACCGTTAAAGTGGGCATATCATTTATCCAGGTTTTAACTATTGCTGGGTAGTTAGCTCTTCCCACCAATGAATATTCCCATAATCCTCTTCCCCAAATTGCCGCCCTTAATGTATTTGATCCATTTACAACTTCTAATTCTTTTATAGTTGAGTTTGGTAAACCTGTATTATATAAACTCCAAATAGAATCTTGCAAAGTTTTTGTGTAAACTCCAATTTCAGCACCTACGTATATATTACCTTCTTTTGTGTGATCCACTACTACATTTCGCAAAGGCATATCGCCTAAATTATAGGTGATATTTACCCAATTTATTCCTCCATTTGTTGTCATATATATTTTTTTTCCATCATTCTGATACCTATTGTAAGTTACAAAAATATTGTCATCATCATTTGGATTAAAAGCTATATCTGTTATTGTGTAATTAGGCAAATTCGTTTTTATTGAAGAAAAACTTATCCCTGCATCAGTCGATTTCATGATGGCCGCTCCTCTGGCTACGACAATGATATTCGAATTATTCTCTGCAATTGCAGCTTCATTAATCGTATTTCCAAATGGATCTCCTCTATAGACCCAATTTCCACCAAATTGCTGGCTTACATAAATATCTTTTGCAAAATTAAAAATTCTCATTTGGTCATTAGGATCGTAAGCAAGTGGAGCTTCCCAAGCCCCATTTCCGGCTCCAGCTTGACCTGGAGCATTTGAACCACTTTGAGTTAAACCACCATCAATTGTTTTTCTTCTTGATCCATATTGAATACTACCCATCATGTAGTCATCATTAAGAGGATGAATTATGGCTTCCATTCCATCCGCTCCATAAAACTCAATCCAAGCGTCTTTGTGTTTTATACTCGTCCCATTGTCTTGTGAACCACTCATTGTTCGATAATGATTGGATTGGCTTACTCCCAGACTATAATTCTCCCTTATTCCTAGACCATCACTCAAAACTGTCCAAGAAATACCATTGTCAGTACTTTTAGCAAATAATCCATCTGTACCCACATAAAAAATTCCATCAATGCATTTTGCTATTCTTAAATCTGCGTGAATGTATTTTCCACCATTTTTTAAATTAGCTTCGTAATTACCTAGCCCATGAGCCGAACTTCCAAGACTCCACCATGTTATTTGATTGGTTGTTCTTCCGCCATCAGTTGAATTTACAATATCTAAATAACCATAAATCATTTTTGATGTATCTAAGTCATGAACGGCAAATCCATCACAAGATTCGGCTGGATTGCTCATGAATGAAAAATCTATTCCTTTGTTTTTAGAAGTCCAAATTCCGTTGGTTGAGGCAAAGAATACACAATCTGGACAGTCTTTACTTACCGAAATTTTAGCGCCAGCTCCATTGTTTCCTACAATAGTATTGGAACTAGAGAACGTAACACCTTGATCCAACGAATACCTTACAACATCTCCATAAGATCCCCAATAATAGTCATCGTAAGTATAAATGATATTGTTATTGGTAGGATGAAATTCAATTTGAGTAATGTCACCACCAGAAGTGCTTGGAACCAATGTCCAAGAAGCCAAGTTATCGGTAGATCTGTATAATCCTGAACTGGTACCTACAAAAATTAGGTTTGCTACTCGGGGGTGATAAGCGACTTGGAATATTTTAAAATTACTTCCTAAACCTCCTTTACCTAAACTTGTTGGATTAAAAGTTGATTGTAACCAAGTGTCTCCTCCATCAATGGATCGATAAATTCCATGAGAATAAGCATTTCCAGAATTTTGTAATGCAATGAGAATTGAATCGGAGTTTGTAGGTGACACACCAATAGAAAATACACCACTAGCTACCAACGAATCTGTGTAACCTCCAGTCCAGTTTACTCCACCATTAATTGATTTCCAAAACCCTCCACTTCTTGAACCCACATACATGATTTGCGTATTGCTTGGATTCACATAAAAGGTTTCAATTCTTCCCAAACCAGCGGAATAATGTCCTGTAATACTATCGATCGTGTAAGGACCTAAATCTTTCCATCCTCCAGAGTAAAGCGACCTATTTGCAGATCCAGCAACAGCAGAAGTATTTATAAATTGCTGATATGCCTTTTCCACAAACATGGGATCAACGTTGTTCCTTGCGCCCGAAGGTGCAAATTTACTTTCGTTCTCGTTCTTCCACCTTTGGTAACCTTTGTAACCAGAACCTTTACCTTTTCCGTGATTTTCAAAATACTTATCTGCCTCTTTACAAACCTCATAAAAGTTGTAAGTTGGATCTTGCATCATTACTTTGTACAACTTCTGCGAGTATGAAACACTGCAGAGTAACAATAATGTTATAAAGAAAAATGTTCTAGCTACTTTTTGCATATATTTTTATTTAATGAACTTATCAAAGTTGTAATGATCCACCTCGGACAACTCGTTTTTTGATAATGATTTAAAAAAATCATACGTTAATTTAAGTCCTTCTTGTCGAGATACTTTTGGTTCCCAACCCAGAATTTCCTTTGCTTTTGTAATGTCTGGCCTTCTTTTTTTAGGATCATTCTCAGGCAATTCCTTGTATATCACTTTCTGGTTAGTTCCGGTTAGTTTAATTATCTCCTCGGCAAAATCTCCAATTGTAATTTCGTCTGGATTTCCTATGTTAACAGGCTCTACATAATCGGACTGTAACAATCTACAAATCCCTTCTACCAAATCATCAACATAACAAAACGAACGAGTTTGAGAACCATCGCCAAAAACGGTTAAATCTTCTCCTCTCAACGCTTGACCTATAAAAGCTGGCAAAACCCTTCCATCGTTTAATCTCATTCGGGGACCGTAAGTATTAAAAATCCTTATAATTCTGGTTTCTACTCCGTGAAATCTATGATAAGCCATTGTAATAGCCTCCTGAAAACGTTTCGCTTCATCATATACACCTCTTGGCCCAATAGGATTTACATTTCCCCAATACTCCTCTGTTTGTGGGTGAATCTCTGGATCTCCATAAACTTCCGATGTACTAGCAATCAACATTCTTGCGTTTTTTGATTTTGCCAAACCTAGTAAGTTATGAGTACCTAAAGATCCTACTTTCAGGGTTTGAATTGGAATTTTAAGATAATCAATAGGACTTGCGGGTGAAGCAAAGTGAAGAATATAATCCAATTCACCAGAAACATGAACATAATTAGAAATATCGTGATTATGAAACTCAAAATTTTCAAGAGGAAACAGGTGTTCAATATTCTTTAATCTACCTGTAATAAGGTTATCCATGGCTATCACATGATATCCATCTTTGATAAATCTATCACACAAATGTGACCCTAAAAACCCTGCTGCTCCTGTTATTAGTACTTTCTTCATTTTGATTTTTTAAACTATTTCTCTACCGATACTTTGGTATCTAAATCCATATCTTTTCATATCTTCCAAGTCATACAAATTACGACCATCAAAGATAGTTGGCTCTGCCAAAGACTCTTTGATTCTATTAAAATCTGGAGTCCTAAAAACTTGCCATTCCGTGGCAATAATCATAAAATCAGCGTTGTTAAGAGCGTCATATTGATTTTCTACAAAAGAAATTTTAGATCCGTAAATCTCTTTTACATTTTCCATTGCCTCCGGGTCAAAAGCTTGAATTGTACATCCTTCTGCCAACAAAGCATCTATAATATACAAAGCCGGTGCCTCTCTAATATCGTCTGTATCTGGTTTGAAAGCTAATCCCCAAAGTGCGATGTTCTTTCCTTTTAAATCTCCTCCGTAATATTGTTTTATTTTATCTACTATGATTACTTTTTGTCTTTCATTCACCTCTATTACTGAGTTTATGATTTTAAAATCATATCCATTGTCATTACCCGATTTAATCAAAGCTTTTACATCTTTAGGAAAACAACTTCCTCCGTACCCTATTCCTGGAAATAAAAATCTATTTCCAATTCGAGCGTCAGATCCAATTCCTTTTCTCACCATATCCACATCTGCTCCTACGATTTCACAAAAATTTGCAATCTCGTTCATAAAAGTAATCTTAGTTGCAAGGAATGAGTTTGCCGCATACTTGGTAAGTTCTGCGGACTTTTCATCCATAAAATAAATTGGATTTCCTTGTCTTACAAAAGGCTTGTAAAGTTCCTCCAATATTTTTCTTGCTTTTGCAGATTCTGTTCCAATCACTACTCTATCCGGCTTCAAAAAATCGCTTACTGCAAAACCTTCTCTCAAAAATTCCGGATTAGAAACTACATCAAACCCTACAGAAGTGTTTTTAGCAATAGCTTCTTTCACCTTGTCCGCTGTACCCACAGGCACAGTACTTTTATCAATAATTATTTTGTAATCCTTTATCAGTTTACCTAATTGATCAGCTACTCCTAAAATGTAACTTAAATCTGCTGAACCATCTTCGCCAGGAGGTGTTGGAAGTGCTAAAAATATAATTTCAGCATTTTCAATGGAAGATTCAATATCCGTTGAAAATTTTAACCTTCCTTGTTTTTGATTTCTTTCGAATAATACATCCAATTGAGGTTCGTAAATTGGAACCTCACCATTCTTCATTCTTTCTACTTTGTTTGCATCAATATCTACACAAACTACATTGTTTCCAGTCTCGGCAAAACAAGTTCCTGTAACTAAACCAACGTATCCAGTTCCTATAACTGCTATATTCTTCATATTTTATTTTTTAAATTCTTTTACTGTTTTAGTAATAAATTCCAAGTGTTCATCAGAAAGTTCCGTGTGCATAGGCAACGAAATAACCGATTCGTTCAATGCTTCCGTATTAGAGAAATCAACTGAATCATATCTAGAATCTTTATAAGCTTTTTGCTTATGCAAAGGCAATGGATAATAAACCATTGCAGGCACACCATTTTCTGACAAATAAGAACGTAGTTCATCTCTATTTATTCCTTTTGTCTTTAGAGTATATTGGTGAAAAACATGTGTCGATTTGTTATCTCTGGCAGGAATAGTTAACCAATCCAATTCAGAAAACGCATTATCGTAATAAGTAGCCGCCTTATTTCTACTTTCAATATAAGTATTTAAATGCGGAAGTTTTTTTCTCAATACAGCTGCCTGAATACTATCTAGCCTAGAATTCACACCTATTTCATCGTGGTAATATTGTCTGCTTTGCCCGTGGTTAGCTATCATTTTTAATTTCTTAGCTAATTCATCATCATTGGTAAACATAGCCCCACCATCACCGTAACAACCTAAGTTCTTGGATGGGAAAAAAGAGGTTGTACCAATATTACCTATTGTTCCAGCTTTTTTTGATTCACCATTAGAAAATGTATAGTCTGCACCAATTGCTTGAGCAGTATCTTCGATCACAAAAAGATTGTATTGCTTCGCAATCCTCATTACTTCTTCCATATTAGCACATTGGCCGTAAAGATGAACGGGAACTATTGCTTTTGTATTGGAAGTAATTGCATTCTCAAGCGAAACTGTGTCAATATTAAAAGTGTCTGGATTTACTTCTACCAAAACTGGAGTTAAATTGAGCAGCCCAATAACTTCTACTGTTGCAACATAAGTGAAGTTTGCTGTAATTACTTCATCTCCTGGCTTCAGTCCCAAAGCCATCATGGCTATTTGCAAGGCATCTGTACCATTAGCACATGGTATCACGTGTTTCACATCTAAGTAATCCTCAAGGTCTTTTTGAAAACCTTTTACCTCGGGACCATTGATATATTGCGATGACTGAACTACACTTAGTATAGCTTCATCAATGCCTGTTTTAATTTTTTCGTATTGACCAAGTAGGTCAACCATTTGGATGTCTTTCATGCCCTATAGATAAGTTGCAAATATACTGAAAAAATCAACTTGAATTGGACATTCACTAGCCTAGTGTTTCATTTTATGAACACCAGACTTTTATTTTTTTGATTTTAAAACCGAAATGTAAATAATTCTAAGAATAAGAATTACTGAAATAAGAAGAGAACCACCGTGCATTACAAAATCAAACCAATCCATTGGCTTCATTCCTACAGCTCCTCCAGCTACCCAATTTACTTTACCAATGAGGTGCGGATCACCAATTGGAGCCAATCCTAAAAAAGCTAGTAAAGCGACCAGTATTAATTGATTAGAGATGGTCGGATTTTTACTTGACATAGTCGAAATTTGCTTTTCTCCAAGCTCCAAATCCACCCAGCATATTATACATTTCAGAAAAACCAGAATCAGCTAGTTTATTCATGGCTCCAGAGGACCTACCACCAGAAGCGCAATAAATCAATAACTTTTTTGAGTTATCCAGTTTCGATACTTCGGCAACAAAATTTGAAGAAAAAAAGTCAATATTTATAGCGTTTTCCAAATGACCCGCTTGAAACTCTACTGCTCTTCTAACATCTAAAACTATTGTCTTTTCGGAGATTTTATTTTTGAAATCCTCGACACTTAAATCCTTTCTTACCTGATTAGAAGTTTGACTTTCCTCGTTAACAGATTCCATATTATTGGAACACGACAACATAGACACTGATCCCATTAACAGGAATGGATAAATTATTCTTTTTAACATTATATTTTCTTTTTATATGACATAAATAAATTTGCCCAGATAATTTTGGACAAAGAATACAAAAACGGACCTAAAACTACCATCGCAATTCCTATGAATAATATATATTCAAACGCTCCAGGATTCGGATAAAACAAATAGGTAAGAAGGAAAACAGCAACAAAAACAGCAACTCCAAGAGCATAAGAAACATACATGGCTCCGTAATAAAAACCTGGTTCTTTGGAAAACGACTCCTTACAAACAGAACAGCTCTCATGAACTTTTCCTAAATTTTTAAAATTATAAGGTCCAGAAACAAAAAACTCTCCTTCCTGACAATGCGGACATTTACGTTTTAAAATACTAAATAACTTGGTTCCCTTTTTTAACATACTCAAAAGTAATTATTGTGTGAATGAAATTAAGTAATAAATGTTACACTCCCTATTCTTTTATAGCAATAGTCATCTCTCTTTTCCCAGGAGGACCGGGAACATTCTTGACAGTAAAACCCACAGACTTCAAATCTCTCTTGAACTGACCCATAGCGCAATACGTAACTAAAATGCCATTATTGCTAATTACTCCGTACAACTTCTCAAATATTTCTTTCTCCCACATTTCACTTTGAGCGCGAGGACCAAAAGCATCATAAAAAACAATGTCAAAATCATTCTCTGGAACAAATTCCTGAACACTTGAATTAATCTTCTCTATAGTCAAAAACTCATGAATTGAATTCTTCTTTTCCCAATCAGAAGAATGAATTTCCAAAAAAAATGATTTTGACAGAGAAGGCTCATGCTCTAAATAATTCAATTTATCTATAATTTCAATTTTCAAAGGAACCGTCTCTAGTCCAACATAATTGATTTGCTGTTTGTTTCGAACAGAAAAATCACTCGTTAGCAAAGCATTTAATCCTGTTCCAAATCCAACTTCAAGAACATGAATACAATCCTTTGACAGCAATTCCAGTCCATTCATTATAAAAACATGTTTAGCTTCTTGCATGGCCCCATGAGAAGAGTGATAGGTCTCATTTATATCAGCCACGTATAAAGTAGTTGAACCATCTTTTGTTTCTTTTATTGATATATTTTTCAAATCTTTCATAAAAAAAGCCCTGAATAAATTCAGGGCTTGAAATAAAATATTAAAGTTCTAATACTACTGAACAATTCTAAACTCTGTTCTTCTGTTTCTTTGGTGCTCTGCCTCACTACAACCAGAACCTGAACCACTATTACAATCGCAGTTATTCAACAATTTTGATTCTCCATAGCCTTTGCCAAAGATTCTTTCTGATGAAATTCCTTTTGAGATTACGTAATCCTTTGCTGACTTCGCTCTTTTATTTGACAGACTCTGGTTATAAGAATCGGAAGCTCTACAATCTGTATGAGAACCTATTTCAACCTTAATGCTCTTATTGGCATTCATGCACTCCACTAATTTATCAAGCTCTTTCATCGCTTGCTTCGTGATAGAACTCTTATTCAAGTCATATAAAATTGCATCAATGTTACAAAATTCCGCAATTTCAGATCCTTCAGAAACATTTTGAATCGAAGTATTTAAGAATTCATTTAAATTTATAGCCCCACTCTTTTCAAACGTTTTATTAAAAGGCAAGGACTTGGTTAAGTATCCCTTTTTACTAATGATTACATCATAATTCATTTCATAACCTGGACAAGGCTTTCCTTCAAGTACATACTCAAATTCTCCTTTTTCATTAGTAATGAACTCTTGCACCATACCCGAAGACTGATCTCTTAACTTTACAGAAGCTCCTTGTACACCAGTTCCTGTTTTTAAATCAGAAATTTGACCAACTAAAGAACATGAAGAAATCTCTTCTTCTACTTTATCTTCTTGTGTCGAGATAGTAAATCTGTAAATATCATCTCCTCCTTTAGCAGTTTCACCCTTACGGTTTGAAGTGAAATAACCTTCATCTTCCAACCAACCTGTTATTAATCCAAAATCGTCACTGTTCGTGTTGATCGGAAATCTCATATTTTGTGGCTCTCCAAATTCTCCATTTTTACCTTTAGCCATGAAAATGTCCAATCCTCCAAGACCAACAAAACCGTTAGATGAAAAATATAAATTTCCTTTTTTGGACAAGAAAGGAAATAATTCTTTTCCTTCAGTATTAATAGACTTGACATTAACAGGCTTAGACCATGAACCTTCAACAAGAGTAGACATCCAAATATCTGTCTCTCCTTTTGACCCAGGCATATCAGAAGCAAAATACATTAACTTACCATCTTCCGATACAGAAGCATGTCCTACTGAATAGTCATCACTATTGTGAACAAAGCTTACTAAATCAGACCAATCTCCGTTTGCATCTTTAGTAGAAATAAACAACTTTAGGTTATTAATTCTTTTAGCGTCTTGACCTTTTTTACCATTCAAAAAGTTACTTCTCGTTAAATACATAACCGAACCGTTGTTACTAAAAGAAACAGGTCCTTCGTGGTATCTTGATTTGAAGTTTGTTTCAAATCTTGAAACTCTTACTTGCTCACCATCACCACCGATTTCAGCCATATACATATCAGTAAAATCTTCACCATCCCACTGAGACTTAGAACTAAAAAGACTTGAATTTGCAGATCTTGCAGAAGCAAAAACTAAATTCTCTACTCCGTTAACTGAATAATAACTAGGGGCAAAATCTGAACTTGCAGAGTTTACTTGTAACAAAGAAACTTTGTGCCCTTCAGTGTTCTTCTTTAATGTGTTCCAATATTCACCAGCATTTTGATGAGCCATAACAATTGAATTACTTCCTCCGATAGACTTTAATATCTGACCAGCCTTGTCATATTTACCATTCATTTTCAAAATCTGAGCAAAATTAATAAGATCCTGAGATTCAGTCATTGATTTATCAGCAAGTAAAGTGTACCACCTCTCAGCTTCAACAGTATTACCTGTGTGCATGTTACTTTCCGCTGCTCTTCTAATTTGATGTGCCGTAGCGTCAGACTTTTCTGCCAACTCTGAATACATTTCACCAGCTTCTACAAACGACAATAATGCAAACTTTTTATCCGCTACTTTCTCTTTCATACCTTGAGCAGTAACTATCACAGTTGCTGAAGTCAAAAGCATTACTAACGTTATTTTTTTAAAACTATTATTCAACATAATTAATTGTATTTTATTTTATAACAAATCTAGAAATTAAAATCTTCTTGGAGATTTAAATCCTTTACCTAGGAAATCTAAATCATAACCCAACATAATCTCGTGAGATCCGGCATTGAATTCGCCAAGTTCAGACGTATTATAATCGTAAGCGTAACCTACTCTAAACTGAGGTGTAAAATGATAAACTAAATTCCCTACGAAAGAATCGTTTATTCTGTAACCTCCACCAATCCAAATTTTATCATAGAACATAAAGTTTACATTCATGTCAATAGTTGGTCTTGTATTTTCCACCAATTTAACTAAAGCAGATGGCACAATATCAAAAACACTGTTAATTTCAAATGTTCTTCCTGCTGTCAAAAACAAATGTCTAGCTTGGTAAGCTTGAGCACCGTTCACACTTCCTCCTTCAAGTTCGTTTTGAACAATTTTTGGAACAGTCAATCCAATGTAATATTTGTCTGAATTTAAATACAATCCAAAACCAAAGTTTGGCATAACCTCATTTTGAATTGGAGTAAAGTACTGTCTATCATTCTCATCTCTCACTCTTAAATCTCCAAAGTCCGCAGAAAAAATATCAACTCCTCCTTTCAGACCGAAAGCTAAACTACTATTTTTTGACACCTTAATTCTATAAGCAAGATCTCCGTAAATTCCAGTTGTTTGCGTTGGTCCAATTTCATCTTGAATCACAGATAAACCGACTGAAACCGCCTCATTTCTGAGCGGAGTATGCAACGAAAGGGTTGCAGTAGTAGGAGCTCCATTAATATTTACCCACTGGTTTTTACCTATTAATGAAACGCTCAAAGCATCTCTCGAACCAGCGTAAGCCGGATTAACAGTTAATGGATTGAACATGTACATTGAAAATTGGGCATCCTGCTGACCTATAACAACTACTGAGGAGAACATTAGTGCGCATGACACTAGGGCATTCTTTAGATTTAATACTTTATATTTCATAAATAATTCATATATATTGAGCAAATATAGATTTACTAAATGATTTTAACAAGGTTTATTTACATTTTTTAACTGAAAAATGATAAAATTATTTTTTAAAACTAAAATCAACCTTTTCTGTATTAGTATTTTACAAGAAATTGAAAACTTACAGTTGAAAATTAATTTGAATACAGATTCAATTATCCTATTTTATGGTCTTAAACGCTGCGCTTCGAAACACACCATTTGCCATTCCAGAAAATGAAATGGAGAGAGTTTTACCTTCTAAATGATAATTCAGGTTAGTTGGAAACTCATCGGTAGTATTCACAAAACTGATATAATTCTCTCCCAATGAATCCTGTATAAAGGTTGTTAGTTTTTCTCCTTCCACTATCGAATAATAATATTTGCCATCAGTTTTTGTCAATCCCAATTCGGTAGAACTAGAATTATTTCCATTTGATATTTGATACTTTTCACCAGAAAATGACTCATTTCCTGTTTTGTTCCAATTCTCTGCAAAAGTTACTTTTCCATTAAACAAAGTTGAATCTCGCCAACTCCCAACAACCCAATCTAACTTAAAATCTGTGAGTTCGTTTATCTCCAATTCCGAATCTTTTGTATTCTCCTCTATTGGCAATGAATCGCTACAATTCATTAATGACAAAAGAAACAAAACACCTAAAATTCTATTATACATCTTTAATAAGCTTTAGTTTTTGACGAACAGTCTCTATTTCCTGTTTGTTTTTATCTATTTTCTTTTGAATATCAGCTTTCATTTTCTCAGCACCTTTTGACATTCCAAAGAAACCCATGTTATTTTCGTACTGACCTATTTCATTGTTCAGATTTGTCAGTTTCCTTTTTAGGTAATCTCGTTCCTTATTAATAGTTCCAGAATTACCTTTTTTCACCATCCCCTCAAGTTTATTCTTGTAATTGATCTTTGTTTTCTCTTTTCTATCCAGTTTCAAAGAATCATAATGCTTATCTAATGCGGATTTGTATTCATTATATACTTCATCTTTTTGTTTGAATGGCACATTTCCAATTTCCAAAAACTGAGAAGAAAACTCTTTTAATTTCTGAATAGCTTCGTTGGAATTATCTGGCAGTTTGAAAGATAAAATTTCCTTAATCACCTCCTTCTTTTTTGCCATATTTTCAGATTCGATTGTTTCTCTGTTGGCAAAATATTCTTTTTTGTTATTAAAAAAGAAGTCACAAGCTGCTCGGAATTGCTCCCACACTTTTTGTTCTCCTTTTCCAGTATGACCAATCTCCTTCCACTGCCCTTGTAATTTTTTCAATTCAATGGTAGTATTCTTCCAATCATCAGAAAGTTTTATCTCTTCAGCTTTAGCCACTATCTCTTTCTTTTTATTTAAGTTCTTAGAACTATCCTTTTTCAAAGTTTTGAAATATTCATTTTTCTTTCCAAAAAACACATCGAAATTCCCTCTAAATTCCTCCCACACTTCTTTGTTTTTCTCTTTGGAAACAGCTCCAGTTTTCTTCCATTCTTCTTGTAATGCAAGTGCTTTTTCTGTTGCCGAATTCCATTCTTTAATAGTATCAAAACTCAACGAAGTCAGTTCTTTTGATTTTTCAATCAATTCCTGTTTAACCTCCAGGTTTTTCTCCATTTTTTCTGCCTGAGCCACATAATGCGCCTTTATTTTGGTTCTCAATTCGTTTACCGTTCCCCAAAATTGCTCTTTCAGCTCCTCCCATTTATCCTGAAAAGTTGGTCCAATTTCATCCCATTGTGTCAACATTTCATTCAATGAAGACTGTGTTTTTTTAATCGACTTTTCCTCTTTCAAAGCATTCAAGTCAAAAATAATTTTGTTCTTCAGAGAATAATTTCTTTTTAAATCATGCTCCTGAATTTCTTTGTAAATATTAATGTTGTAATTAAAGAAATCATTTAACTTACTGTACTCAGACTGTATGTCTTCAAATTTATCTTTCGGTACATTGCCCAATTCTTTCCATCTCTCTTGAATCTCTTTTCTTTTAGCAAAAGCAGCACCAATATTTTCTTCGTTTTCAACCAGCTCTTTAAACTCCGCAAGGATTGCTTTTTTGGCGATTAAATTCACTTTTTCTTCCTCTTCTTTTTTCTTTCTAAAAGCCTTTCTTCTGTCCTTAAACTCAATGATTAACTCTTCAATTTTGGTGTCTAGCTTTCTGTCTTCCAAAATTACAGCAAGTTCTTCCTCGGTTTGTTCTTCTTCGGCAGGTTTTGCCACAAGTTGCTCGTCCGAAAGCAGACTTCTGTATTTTCGAATTGCATCGTTTGCACCAGTATTAATGGTATTCACATCTTCATTCTGAAGAAGATTAGTTAGGTTTTCAAGTATCTCAGCTCTCATGGTTGTGGAATTTAAAACTTAGTTGTTTTTAAATTTATTAATGGCGTTTTTCGTAAAATCAGAAAGCACAAGCTCGCCACTCATAGCTGCTCTTTCTTTTAATAATTCATCCCAATTTTCTGTTCCTTTCCAGAAAATTTGTTTCAATAATCTCATCGCCTCTGGATTGGAAGATGACAGTTTATCAGCAAGAATTTCAATTGCTGCATCCATATCCTCAACATTGTCGTAGATTTCGGTATACAATCCTTTTTGTTTCGCCCATTCGGCAGTTTGCCATTCGGTAGCATCAATTGCCAATTGGCTCATTGCTGACGTTCCTATTTTCCTTTCTACTGCTGGCCCCACTACAAATGGCCCTATTCCTACGGCAAGTTCACTCAATTTTACTGAAGCAAACTTTGTTGCTACGCAATAATCTACTGCACTTGCAATTCCTACACCGCCTCCAACAGCTTTCCCTTGAACTCTGCCTATTATAAGTTTAGGACATTTTCTACAAGCATTGATTACATTAGCAAATCCCGAGAAAAAGACCTTTCCTGTCTCAATGTCATTGATCGAAATTAATTCATCAAAAGAAGCTCCTGCACAGAAAGCTCTCTCGCCAGCAGATTTTAGCACAATAACTGTAACGGCATCGTTGTTACCCATTTCTGTTATTGTTTGAGCTAACTCAGCTAATAATTTCCCAGGCAACGAATTGCTTAACGGATGAGAAAACTGAATAGTTCCAATTCCTTTTGAGATAGAAATATCTACCTTTCCTTGATTCAAAATTTCTGACATAATTAATATTCTTTTTCTACTTTACAAATTCTTGTTTTAAAACTGTCGTACCACTGTTCTTCCCCCATCCTTTTCGCCTGCTTGTGCAATGAATTTTCTTTCCAGTTTTGGATAGATTCCAAATCTTTCCAATACGAAATATGAATTCCAAATCCATCTTGCTGCCTTGTTCCTTCGTGCCCTAAATAGCCAGGCATTTTTTCTACTTCTGCATACACTAGGTCGTCCATTTCGGAATATCCTTTGTCTTCTCTGGTACGAACCGAAGAAAAAGCTACAGCATAATATGGAGTTGTTAAACTAGCTTTAAACATAGGCAAAAATATAATTAATTCCCTCATTTGGCAAACTATTCTGAGGGCTTTCTTTTTCTCTCAATCAAAAAGTACTTCAATTGGATTCTCTTGAATCAAAATCACCGAAATTCCTAGTGATTCTGCTGACTTAATATGCTGAATAGAATCGTCTACAAACAATGTCTCGGAGGCTTGTAAATTATTCTCTTTCAATATCGTTTGAAATGCATCCTTATTTGGCTTTCTTTTTCCAAAAAGATGCGAATAATAAGTTTTTTCAAAAATAGAGTCAAAGTCATCTGACACCTGACTCACAAACTGATTGTAGTGAGTTTCGTTGGTATTGCTAAACAAAAACAAACGGTAATTTTGAGCCAATTTTTTTAGAAGATGAATTCTAGCTTTAGGCAAATCAAGAAGCAAAGCATTCCAAGCATTTTTTGATTCTTGAAATGTAAAATCTACTCCAGAAATCTTTTTTATTCCTTCGTGAAATTCCAGTTCAGAAATTCGCCCGATTTCAAAATTATCGGACAAAACTGACTGTTTGTATTGAGAAAAAATATCTTCAAAATTATCAATGCCCAGTTTCTTGAATTCATCGATGGTTAATTGATACTCTATATTCAAAATAACCCCTCCAAGATCGAAAATAATGTTTTTGACACCTTCTAATTGTTTCATAAGACCAAGGTAAGATAAAAAATAAATTAGTTGGAATTCCTATAAAGACAGAATTTTCGCGAAGAATAAATCTGATGAATAATCCACTTGGCAACAACAGAACGACAAGGTAAAATTAAATACAAAAATGATTTTAACTCATATAATTTCTATTGTCCTAAACATTGCATAATTTTACGTTATCAAAACAAAAAAAACAGAACAATGAGTAAATACGATGTAGTAGTAATAGGTTCAGGACCTGGTGGTTATGTAGGAGCAATAAGATGTGCTCAACTTGGAATGAAAACTGCGATTATTGAAAAATACGACACATTAGGCGGGACTTGCTTGAATGTAGGTTGTATTCCTTCTAAGGCTATGCTTGATTCTTCGCACCATTATCACGAAGCAACTCACAATTTTACAAAACATGGTATTGATATTAAGGGAACTGTGAATCCTAATTTGAAACAAATGATTGCACGAAAAGCAGAAGTTGTTTCTCAAACTTGTTCTGGAATTGATTTTTTGATGGATAAGAACAAAATTGACGTGTTACATGGAATGGGGTCATTTGTGGACAAAAACACAATTAAAATCACAAAAGACGGAAAAGACACTACAATTCAGACAGATAAAGTAATCATTGCAACAGGAAGTAAACCAAATTATTTCCCAGGAATGGAACCAGATAAAAAAAGAATCATTACCTCAACAGAGGCATTGGAATTGAAAGAAATTCCTAAAAAAATGATTGTGATTGGTGGAGGTGTTATTGGATTGGAGCTTGGTCAAGTTTATGCAAGACTTGGAACAGAAGTATCGGTTGTTGAATTTATGGATTCAATTATACCTACGATGGACAAGGCTCTTGGGAAAGATTTGATGAGATCTTTGAAAAAAGAAGGGTTCAAATTTAATTTCAATCACAAGGTAAAAAGTGTTGTAAACAAAGGAAAATCTGTAGTAGTAACGGCTGACGACAAAAAAGGAGAAGAAGTAACTTTTGAAGGAGATTATTGCCTAGTTTCTGTGGGTAGAAAAGCCTACACAGAAGGTCTTGGATTAGAAAACGTAGGAATTCCTACTGACGACAGAGGTCGTGTGGAAGTAGATGCTCATTTGCAAACTAATGTGGCTGGAATTTATGCAATTGGTGATGTAATAAAAGGAGCCATGTTAGCTCACAAAGCAGAAGAAGAAGGTGTTTTTGTTGCCGAAACAATGGCTGGACAAAAGCCACATATTAACTACAACCTGATACCGGGAGTGGTTTACACTTGGCCAGAAGTAGCTGCTGTAGGGCAAACCGAAGAGCAATTGCAAGAAGCGGGAATAGCCTACAAAGCAGGGCAGTTTCCTATGAAAGCATTGGGAAGAGCAAGAGCCAGCATGGATACCGCAGGATTTGTAAAAATACTAGCCGACAAAGAAACTGACGAAGTATTAGGTGTTCACATGATTGGACCTAGAGTTGCAGATTTGATTGCAGAAGCAGTAGTTGCAATGGAATACCGAGCAAGTGCAGAGGATATTGCTCGTTTTTCACACGCACACCCAACATATGCTGAAGCTTTGAAAGAAGCAGCATTAGCAGCAACGGAAGATAGAGCTATTCATATATAATAGCTTGTTCTCGATTGAATCCTATGTAAAATGGAATCATTCGAACTGACGAATAATAAAACTATACTTTTTTAAAAGTCGCGAATCATTAATCGATTTGCGACTTTTTTTGTTAGCAATAAGTGGATATCAGTTGGCAGTTATTATTATTCCAATTATAATATTCCTTTTGGGTTATTATTTGGGCAAAAAAGCTGGATACATAAAACGGGTCAAGGAAAACGAAAATACGTTAGATCAGAATTGAATCAGTCGATATAATTCCTTTTCTATTTCTTTATCACCCAAAACAACTTTTAACACAAAACAAACGAACTCCCTGGCAAGGCTTTCACCAATCCTTTGAACTCCAATTGTAGCAACCCAACTGCCAAAACGCTTGTTGCCAATTTAGTTTTAGCACTCAACTCATCCATTGCAATAGGTTTCTCAGTAG
This sequence comes from Crocinitomicaceae bacterium, assembly GCA_024639505.1. Lineage (GTDB taxonomy): Bacteria > Bacteroidota > Bacteroidia > Flavobacteriales_D > CAJJDF01 > CAJJDF01. Next base: position 38,108 of record JAHEIE010000019.1, read on the forward strand.
AGAGTATGTCATAAATTAACTTCTCATCCTCCGGTAAATCAATAAATAATTGCTTTTGAATGGTTTTTGGTTTTTGAGAAATATTGAGTTCCCAATTCATCAAATACACAATATCAGTTACCGAATTAAGTAAATGGGCTTTGTTTATTTTTATCAAATAATTACACCCCTCCGAATATTGATCGGTAACTCGGCCAGGCACTGCAAATACATCTCGGTTGTATGCATTTGCAATTTCAGCCGTAATAAGCGACCCCCCTTTTTTAGCGGATTCAATTACAATTGTTACATCCGAAAGGCCAGCAATAATTCTATTTCGTTTAGGGAAGTTTTCTCTATCAGGATTTGTTTCGCTCATAAACTCAGTCAGCAAGCCGCCTGTTTTCATCATTCTTTTTGCAGTGGAACGATGAATTTCTGGGTACAATCTATCTAACCCATGAGCCAAAACTGCCACAGTCGGAATATCTAAATCTACACAGTTTTTGTGAGCACAAATATCCACACCATAAGCCATTCCGCTTATTACCAAAGGTTTGTGCGGTTGCAAATCCGCCAATAATTTTTCGCAAAAATCCTTTCCTCGCTGAGTCACTTTTCTTGTCCCTACAACCGCGATAGTTTTGTGATTACAAAAATCAATATTTCCCATTCCGTAAAGTACGATGGGCGAATCTTCGCATTGCTTTAGGTTCAGCGGATAGTTCTTTTCTGTTATTAATAAGGTTTTGATTTCATTTTTTTGGATAAAATCTATTTCGCGCTCCACTCTCTGAATAATCGCCTCATCCTTTATTTGTTTGGAGATACTAGATGAAAGAACCTCTCCTATTCCAGGGATTTTTGAAAGCTTAGATTTATTAGAATCGAATACAGCTGTGAAACTACCGCAATAAGCTAATAGTTTTTTGGCATTTATATTCCCAACACCTTCAAATAAGGTGAGAGCCATTGCAAATTTCAGTTCAGTTTTATTCAATTTTTGATCAGTTAGATTCTTAAAATTAAGGAAATAATTAGGAATTGCATCAAATTCATTACTTTTAACTAAATCAACAACAATGCAAAAAACTATCCCCTACTTCTTTTGTTTTCTTGTGAGCCTTTCTTTTGGTCAAAGTGGAAAAGGAACATTAAGCGGAAAAATACTTGACCGAATTACAAATGAAACAATCCCTTTTGCTCAAATCACTTTAACAAAAAGCGATTCAATTTATTATTTCACCAGCACCAATTCTGAGGGCAATTATTTTTTCAAAAATATTTTGGCCGACACTTTTTTGGTAGAAGTTTCCTCTGTGGGATATTCATCCACTCAGTTTTCTAAAATAATTGTTGCAGGCCAAAACAGAACATCGCATGTCGTTCTTGATCCTACCGAAATCAGTTTGAAAGAGTATACAATTTCAGCTAAAAAATATGAACACAAGATTACTGATGAAACAGTATCTTCTACTGTAATAGAATCTGAAATAATTAAAGATAGAATCACAACCAACCCGAGGGATATTGTTACTCAAATCCCCGGAGTTCATACACAAGAGGAACAAATAAGCATACGAGGTGGCGCAGGATTTAGCTACGGAGCAGGCAGCCGAGTACTCGTTATGCTTGATGGAATTCCAATGTTGGCAGGTGATGCTGGTGATATCAAATGGAACTACCTTCCTCTCGAAGGGATTAATCAAATAGAAGTATTGAAAGGCGCTTCATCAGTTTTGTACGGTTCTTCCGCTTTGAATGGTGTTATCAACATTAGAACGCAATACCCCACATCTACGCCAAAAACAGAAATAAACTTTATTGCTGGAATGTACGACAAACCATTCAGAGGAAGATACCTCAAGTGGTGGGATGGTTATAGAGGAATGCAAGGAACAAGCTTTTTTCATGCAAGGCAGGTGACCAAACATTTTGATTTAGTTGTTGGGGGTAACTTTTTTAACGATCAAAGCTTCAGAATTGGAGAAAAAGAAACAAGAGGAAGACTGAATATTAACACCAAATTTCAACATAAGAAGATAAAGGGATTGTTTTATGGAGTGAATTCGAATGCACAACTGAGCGATGTAGATTTATTTTTTGTTTGGAAAGAAAAAGACAGTGTACTCACTCCTTCGCCAGGTACAAATTCCTCTGGCCTCAACAATAGATTTAACATAGATCCCTATATCGAATATTTTGCCAAAAACGGAGATAAGCATACACTGAAAACAAGGTGGTTTAACACGGACAACAACAACCAAGTAGACCCTACTCAATCTTCTACCTCCAACCTATACTTTGGGGAATATCAATTCAAAAAAAACATCGATACTAACTTCACTCTGACCTCGGGAGCAACGATTATAAAAACCTTTGTGAATTCTACACTATACGGGAATCATGAATCCACAAACTTGGCTGCTTACACTCAGCTTGACAAAGTCATGTGGAAAAAACTAACTTTCTCTGCTGGCTTGAGAGCAGAATATTATCAATTGAACGCTGTGAACGAGCCTATAATCCCTATCGCCCGGATGGGATTAAACTATCATATGGCTAAAGCTACATTCATTCGCGCATCCATTGGTCAGGGATACAGATTCCCTTCTGTTGCTGAAAAGTTTGCAAGCACCTCGTTGGGAACATTGTCTGTATTTCCGAACCCGGAACTTACACCAGAGAAAGGATGGAGTGCCGAAATAGGAATAAAACAAGGTATAAAAATCAAGAATTGGAAAGGTTATATTGACATTGCAGGTTTCATCAATGAGTATGAAAACATGACAGAATATACTTTTGGATTTTTTGACACTACTACATTTGAACAAAAACCATCCGGAAGCATCAATGAATTTGGCGCATCTTCTCGCAACGTCAACAAAGCCAGAATCTCTGGTATAGATTTAACATTGGCAGGAAAAGGAAAGATTGGAAATGTGGGAATACAGCTATTGGCTGGATACACATTTATGAACCCCAAACCGATTGATGCCGACTCGGCTTATCTCAGCACTTTTTCTTCCCTAACCACCAATTACACTTACGACAGAAATTTAGATTTAAACTCTGATTCAGTAAGCGATAATTTAAAATATCGTTTTAATCACCTTTTCAAGGTAGATGTACAATTGGAATACAAAAAACTGAATGTCGGAGGAAGTTACAGGTTCAATAGTTTTATTCATAATATTGATGAATCTTTTCATATTCTTGGGATATTTAGTGGTAACACTTTCTTGGGAGGATTGGAAGAATATCGAAGAGACCAACCGAAAAACACTCAGATTATTGACGTAAGAATTGGATACAAACACTCGTCAAAAATTAAACTGAGCTTTGTATGTAACAACCTATTGAATACAGAATACCAAACAAGGCCTGGCTGGGTTATGCCTCCAAGAAATTTTGTTTTTCAGTCAACTTTTTCATTTTAAAACAACAATTCTCCATTGTCTAATTAATGAATTTTATTTATTGTGAAATAATATATCATTGAAAATTTGGAAAAAGGGCAAAGTCCTTTTAAATTCGCAGACTTTCCTAATTAAGGAAATGTATTACTTATCTCCGGAAAAGTAATAGGGCCTATAACTCAGCTGGTTAGAGTATCTGACTCATAATCAGAAAGTCCCTGGTTCGAGCCCAGGTGGGCCCACAATAGTGAAATCAAGCCTTTCAAGAAATTGAAAGGCTTTTTTGTTTCTCTCATTTTTACAACGATGTAACTTTTCTATTTCAACCTAACTCATGCTTTTCAACAAGAGTGAATAACTAAATTGAGTTCTGAGCGGATGTGGCTTTTCATTTTCTTATTTTTACATTGAATAAAATTACGAAGCGAAAATGAAACAATACCACGATTTACTGCAGCACATTCTGGATAAAGGAGAGCAAAAAGGCGACAGAACTGGAACTGGAACAATCAGCTGTTTTGGTTATCAAATGAGGTTTGATCTTTCAGAAGGGTTTCCTATGGTAACTACTAAAAAACTGCACCTAAAGTCAATTATTCACGAATTGCTTTGGTTCCTGAAAGGAGACACTAATATTGATTACTTGAAAGAAAACAAGGTTAGGATTTGGGATGATTGGGCTGACGAAAATGGTGACTTGGGACCTGTGTACGGTCACCAATGGAGAAACTGGAACAGTGATGGAATTGACCAAATAAGCCAAGCGATAGAACAAATAAAAAACAATCCAAATAGCCGAAGAATAATGGTTTCAGCTTGGAATCCAAGTGTAATGCCAGATACCAGTAAATCATTTTCGGAAAACGTGGCAAACGGAAAAGCAGCTCTACCTCCTTGTCACGCATTTTTTCAGTTTTATGTAACCAACGGAAAGTTATCTTGCCAGCTCTACCAGCGAAGTGCCGATACATTTTTGGGAGTTCCTTTTAACATTGCTTCTTACGCGCTATTCACAATGATGGTGGCTCAGGTTTGTGGGCTGGAATACGGAGATTTTATCCACACCTTTGGTGATGTACATTTGTACAACAACCACATTGAACAGGCTGAACTTCAATTATCGAGAGAACCAAGAGATCTACCAACCATGAAATTGAATCCCGAAATCACAAACATTTTTGATTTCACTTTTGAAGATTTTGAATTAGTGAATTACGATCCACACCCACATATAAAAGCTGCTGTATCAGTTTAATACAAAGCAAAAAAAGACCTTTAACTCAAGTTAAAGGTCTTTTTTTTAAATCTAAATTTCTTAGGACAGATTTAGCTTTTTATCTAAATCCGTTATATATTTTCTAAAGTGCTTATCTGTATCTTGTAGATTATTTACCGTTTTACAAGCATGTAGAACGGTAGCGTGATCTTTTCCTCCGCACTGCATTCCGATACTCGCCAACGATGATTTTGTCAGTTTTTTGGAAAAATACATAGAGATTTGTCTCGCTTGTACTATTTCTCTTTTTCTTGTTTTAGATTTCATTAGCTCTACTGGCATATTAAAATAATCAGAAACTACTTTTTGGATGTAGTCAATAGAAACTTCTCTAGCAGTGTTCTTCACAAATTTATCTATCATTTGCTTAGCAAGATCAAGAGTCACAGCCTTTTTATTCAATGAAGATTGCGCTATCAATGATATCAATGCTCCTTCAAGCTCTCTTACATTTGTCGTTATGCTGTATGCTAAATATTCAATCACATCTTCAGGAAGCTCTATACCATCTTGGTACATCTTTTTCTTCAAAATAGCGATTCTTGTTTCCAAGTCTGGCGATTGCAAATCTGCAGATAATCCCCACTTGAATCTCGAAAGCAATCTCTGCTCAACTCCTTGCATATCTACAGGGGCTTTGTCCGATGTTAGGATAATTTGTTTTCCTGTTTGATGTAAGTGATTAAATATATGGAAGAAGACATCCTGAGTTTTTTCCTTTCCAGCCAAAAATTGAATGTCATCAATAATCAACACATCTATCATTTGATAGAAATGGATAAAATCGTTTGTTTCGTTGTTTTTTACAGCATCAATAAATTGGTGCGTAAATCTTTCTGAAGAAACATACAAGACTATTTTTTCAGGATTGTTGTTTTTAATTTCAATTCCTATAGAATGTGCCAAGTGTGTTTTCCCTAATCCAACTCCTCCATAAAGCAACAATGGATTAAATGAAGTACCTCCTGGCTTACTCGCCACTGCATATCCTGCAGATCTTGCCAGTCGATTACATTCTCCTTCTATGAAATTTTCAAATGTGTACGAAGAGTTAAGGTTTGCGTCTACGTTTATTTTTTTCAAACCAGGAATCACAAATGGATTTCTGATTGTGCTTTTGTTCACGTTCAATGGAACATTTATAGACTTATTCTTAAGTGAATTATTTGTTTTGGCAGGAAAATTAACTGTGTAAGGTTTAGCATTCTTTTGATTCTTATCCATCACAATGCTATACTCCAATCTTCCTTCTGGTCCAATTACTCTTTTTATTGTTTTCTTCAGTAAAGAGATGTAATGCTCTTCCAACCATTCGTAAAAAAAGTGTGTTGGAACTTGAATCGTTAAAACGTCACTTTTTAATTTTACTGGCACTATTGGTTCAAACCAAGTTTTATATCCTTGTAGACTAATATTGTCTTTGATCACACTCAGACAATTTTCCCAAATAGTTACATGGTTTTTTTTCATAGTATATATTCCTCTAAAAAAGTTATTGTTTAATCTAAAAAAGTTGTCTCAGATAAGAGAAAAACGAATCAACAAAGCAGATGCTAAATTGTGTTTTTCTTGGGATAGAAAAACACCCCTCTTAAGACTCAACAAATATTGACAAAAAAAAGTTTAAAACAAAATCAAATTGCTATTGCGTAGTAACTTTTTTTTTAGGGTGCTCGAATTATTTCACCTCAATAAATCCTTTTTCCTTTTTATTCAAATTTAGTCTTTTTTTTGTCAACTTGCTCACATACAAATCAACTTTTCCTAAATTTATTCCTGCCCATCCCACTTGATTAACCAACACCTCTTTTCCCTTGCTATTCCTGACGAATTCAGCGTTTTCCATAAAAGTATGAGTATGTCCTCCAAGTATCAAATCGATACCCGAAGTGGCCTTAGCTAATTTCAAATCACTCACCTTTTCACTGTCGTAACTATACCCTAAATGCGACAGGCAAATCACTACATCGCACTGTTGTTCATGTCGTAGAATTGTAGTGATTTCGTTTGCAACCATAATTGGATTTTTATAAACAGTTTTCCCAAATAACTTTTTTCCAACCAAGCCATCCAGTTCAATTCCCAATCCAAAAACGCCTATTTTTACCCCTTCTTTTTTGAAAATTTTATAGGGTAAAGTATGATTATTCAAAATTGTTTCTGAAAAATCATAATTACTACAAACAAATGGAAAGTTTGCATGCTTCTTTACAGACAAAAACCCATCCATACCATTATCAAAATCATGATTACCCATCGTAGCGGCATCATACCCCATTTTACTCATCAGTTTCAACTCCAATTCTCCGCCATACAAGTTAAAATAAGGGGTCCCCTGAAAGATATCACCACAATCAAACAGCAATGTGTTTGGATTTTCTTTTCGGTGCTTCTGAATCATATTATAACGATTTTGAGCACCACCTTTACCTGCATACCTTTTGTGATTATCAGGAAATGGATCTACGTGACTATGAACATCATTTGTATGAAGAATGCTGATTTTTACAACTTCTCCACTCCCCACCATCTCATTCGCCAAAGACTGAGTAAATGGTGCAATACCTGCTACAAACAATGATTTCTGTAAAAATTTTCGTCTAGTCAACATACCTTATTCTTTTATCGAGATTTGCTTTTACTTTCAAACCTTTTTTATTCAAACTTTCTACCTCCTGAAGTATAGCATCTCTCAATTTCATATCCAATTTTTCGTAATTTATAGGATTTAAAAAGAAACTCATGTTGTCTCCACCATTTGCCAAATAATCAGTGGTAATCACTTTGTAAGACCTTCCTCTCAATCTAACTGAATCTACCAGAACTTCGATTGGGGTTTGCCCCATCAGTTCTACCAAAACATTCCCTGAAACGGGAACTCCTTGCTTTCTGTTTCCATCTTTCACTGTTTTAGCTCCAATGTAATTAAAAAGCTCTACGGTTTTTTCTATAGAAAGTGTCACCACGACCAACTCATTTTCAAATGGCATAATCTCAAACACCTTGCCAGTTGTAATAGCTCCGACCGGCATAAAAGTCCTAAAACCACCATTGTTCAATAAAGCAAAGTCGGCTGTATCACTCAAATCACTTGCGTATTTTTCGTTTCCAATACTCAAACACAAATCAGCAATAAAGTTACCCAATTTTCCCTCGGGACTTCCTGTGGAAAGCTCTTCTTCGGAATAACCAATCACTCCGTTCATTGTTTTTTCCAGGCTATCTTTATAAGGAACAATAATTTTGACTAATTCAGAATTCTTGGATTCTGTTTGCACCACTGCATTGTTCTCACTTTGCTGGTTAGTAATCACGTAAGTTTTACAACCCAAAAGAAAAACAACAACAAAACCGAGATAGAAGTTACTCTTCATTATTTAGTATTTCATTGTTTCCATAAGTGTTTGCTGCAACTCTTCCAGCGGGAAAAAATTCTGTTCCAATTCTGCTGCAAATGGAACTGGCGTATCCAAACTACCCAATCTTTTCACTGGAGCGTCCAGACTTTCAAAACAATTCTCATTAACAAGAGTTGCAATTTCTGCACCTACACCTCCAGTTGTATTCGCTTCGTGCAATACGATTACACGATTGGTTTTATTCACAGATGAATAAATGGTTTCTGTATCGAGCGGACTCAAAGTTCTTAAATCAACTATTTCTATGGAAACATCGGGATTGTTTTCTTGTAAATCCTTTGCCCAATGAACACCTAAACCATAAGTTATGATAGAAACATCAGTCCCTTGTTTTACTACATTTGCTTTTCCAATTTCGATTGTATAATACTCCTCTTCCACCTCTTCCGAAATAGAACGATACAATCCTTTGTGTTCAAAAAACAAAACTGGATTTGGATCTTCAAAAGCTGCAATCAACAATCCTTTTGCCTCTCGAGGCGAAGAAGGATATACAATTTTGAGTCCCGGAGTGTGAAAAAACCAACCTTCGGTACTTTGCGAATGAAAAGGCCCTGCAGCCACTCCTGCACCAGTAGGCATTCGAACAACAACATCAGCATTTTGACCCCATCGGTAATGAATTTTTGCCAAATTATTTACAATCTGATTAAACCCTACAGTAACAAAATCGGAGAATTGCATCTCCATCATTGCCTTAAATCCGTTAATCGAAAGCCCCAAAGCAGCTCCAACTATTGCCGATTCGCATAGCGGAGTGTTTCTAACTCTCTCTTCTCCAAATTCATTTAAAAATCCTTCTGTCACCTTAAACACACCTCCGTAGTCAGCAATATCCTGACCCATCAACACCAAATTATCGTGTTTTCTCATCGCCAACCTCAACCCATCAGAAATTGCATCAATCAATCTCATTTCTTTTTTAATTCCAACTGGCAATGTTTCTTTGTAAGAATACGGAGCAAACATATCAGCCAACTCTGTGGCAGTATTCGGGACAATTTTTTCCGTTTCGGTTGCACGCTTAAAACCTTCTGCAACTTCTTTTGTAATTTCTTTCTTCCAGGTTTTAATTGTTTCGGAATCAATAATTTTGTTCTCCAACAAATAGGCTTCATAATTAGAAACAGGATCTTTTTCTTCCCATTTTTCAATCAATCCATCTGGATAATATTTTGTACCAGAAGCTTCTTCGTGACCTCTTCTTCTGAAAGTCATACACTCTACCAAAACAGGCCTTGGGTTTTCACTGATATCCTTTTTTATTTTAGAAATCCCTTCGTAAACCTCAATAATATTATTCCCATCCAACTGGATTGCTTCCATTCCGTAGCCTATTCCTTTGTCTATAAATTGCTTACATGCAAATTGCTGATTAGAAGGAGTAGACAATCCCCATTGATTATTTTCAATAACAAAAATCACTGGTAACTTCCATACAGCAGCCACATTCAGAGCTTCGTGAAAATCTCCCTCACTCGCACCTCCATCTCCCGAGAAAACTAAGGTTGCTTTTTTGTTTTTCTTAATTAAATTACCCAAAGCAATTCCATCAGCAATGCCTAGCTGAGGACCCAAATGAGAAATCATCCCGACCAAATTATGTGCGATGGAACCAAAATGAAAAGAACGGTCTCTTCCCTTTGTAAACCCCCCATTTTTTCCCTGAAATTGCAAGAACAATTGTTCGAACTCGATTTGTCTTGCGGTAAACACTCCTAAATTTCTGTGCATTGGCAAAATGAATTCATCCTCTTCCATAGCCTTGGCGCAGCCCACAGAAATCGCTTCCTGTCCGATTCCTGAAAACCACTTAGAAATTTTTCCTTGACGGAGATAAATCAGCATCTTTTCCTCAATCATTCGAGGAGTAATCAGCGACTTATATAACTCCAATTGAGTTTCATTTGACAAACTATTCTTAAATTCCATACAATGTTTAATAATTATCAAAGTTAAAAGGCTTTGTGAAAAAAGGCGATTAATTGGGAGAAAATATTGCCTCGTTTTTGTAGATTCTTGTACTTTTAATTGAAAGGAAGTTAAATCATGACACAAATAGAAGAATTTTACGATTCCCAGCCAGAACCAAACAGAAGCTGTTTCCTGTTTTTGAAACAATTCATCCTGAATCAAAGCGAATTGATGGAGGAAAAATGGAAATGGAAACTCCCTTTTTTTTACTACAACAAAAAACCATTTTGTTATCTTTGGGTAAATAAAAAAACCAAACTACCTTATGTTTGTTTTGTAAAAAGTCTTCATATCGACCGACCTGAATTGTTATTGGAAGGAAGAAAACAAATGAAGGCATATACGATTGACCCAAACCAAGACATAAACATCGATTTATTAACCTTTATAATTAAGGAGTCTTTGTCGAAATTCGACTGAAGCTCCAAAACATTAACTCAGATTACTATTGAAAACATCAGTTCATAAAATACCTTTCAAGAAAATAAAATTGCTTTCGACAACGGCAATGGATTATTTGTACAACACAAATAAGTTTAGCGAATTTATAGAACTACAGCCAACTTTTGAAAACTTTGAAAAATCAATAGAAAAGAGAAAAGAGATGAACCGAACAGTTCTGGTTTCTGAATTAGAAAAACAGAATTTGAACTCAAACAAGAAGAGTATAGCTAACATTGAATTATTAAAAGAAAAAAACACTTTTACAATTACCACTGGGCATCAAATTTGTTTATTTACTGGTCCATTGTACTCGTTGTACAAAATCATTTCTACCCTCAATCTTTCTCAAGAATTAGCAAAAAAGCATCCTTCTTATAATTTTGTTCCTGTTTTTTGGATGGCAACAGAAGACCATGATTTTGAAGAGATAAACCATCTCTTTTTGGACGATAAAAAAGTGAGCTGGAATTCTCATCAAAAAGGGCCAGTGGGCAGATTTTCGACTTCGGATATGGCTTCGTTTCTAGATGAAGTAAAGTCAATGAATCAGAGCGACTTGACTAGAAAACTATGTGGATTCTACGAAAACTCCAATACCTTAGCCGAAGCACATCGCAAAGTCGTAGATTGTTTGTTTGGCGATTACGGACTTGTTATTCTTGACGCAGATTCCAGAGAATTAAAAAAAGAAATGATTCCGATTTTTACTAAAGAATTGACAGAAAGAGGATCGGAAGAAAAAGTAAATCAATTGAGCGAAACATTGGTTGAAAAAGGATACAAAAAACAAGTGAATCCAAGAGAAATCAATTTGTTTTACCAGGAGAATGGATTGAGAGAAAGAATAGTTTTTGAAGAAAACAAATATAAAATCTTAAACACTAATAAGGAATTTACCGAAAAAGAAATTCTTGATGTTCTGAATGTATTTCCTGAAAGATTTAGTCCTAATGTAGTTTTGAGACCTATCTATCAAGAAAAAATATTACCAAACCTAGGTTATATTGGAGGTCCGGGAGAATTAGCTTATTGGCTTCAATTAAAAAATGCTTTTCAATTCTATGAAGTAAATTTCCCTGTGTTGGTTTTGAGGAATTCTGCTGTTTTGATTCCTTCTCATATTTCGAAAAAAATAGCCGAACTTCCGTTTTCGCTCTCTGAGTATTTCGAAAAACAGGACAAACTGATTGCATTGTACCTAGAAAAGAATACCGAGATTGATTTTGAAACAGAAATTAATGAAATAGAAAAGTTATTTACTTTAGCAAAGGAAAAAGCTTCGATGATAGATTTTACGCTAGAAAAAACTGTGATTGCCGAACTAAAAAGAGCTCAAAACTCGTTTAAAAAAATTGAAAAAAAAGTTCTGAAAGCTGAGAAAAAAAATCATTCTGTGGCGCTAAATAGAATCCAAAAAATTAAAGACTCCTTTTTTCCTGGCGGAACTTTTCAAGAACGAAAAAGCAATATCATCTGTTTTTACGAGGAAGATATAATCAAAAAAATCACCCACAATTTGATAAGCTTGGAAGATAATCTTACCTTGATTGAACTAAACTAATTACAGAATTCGTGCGCACAAATAAACTGTTACTGAAATACATTGAACTGTCAGATCTAAAAGAAAAACTACTTCTTTCTATTTCCAATTACTCTCAAGAAGAATTGAACTACAAACCCAATGAAAAAGAATGGTGTATCGCGCAAGTGGTAGAACATTTAATTGATTCGGAAACAGGAATAAACAAGTATATAAACTTCAGATTAAAAAACATTCACGAGCAGCCATCAGTGGGTTTAAAAAACTTTTTGAAAAGCAAAGTGCTAAACAATAGAATGCAATCCAACCAAAAATTCAAAGTGCCTTCAGTTCTCTCGGAACCAGAAAAAGGTGCGGATTACACAACATTGAAAGAAAAATGGGATGGATCACGAATGTTCTTAATTAAAACGGTTGAAACTTTTCCAAAGGAACAACTGAGCAAAGCAGTCTTTTTGCATCCAAAAGCTGGACTATTAAGCATGAATCAAACTTTGTCGTTTCTGATTAATCATCTCAAACATCATATCCCCCAAGTAAACAACTTAAAAACCGTATTGGATAATAAACCAAAAAGGTAACCGTTCTACTCTGTCTTTCAAAGAAATTGAAAGAACCTAATTAATACTTCGTACTATTTAGTACTTTTGATTTCGATGAAAAAAACCTTGTTCATACTGGGATTTATAATTCCTTTTTTGAGTCTTTCTCAAAATAATGCCGCTATAAAAGGAACTTTAATCAATGAAATTGGTTATGTCGTTTCGGACGCTAACATTTCTGTTGTTGGTTCATCAACTGGCGTAACAACTGATTCATTGGGGAAATTCAAATTATCTGTACCTTCTGGTTCTATTAAAATAAAAATCTCTCACTCCTCTTACCAACAAAAAAATGTAAAGTATTTCCTGAATCCGGGAGAAACAAAGACGATTTATCCTGTTTTTAAATTCCGAGTTTTACCAGAATATACTGTTGTAACTAAAAGCACAGACGAAACAATGCTCACCTTAATAAAGGTAGACGACCAATTGTTTCCTACTCCTAGCGGAAATTTTGAAGCAAGGCTATCCAGTGAAATAGGTGTAGCGATGAACAACGAACTTAGTTCTGGCTACAATGTCAGAGGAGGGAATTTTGAAGAAAATCTAATTTATGTAAACGACATCGAAATTTACCGTCCATTTTTGGCAAGCAGCGGTCAACAAGAAGGACTCAGTTTTATAAACTCCAGCATGGTAGATGACATTCAGTTTTCGGCAGGTGGTTTTCAATCGCGCTATGGCGACAAGTTGTCTTCAGTTTTGGATGTTACCTACAAAAAACCAACTAAATTTGGAGGATCTGCATACTTAAGTTTATTGGGAGCAAACGTGCATTTGGAGGGGATTTCTAAAAATCAATTGTGGACTCACAACACAGGCGCAAGATTCAGAAGCAATAGGTATTTGTTGGGAGCTTTGGATACTCAAGGAGAATACCAGCCCTTATTTGGAGATTTTCAAACCTATATTACCTACACTCCTTCCGAAAATTGGGAACATTCATTTTTGGGAAATTACGCATTAAACCGTTACAAGGTAGTTCCTGAAAACCGCGAAACCAGCTTTGGCTCCATCAATCAAGCACTCCGCTTTACAGTCTATTTCGATGGAAGTGAAATTACTCAATTTCAAACATTTACAGGTGCTTTTGCTAGTAAATACAAACCCAATGATTCTACTGAGTTGAAATTTATCGCTTCGGCTTTCAACACCTACCAAGAAGAATTATATGACGTAGAAGGACAATATTTTTTGGATGAATTAGAAAGAGATCCCGGTCAAGCAGACTTTGGAGAAGTAGCCTTTAATTTGGGAGTTGGCGGATTCCTACGACATGCCAGAAATACATTGGACGCAACAGTTACTACCTTGGCTCACAAAGGAAGTCGCAGGTACAGAAAAAACCATCTTCAATGGGGAGTAAAAGCACAATATGATGTAATAAATGACAAACTAAAGGAGTGGAGCTTTACCGATTCGGCAGGATTTATAGCACCCAGACCTTCAGATTCAGTTGGATACACAGATTCAAGTGCGCAACCCTATCAATATCTTAATTTAGAAAACTCAGTGAGGTCCAAAAATAAAGTAGAAACTGGGAGATTTTCTGGTTACGTTCAAAACACATGGACTCGAACGAAAAAAACTCAAAAAAAATTCTTCTATGTTAAGAAATTATCAGATTCCACAACTCAATCTCAAGATTCGACTCTTCCAGGATACAAGCAACTTATTTTTACTGCAGGAATCCGAGCAAACTATTGGACATTTAATCAAGAGTTGGTAGTAAGCCCTAGAACCTCTTTTAAATACCGACCGCTGATTTACTTTCAAGACGATTCTGGCAGAATAAAAAGAAGAGACATTGCATTAAGAGCTGCTATTGGAGTGTATCAACAACCTCCTTTTTACAGAGAATACAGAAGAATGGACGGAACTCTAAACAATGAAATACAAGCACAACGTTCTCTTCATTTCGTATTGGGTGGCGATTATGTTTTTAATGCTTGGGAAAAAGATTTCAAACTGACATCTGAGGTATATTACAAATTGATGGACCGAGTTATTCCATATGATGTTGACAATGTGAGAATCAGGTATTATGCCGAAAATAATGCAAAAGCTTATTCCACTGGATTAGATTTAAAACTGAACGGAAAATTTATTCAAGATTTAGAATCTTGGGCAACACTATCTATTATGTCAACCAAAATTGACATTAAAGATGACGTTCATTATACTTATTTCAATGCTTCTGGCGAAACAATAATTCCTGGATTCACAAATGATGACACCAAAGTAGATTCAGCAGCATTTTACCCAGGATACATACCAAGACCCACAGATCAGCGTATGTCATTTGGGCTCTCTTTCCAAGATAAGATGCCAGCTACTTGGAATACAGAAACAGTAAAATGGGATAAATTTAAAGTTAATTTAAGTTTCGTGTACAATACCGGATTCCCCTATTTGAAAAAGACACAGCTTGTAGATCCTTTTTATGCTGATGCCTCAAATATTCCCAGAACCCCGAGGTATTTAAGAGTAGACATTGGTTTTGTTAAGGATTTTGTTTCGAAAGAATACCCTGCAAGAGAAGGAAGCACTTGGTCAAATTTTGAGCAAATCTCTATGAGTCTGGAGATTTTTAATTTACTTGGAGTTGACAATACGGTATCTTACAATTTTGTAGAAGCAACAAACGGAAGACAATATGCTATTCCGAATAGACTTACATCAAGAATCATAAATTTAAAATTAATAGCGAAGTTTTGACAAAAAGTTAAACCTATATTCTATTCTAACAGCTGAATAAACGGCTTTTTAATTTTTAAAAAAGAAAATTATTGTTATTTTCGTCAGTATTACTCAAAAAAGAAAAATTCATTCTATGAAGAAAATTAATATCCTACTTGCTCTATTGTTGATGCTATCATTTAGCTTGACAGCACAAAAAAAAGAGGACAAGTACTTTAGTAAAAACACAAAATTAGCCGAAAAATCTTTCAATGAATCGAAGTACTTTGACGCTATCATGTTGTTTGACAAGGCTTATCCAAAAGCAAAAGGAACAAAAGAGAAAGGATTTATCACTTACCACATTGCTGTTGCGAGCCAATACATTGGAGACAACAAAAAAGCCAAAGAAAATTACGAGAGAGCTCTTCGTTTTAAGTACGAAAAAGAAGAACCAGACTTGTATGTAAGACTTGCGCAAATGCAAATGCAAGATGCTGAGTACAAAGAAGCAAAGCGAAATTTCGAAATGGCAATAAAAAAGAATCCAGATGATGAGATGGCTATAAAAGGATTAAAAGCTGTTGACAACGTTAACGATATACTGGCAAACCCAACAAAACACAAAGTTCAGGCTGTAAAAGAATTGAACTCTGAAAACTACGACTGGTCTATTTCTCAGTTTGATAAAAGAGGAGAAGAATTCATCTTTTCTTCTACAAGAAAAGCGTCTGTTGGAAACGTAAATGACATAGTTGCCAATGAAGAATATGCAGATTTGTGGGTAACAAGAGCTGACAGAAACGGAAACTTTGGAGAGCCGAAATCTGTAGGAGAAAACATCAATACGAAAGATCACGAAGCATCTGCTGTAATGTACAACGGAAGCAACAGCATTATGTTTACAAGATGTAAGAAAGAAAAAAACACAGTAAGTGGATGTCAAATATACACTGCTGACAAAAAAGGAAAAAATTGGAGCGACCCAATTCGTATTCCTTTGACAGATTCTCTTGGATTCTCAAATGGGCACCCAGCCACGGATAGAAAAGGTACGTTTATCGTATTTTCTTCGGATATGCCTGGCGGAAGAGGAGGAAAAGATTTATGGATTTCTGAGTTCAATAAAAGAACTAAAGAATGGGGTGTTGCAGAAAATTTAGGAACTGCAATCAATACTGCGGGTGACGAAAAATTCCCAACAATAGGACCAGATGGATCACTTTTTTTCTCATCTAATGGTTTGCCAGGAATTGGTGGGTTGGATATTTTTAAGGCAACTAAAATAGGAACCTCAAACAAATGGACACGTCCAGAGAACATGGGTACTCCTATCAATTCATCTAAAGATGATCATGGAATTATTTTTAACAAAAATAGCGAAAACTCGGGTTATTTCTCTTCTAGTAGATTAGGAAGAAATGAAATGGATCAAAAATCAGACATTTTTAAATTTGATTTACCAGAATGTGCATTGACCATTAAAGGGAGAGTGAGAGATCAAGACACAAAAGAACCATTGGCTGGTGCTACTGTTATTCTTACTGGGTCGGATGGTTCTACTGCTACAATCAAAACAGACTCTGAAGGAAACTTCGAATTTGGAAAAAGAGGAACTGGAAGATATGTAAATAAAGATGTGAACTATACACTTGAGTATTCTCACAAAAATGAAAAGAAATTTTGGTTGACAAGAAAATCTAAGAGAACAACGGTAGGTGATTATTGCAACGAAACATTTTATGAAGATGTTGAATTGGTATGTGCAATTGGATGTAAGCCAATTATTATGCCTGAAGTTCAGTACCCATTAGGAAAAGCAACATTACTTGTTAACGAGGCTGTAAACTCGGGAGATTCATTGTTATTCCTTTACGATATAATGATTGACAATCCTACGATTAAAGTTCAATTAGAGTCTCACACGGATTGTAGAGATTCTGATCAAAGAAACCTAGAGTTATCACAGAGAAGAGCACAAACTTGTGTAGACTTCTTAATCTCTAAAGGAATTGACAGAAGTAGATTGGTAGCAAAAGGATTTGGTGAATCTCAACCAAGAACTATCACTGAAGCAGGAGTAGACAAAACTTTGGAGTGTGATATGATTAATGGGTTGAAAACTTCAAATAAAGAATTGTTTGAAAAATACCATCAATTAAATAGAAGAACTTCATTCTCTGTAATAGAAGAAGAAACTGAAGAAAAATAAAAACATTAATTTATATCAAAAGCACTCTAAGAAATTGGGGTGCTTTTTTTTTAACCAAAAGTAAGAAAAGGAATCTCTGAATTATCCTTACTTTTGCTGAACCAAACAAAACTTTAAAAAAACCGTTTATGTCAGACGTAAAATACAACCAACGAGGAGTTTCAGCATCCAAAGAAGATGTTCATGCTGCGATTAAAAACATAGACAAAGGAGTATTTTCCAATGCTTTTTGCAAAGTAGTACCCGATCATTTAGGCAATGATGACGACTATTGTATCGTAATGCATGCCGATGGAGCAGGAACCAAATCATCTTTGGCTTACATGTATTGGAAAGAAACGGGCGATGTATCTGTATGGAAAGGCATTGCACAAGACGCATTGATAATGAATCTTGACGACTTACTTTGTATTGGCGCAACTGACAATATTTTACTTTCTTCTACCATTGGAAGAAACAAAAACTTAATAACAGGAGAAGTTCTTTCTGCTATCATAAATGGCACAGAAGATTTACTTGCCGACCTCAGAAAATGGGGAATAAACATTTACTCTACCGGAGGAGAAACTGCAGATGTTGGCGATTTGGTGAGAACTATTATCGTGGATTCTACAGTAACTTGTAGAATGAAAAAATCTGATGTGATTGAAAACAACATTCAACCAGGAAATGTAATTATTGGGCTTTCTTCATCTGGTCAAGCAACCTACGAAACTGAGTACAATGGAGGAATGGGAAGTAATGGATTGACTTCGGCACGTCACGATGTGTTCCACAATTATTTGGCAAAAAAATACCCAGAAAGTTTCGACCCACAAGTGCCAGAAAACTTGGTGTATGTAGGAAATAAAAAACTAACTGACTCGGTTGAAAACAGTCCCATTGATGCAGGTAAATTGGTGCTTTCTCCAACGAGAACTTACGCTCCAATTATCAAAAAAATATTAGACTCTCACCGAAATCAAATCAATGGAATGATTCATTGTAGTGGTGGGGCACAAACCAAAGTATTGCACTTTTGCGATAACGTGCACGTGGTGAAAGACAGCATGTTTGAATTGCCTCCACTGTTCAAGCTTATTCAGGAGGAATCTGGAACAAGCTGGAAAGAAATGTACAAAGTATTCAATATGGGACACAGAATGGAATTGTATGTTCCAGAAGAAATTGCACAATCTATCATTGATATCTCTAGTTCATTTGGTGTAGACGCACAAATAATTGGAAGAGTTGAGGGGTTCGATAAAACTCACCCAACCAACTCAAACGGTAACTCGAAGCAACTGACTATAAAGTCGGAGTTTGGGGAGTTTGTTTACAATTAATTCCTATCCCTAGCCTTTCCAGCTTGTCCTCGATAAAACTGGAAAGAGAAAGGAATAGCAAGAGCATAGAAAATAGTTGCAGAAAAAACAATAATATTGACTCATTACACCTTCCCTGAGGGAAAGTTGGAATGGGAAACTAAATACTAAAATAAAATGTCGAACATAATAGGGAAATTAGAGCTTATAAAAGAAAGGTGGGAAGAGATTGGAAAAAAAATAATTGATCCTGAAATTATTTCTGACATGAAGCAATACGTGAAACTTACCAAAGAATACAAAGATTTGGAAGACGTAGTAAAAGCTTTGGATAAATTAAAAAGCTTGAACTCGAACATTGCTTCGAACAAGGAAATAATTAAGACAGAAACAGATTCTGATTTTGTGGAAATGGCTAAGGAGGAATTATCGGATTGTGAGAGCCAACTAGAGGCACTTAACGAAGAAATAAAAGTCCTGCTTATTCCTAAAGATCCAGAAGATGGTAAAAATGTAGTGGTGGAGATAAGAGCTGGAGCTGGTGGAGATGAAGCCAGTATTTTTGCTGGAGATTTGCACAGAATGTACACGAAATACGCAGCAACAAAAGGCTGGCAAGTTTCTGTGGTAGATACAGCCGATGGAACAAATGGCGGCTACAAAGAGATTATATTTGAAATCTCCGGAGCAGATGTCTACGGTGAAATGAAATATGAATCTGGAGTGCACAGGGTTCAAAGAGTTCCTCAAACTGAAACCCAAGGTAGAGTTCACACATCTGCTGCCTCCGTTATTGTATTGCCCGAAGCAGAAGAGTTTGATATAGAAATCAAAAAAGCTGACTTGAGAGTGGATTCTTATTGCTCATCTGGACCAGGAGGACAATCAGTAAACACAACCTACTCTGCCATTCGTTTAACTCACATTCCTACAGGAGTTGTGGCTCAATGTCAGGATCAAAAATCGAAATTGAAAAACTACGACAAAGCCTTGTCTGTATTAAGATCTAGAGTATACGAGATTGAGCTGAACAAAAAATTAGAAAATGATGCGACTACCAGAAAATCATTAGTTTCTTCGAGCGACCGTTCGGCAAAAATTAGAACCTACAATTACCCTCAAGGGAGAGTTACTGATCATAGAATAAACTTGACTTTGTACAACTTGTCAAACATCATTGATGGAGACATTGCAGAAATTTCGGAATCACTGAAAATGGCTGACAATGCCGAAAGGATGAAAGAAGGAACGGAGGTATAGTTCTCGATACTTTTTATTCCGAGAAAAACCTGCAACAAGATTAAAGACTAAAAAAATGAACTACCAAGAATTAGTAACTCAAATAAAAAACAAAAAATCCTTCTTATGTGTGGGATTGGATACTGATTTGGAAAAAATCCCTTCTCATTTATTGGGATTGGAAGATCCTATTTTTGAATTCAACAAACAAATAATTGATGCTACCAAAGAGTTTTGTGTTGCCTACAAGCCAAATATTGCGTTTTATGAAATGTTAGGAGCAAAAGGATGGGTAAGCTTAAAAAAGACTATTGACTACATCCCAGAAACTCATTTTACCATTGCAGATGCCAAAAGAGGCGACATTGGGAATACTAGCTTGTATTACGCCAATACATTTTTTGATACTTACAATTTTGATTCGGTAACGGTTGCTCCATACATGGGAAGTGATTCAGTAATTCCGTATTTACAACACCAAGACAAATGGGCTATTTTATTGGCTTTGACTTCTAACAAAGGAGCAGATGATTTTGAATTACAAAAATTGGAAAGCGGAGAATATGTGTTCGAAAAAGTACTTTCTACCTCTAAGGAATGGGGAACCGAACAAAATATGATGTATGTAGTGGGAGCTACTCGCCCAGCAATGTTAGCAGAAATTCGTAAAATTGTACCCAATCATTTTCTTTTAGTTCCTGGAGTTGGAGCGCAAGGAGGAAGCTTATCCGAAGTAGTAAAATACGGAATGAATGAAGACTGCGGATTACTTGTGAACTCTTCCCGAGGAATAATTTACGCAGGAAATGGAACTGACTTTGCTACCCAAGCTGGTGAAAAAGCAAAAGAAATACAGCAAGAAATGGCAAGTTTAATGTCTTAAAAATTAAGAATTATGAATATTATTTTATTTGATGGAATTTACCATAAGAACTTATTGCCACTCACCTACACTCGCCCAGTTTGTGAGCTGAGAATTGGTATAATGACAATAAAAGAAAAGTGGGAACACTATATTGAAAACCCAATTCAAGTAAAAACACAAGATTATTTGTCCAAAAAATTTGGTTCCCCAACCGAAGAAAACTCCATTGGAATTAATGGATCTATTCTTCCTTCGGATGACTTGATGAGTAGTCTTTTGGAACTTAAAAACAAACAAATTCTTACCTCCAAAGGGAAAATAATTGCTGTAAACCCATTGCCGCTGAATTCAGAAAATATTGAAGAAGCATTGAGCGAATATAAAATGGTAGAAACCAAAGCTGAATTTTTACAGATTGAAAATATCTGGGATTTATTCAGATTGAATGATGCTGCTATCAGATCAGACATTGAATCAATAAAATCAGAAAAAACATTTGTAAAACCTTCGGACACCAATCAAATATTGGGGGAAGAAATTTACATTGAAGAAGGAGCTAAAGTAGAATGCGCTATTCTGAATACCACCTCTGGTCCTATTTATATTGCCAAAGGTGCCGAAGTAATGGAAGGAAGTATTCTTCGCGGACCAATTGCTATTTGTGAGAATGGAGTTGTGAAAATGGGTGCAAAAATTTATGGAGCAACCACTATTGGCCCTTATTCGAAAGTAGGTGGTGAAGTAAACAATTGCATGATTCAGGGATATTCTAACAAAGGTCACGATGGTTTTTTAGGGAATGCTGTACTCGGAGAATGGTGTAATTTAGGAGCAGACACAAATAACTCCAACCTCAAAAACAATTACCAATCGGTAGACATCTACAATTATTCAGAAGAAAAATATGTAGACACAGAACTCCAGTTTTGCGGATTAATTATGGGAGACCATTCAAAATCGGCAATTAACACCATGTTCAATACAGGAACGGTTGTGGGAGTAAGTGCAAATATTTATGGAGCCGATTTTCCTTCTAAATTTATTCCTTCCTATTCTTGGGGTGGTAGAAAACCATTGGAATATAAGTTTGAAAAGGCCATGGATACAGCCAAGCGTGTAATGGAAAGAAGAAACATTTCTCTGACAGAGGAAGATTTAGAAATCCTAAAAACGGTGTATGACCTAAGTCAAAAATTCAGAAAATAAAACAACACCCTCTTTTTAGCTTCAGCTAAAAAAAAGACAATCATTTTTTTAATGCATTTGACTTTTCATTTTTACGAAATGACACATCCCTTTTATTGCCATTTTTTTTGCAAATGATGGAATTTGAACTTCAATATCGATAGAAGCCAATTCAAATGACATAGTTGCAGTTACTATAAGCTATTTACGAGTTCGAATTAATGTTCTAACAGATTAACTTTCAGTACATCATATTGCTTAAGAGAGCCTTAAATTTTAAAGATAAAAGTAGTATATTTGTTGAATATTAATATTAATATTATTTGAACCGGAATTCATTAACTATTATGAAGGCATTAATTACATTTCTATTTCTTTTTTTAACATCTACTTTTTTAGCTCAAACGCTTACTATTTCTTCAATATAAACGAAAAAAAGCCAATCATTTATATGATTGGCTTTTTTGATAGTAGCGGGAGCCAGACTCGAACTGACGACCTTTGGGTTATGAGCCCAACGAGCTACCAACTGCTCTATCCCGCGATGTATCTTAAATATTATTTAGGAGCGTTCTTGCTGTATTTTTCAACAGTCTTTACCGCTTTTTCTACTTGTCCTTTGTTGTAGTTCAAATTCTCTTGATTTTTCACTATTTTTTTTGCAACTCTAATTTTCATCTTTCTTGTTTTTATCGGACTGCAAATATAGAGAAATAAATTGAATTAAAAAGATTTGCCCAGTTTATTTCTCTTTTTTTATCCTTAATTCATTTTTACAATGAATCTATATCACTCCTAATTTTTTTCCAACTTTTGTAAAAGCCTCAATCGCTTTGTCCAAATGTTCCATTTCGTGTCCAGCAGAAATCTGCACACGTATCCTAGCAGCTCCTTTCGGTACTACAGGGTAATAAAAACCAATAACATAAATCCCTTCTTTCAGCAACTCATTACTAAAGTCCTGAGATAGTTTTGCGTCATAAAGCATAATAGGTACAATTGGAGAATCCCCTTCCTTGATATCAAAACCAGCTGCCTTAATTTTTTCTTTAAAATAATCTTTATTCGACTCTAGTTTATCTCTCAGCTCTGTGCTTTCAGAAAGGATATCGAATACTTTGTTGGAAGCACCAACGATACTTGGAGCTAAAGAGTTTGAGAACAAATAAGGACGAGATCTTTGTCTCAGCATATCAATAATTTCTTTTTTACCTGTTGTGTAACCACCCATTGCTCCTCCAAGTGCTTTTCCTAAGGTTCCAGTGATTATATCTACTTTATCCATTACACCAAAGTGTTCTGGAACACCCCTACCCGTTTTACCAATAAAACCTGCCGAATGACATTCATCTGTCATTACCAATGCATCATATTTTTCTGCCAACGCACAAATTTCATCCATCTTAGCCAAATCGCCATCCATAGAGAATACACCGTCCGTTACAATAATTCTATGCCTTTGATCTTGTGCTTTTAAAAGTTGTTGTTCCAAATCTGCCATGTCAGAATGCGCATATCTGTAACGAACAGCCTTGCACAAACGAACTCCATCAATAATCGAAGCGTGATTCAAAGCATCAGAAATAATTGCGTCTTCCGCTCCAAACAAAGGCTCAAAAACGCCTCCATTCGCATCAAAAGCAGCAGCATAAAGAATAGTATCTTCCGTACCATAAAAATCAGCTATTTTCTTTTCTAACTCTTTATGGATGTCTTGTGTTCCGCAAATAAAACGAACCGAAGACATACCAAAACCATGAGAATCCAGCGTATCTTTGGCAGCCTTAATCACTTCGGGATGCGAAGATAAACCCAAGTAATTGTTGGCACAAAAATTCAACACATTGTCACCCGTACTCACTGCAATTTCTGCAGATTGTGGATTTACTATAACTCTTTCAGATTTATACAAACCTGCATTTTTTATTTGCTCCAATTCTGTTTGAAGGTGATTTTTTAACTTTCCGTACATATTGTTCTTATTTAAAAATAATTGGCATTACCATTCTCACTTTTACTCTATTTCCGTTTATCTCGCCTGGTGTCCATGGCGAAGAAGATTTCAGCAACTTTACTGCCTGAGCCTGCTGGGCTAAAGAGGAGGCTCCAACTGGTCTAAAATTAGTTAAAGTACCGTCTTCTAAAACTACCATTTCTATATAAACTGTGCCAGGTTCAAAATCCATTTCCTCTATATTCATTCTCTCTTCTATGAATTCCAAAAAGGTTAATTTATTGGAAAACCTAGGCATTTCTTGAGCTGCATTCAAAACCAAATTTGATGGATCCGTCATGTCATTCCTTTCCACACCATCAATCATTTCCGATCCTCTTATAATTTGAATTTGCTCATCCAAATAAGACACTTGATCTTTCAACGAAATCACCTTATTCTTTAAATCAGTATTCGCTTCTGTAAGATGTTGATTTTTAGATTTCATCAAAGCCAATTCTTTCTTTATTCCACAACTAGACGTCAACCAAATCGAGACTACTGCAAACACTAATGAAATTCTCATATTTTTGTTTTTTTTGAATAAATCAAAGATATAATTTTTTACTATAACTAAAAATAATATACATTTGTGACAACTAAGGGGTGCCCAAAATTTCGGGCTGAGATTATACCCATCGAACCTGCCGTGGTAATTCATGGAAGGGATTTTTGTTTGGCAAACTACGTTTTGCTCGAAAAATTAGGTGCATCTCTTGGGATTTATTTAAAACCAAATTAATAAAACCAATGAGAAACGCAATCCTCAACATCGCTTTACTGCTTCTATCTGCAGTCTCTTTTTCTCAGTTCAAAATAACTGGAAATGTCACTAACGAAAAATTTGAATCCATTCCATGGGCAACCATTCAAATAGAAAACTCCAGCTATGAGGCAACTACAAACGGAGAAGGCTATTATGAATTTTCTAAGCTAAAACCGGGTAGTTACAACTTAGTATACCGATACTTAGGCTACCAAACAGCCAAACGAACTATACTCATTACAAACAATGACAAAGAATCTACTATTGCTTTGAAACCTAAAGATGTCATGATAAATGAGGTAACCGTAAGTGGAACTCGATTGGAAGAAAACACTCCTACTACCTACACTACAATCAACAAGGAGGAAATTAGAAAAAATAATTTAGGGCAAGACATCCCTTATTTATTACAACAATCACCCTCTATGGTAGTTAGTTCTGATGCAGGTGCTGGAGTTGGATATACTTACATGAGAATAAGAGGAATGGACCAATCGCGAATCAATGTTACCATAAACGGAATTCCTGTAAATGATGCCGAGTCGCACGGAGTATTTTTCGTAAATATGCCTGATTTTGCATCTTCTATCGAAAGTGTAGACATCCAGAGAGGAGCTGGAACATCCACAAACGGGGTAGCTGCTTTTGGGGCTTCGGTTAATTTATTCACCGATTTCCGTAGCGAAAATCCTTACGCAGAAGTAAATAACTCGATTGGATCTTTTGGAACTATCAGAAACACAGTGAAATTTGGTACTGGAGTTATCAATAAAAAATTCTCTTTTGACGGAAGGTTATCCAACATTCAATCGGATGGATTTGTGGACAGAGCTTCTTCCGATTTGCAATCCTATTACTTCTCGGGTCAATATGCCTCTGGCAAGAACAGCTTAAAATTTATCACGTTTTCGGGAAATCAACAAACCTACCAAGCGTGGGCAGGAATACCGAGAGATTCGCTAAAAACCAACCGAACATTCAATCCCTACACGTATGACAATGAAGTTGACAACTACAAACAAACTCATTACCAACTATTTTACGACAGAAAAATATCGGACAAGTTATTCTTGAATACAGCCCTGCATTACACAAAAGGACAAGGTTATTTCGAACAATTTCGTGAAGAAGATGACATGGCAACCTATGGAATTAATCCAATTACAACATACATTGATGACAGTACCAACGCTACTTTAACTACTACAGATTTAATAAGAAGAAGATGGCTAGACAATGATTTTTATGGAGGAGTTTTTACTCTAAAATACAAACCAAATAACAAACTTCAAACTATCTTGGGTGGTGGCTTTAACATATATGAAGGCGACCATTTTGGAGAAGTTATTTGGGCTCAATACGCCAACAATACCGATATCCGAAAAAGATATTACGACAACAAAGCTACCAAAACAGATGGAAATATTTATTCCAAAACAAATTACCAAGTGACCAAAAAATTCAATGCATTTTTGGATTTACAAGTAAGACAAATTACCTACGACTTTCTTGGTTTTGATAACCAACTGCGAAATGTACAACAAGATGCTAGTTTTGTGTTTTTTAATCCAAAAGTGGGAGCTTCTTATGCACTTAACTCTAGCACAAAATTTTACGGAATATTTGCAGTAGCCAATAAAGAACCAAACCGCGATGATTTTACGGAATCTTCTCCAACTTCGCGACCTACTCACGAAACATTATACGATTTAGAAATTGGTTTCAAACGCTCTAAATCGAAATACGCTCTGAGTGTAAATGGATATTTCATGCTTTACGAAAACCAGTTAGTTGCAACAGGAGCCATCAACGATGTTGGAGCATCTGTAAGAACAAACATCGAAGATTCTTACCGAGTAGGATTAGAAATTGAAGGAGGTGTTCAAATTACCAAAGGCCTAAAATGGAGTGGAAACTTGACTTTGAGTCAAAACAAAATCCAAAATTGGACAGAATATGTTGACAACTGGGACACTTGGGGAAAAGATATAGTAAAACACTCAAACACAACTTTAGCTTTCTCGCCAAGCATTATCGGAAGCAGTATTTTTGAGTTTTCTCCTTTCAAAGAGTTTGGTGGCGCTAAAAGTACAAACCGAATTGATAATTTGAGCATTGCTTTAATTAGTAAATATGTAGGAGAACAATTTATAGACAATACCGGAAGTAAAGACCGAATGCTAGACGCTTATTTTGTTCACGATTTACGAATTAATTACGACATTAAATTCAGAACGGGAATCGACAAAATCACCGTTTTTGGTTCTATTTACAACTTAACCAATGAACTATACTCGGCAAACGCATGGAGCTACCGATATTCTTCTGGCGGTGAATTTCAGCAAGACATGGGATTCTATCCACAAGCTTCTACTAACTTTTTCGTTGGATTGAATTTGAGGTTTTAAGCGAAATTTTGTTCCAAAAAAATAAATCAAGAGGATTGTTCTTGAAAAAGTCATTCCTTTTTTGCTTTAATTCCGAATCAAATAAAGAAATAAGAGGGTTTAATATTTGTTAAACAGCTAAAATAGTTCTGTTCTAAACTCCCATTTCTAATCTATTTTGTCTAACTTTGAATTATAAAAGTTAAACAAAATGAAAAATTACTTAATCATAGGAGGTTCCTCGGGAATCGGGAAATCACTTACAGAACAAATGGCGTTGGAAGGGGAAGTTTATGCTACTTTCAACAAGAATGAAATAGACAGCCACATCCCAAGTGTAAATTATTACCACTTAGATGTAACGGCTGACGAAATAGAACTAGACGATTTACCAGACGAAATTCATGGGTTGGCATATTGCCCCGGAAGCATCAACTTGATGCCTTTCAAAAGAATAAAACCAGCACAATTTGCTGAAGATTTTGAACTGCAAGTAAACGGAGCTGTAAAAGTGATTCAGAAAGTATTACCAAATCTAAAAGCAGCAGGACATTCTTCCATTCTATTTTTCTCTACAGTAGCCGTACAAAATGGATTTAACTTCCATGCACAAGTTGCAGCTTCCAAAGGAGCAATTGAAGGGCTGACTCGTTCGCTCGCAGCAGAGTTTGCTCCATCGATTAGAGTAAATGCTATTGCTCCATCACTAACTGACACTCCTTTGGCTGGAAAGCTATTGAGCAGTGACGAAAAGAAAGAAGCAAACGCACAAAGACATCCTCTTAAAGCTATTGGGAATCCGGAAAATATTGCACAACTTGGAGCGTTCTTATTGTCAGACAAATCAGCTTGGATTACAGGACAAATCATTCACGCAGATGGAGGAATGTCATCAATAAAAGGATAAAAAATATATGATAATATGGAAGAAACAGCAGTAAACCACAGAGAAGAAATAATCGGTAGCTTTATGAGCTATGTGCTAGAGCACGGAAAAAAACCGCATAACATATTTACTTTTGCCAAAGAAAATGAAATGAGCGAAAGTGACTTTTATGCTCATTTTCCAAATTTTGAAGAACTGGAAAAGGAAATATTTTGTGAGTTTTTCACTCAAACCTTGACTCTTTTGGATAAAAACGAAGAGTACAATTCGTTTGACTCTCAAAACAAGTTATTAAGTTTCTATTTCACGTTTTTCGAGATTTTAACGAGGAACAGAAGTTATGTTTTGCAGGCTATCAAAACCGACAAAATGAAAGGATTGGGAGTAACCAAAAGGCTTGGGAAACATTTCAAACAATTCATTCATTCGATCGAGATTGAAACAATGACAATCCCTGAAGACAGACTTAACTCTTTTAAAGACAAAAGTATAGCAGAAGCTTATTGGGGACAATTTGCATTCATTATGGCATATTGGGAACGAGACACGTCACCTAGTTTTGAAAAGACAGACATATTGATAGAAAAACTGGTAAACACAGGATTTCAATTGCAAGACATCAAACCACTAGAAAGCGTGCTTGATTTAGGTAAATTTTTACTGAAAGAACTAAGAAAATAATTGCCTTATGGAAACCATTGACAGCATTCCAATTTCAAAAATAAAACGAGCAAGTAAACTTGTTGGGACGGGTGCAAAAGTGGGGGTGAATTACCTCAAATACTACGGAAGCAAACTCGTGAAAACCGAGAATGATGCGAGAGAACAGTTGAATAAAGATAATGCAGAAGACATTTACAATAGTTTAAAGCAATTGAAAGGAAGTGCATTAAAAGTAGCTCAGATGTTAAGTATGGAAAAATCCATTATGCCAGCGGCTTATGTTGAAAAATTTTCTTTGTCACAATTTTCGGTTCCACCACTTTCTGCACCTCTGGTAAACAAAACTTTCAAAACATATTTTGGTAAAACTCCTAGTGAAGTTTTTGATGAGTTCAACACACATTCAACCAATGCTGCAAGTATTGGTCAAGTGCACAAAGCCAAAAAAGACGGACAGGAATTGGCTGTAAAAATCCAATATCCTGGAGTGTCAGAAAGTATCAGTTCTGATTTGAAATTGGTAAAACCAGTTGCACTGAGAATTCTAAATATTTCGGCTAAAGATTCTGATAAATACTTCAAAGAAGTGGAGGATAAACTGATGGAAGAAACCAATTACTTGCTTGAATTAGAACAAAGTAAAGAGATTTCGGAGGCTTGTAAAAACATTCCAAACCTATTGTTTCCAAAGTATTATGATGAATTTTCTTCGGAAAGAATCATCACAATGGATTGGATGACGGGAGTGCATTTATCCGAATATACCGCCACTCCAGAAAGCGGGAAAAAAATTGGTCAGGCGATGTGGGACTTTTACATGTATCAAATGCATACGCTGAAAAAAGTACATGCCGATCCGCATCCAGGAAATTTCCTTGTATCTGAGAATGACGAACTCATTGCCTTAGATTTTGGGTGTATGAAAATTATTCCTGAAGATTTTTATGCTCCCTATTTTGAATTGATTCAAAAAGAAACCCTTGCAGACGAAAAATTATTTCAAGCCAAAATGCTCGATTTAGAAATAATTAAAACCTCTGACTCTGAGGAAGAAGTTGTTTTTTTCTCACAAATGTTTCACGAATTACTCACAGCATTTGCAAAACCTTTGCAAGAAGAAGTATTTGATTTTAGTAACGATCAGTTTTTTGATGAAATTGCTCAACTTGGCGAGCAATACACTAAAAATACAGAATTACGAAAAATGGATGCAAACAGAGGAAGTAAACATTTTATATATGTAAATAGAACATTTTTTGGGCTTTACAGCCTAATGAACATGCTTCAAGCTTCGGATATCAAGATTAACAACTACAAAAATTTATAAAGTATGTTTGGATTATTTAAGAAAAAAAGTGAAGCTGAAAAACTTCAAGAAGAATATGCAAAATTGATGAAAGAGGCTTTTGTGTTGTCTAAAACTGATAGAAAAAAGAGTGATGCAAAAACTGCCGCAGCGGATGAAGTGATGAAGAAAATTGAAGCAATAAAAAACTAACAAATGGCATTTTACCAAAAAATACAAGAACAAAAAGTACCTGCTACGATGGAAGAAGTGTGGGATTTTATTTCTTCGCCAAAAAACTTGAAGGAAATTACACCCGAATACATGGGGTTTGACATAACTTCAAAAGATAGCGACCAGAAAATGTATCCGGGAATGATCATTACTTACGTTGTAAAACCACTTTTAGGGATTAAAACTCCTTGGATGACTGAAATTACGGTAGTAAAAGAAAATGAATTCTTTATTGACGAACAACGTGTTGGTCCATACAAAATGTGGCATCACCAACATATTATAGAACCCATAGAGGGAGGAGTTTTGATGAAAGACATTGTGACATACATTCCACCACTTGGATTTTTGGGAACAATTGCCAACAGTCTTTTTATCAAAAAGAAATTGAATGAAATTTTTGATTATCGGACAATAGCCTTGAATAAGAAATTTGGAGAATATGGAAAATAATCTCACGGAAAGAGACATAAATAGAATTATAGAAATGGCATGGGAGGATAGAACTCCGTTTGAAGCGATTGAATTTCAGTTTGGTACGCCAGAAAGCGAGGTGATTAAGATTATGCGAAATTCACTCAAGCGAAAGAGTTTTAATCTGTGGAGAAAAAGAGTGAATAGCGGAGTAAGCCAAAAACATTTGAAGAAGCGAAATCCAGACATTGACCGATTCAAATGCACCAGACAAAGAACGATTACCCACAACAAAATTTCTAAACGATAAATGAATTTTCCTACTGATTACAAATCTATCATACAACGAATTAACGAGATCGAACCAATCGAATATTGTAAGTCGCGTAATTTTCTGGATGGTGCGGTAACCCGATTATCTCCGTATATTTCGAGAGGAGTAATTTCTACCAAACAGGTATTTGATCACGTAATGAGTTTGGGTTATAAACCCTATCAAATTGAAAAAATGCTTCAAGAATTGGCCTGGAGGGATTTTTGGCAGCAAAGTTGGATTCATAAAGAAGAAGGAATTGACCACGACATTCGCAATCCTCAAAATGGAGTAAAAACCAATGAAATTTCTTCTATTTTGGTAAATGCCAAAACAGGAATTTCTGCGATTGACGATGGAATTGAGAAATTGTACGAAACAGGCTACATGCACAATCATTTGAGAATGTACACTGCTGCTATTGCCTGTAATTTTGGTAAAAATCATTGGAAATTACCTACTCAATGGATGTATTACCATTTGCTAGATGCCGATTGGGCGAGCAACGGATTGAGTTGGCAATGGGTTGCAGGGACAAACAGCAACAAGCAATATATTGCAAATCAAGAGAACATAAATAAATATTGTAAAACGACTGACCAAGGAACTTTCTTGGATTTGCCTTATGAAGTATTGGGCGAAATGAAACAACCAGGAATCTTGAAACCGACCGAAGATTTGAAACTGGTAACTCCCTTACCCGATAACAAACCGATTGAAATTGATTTGGAATTGCCAACTGCGATTTATACGTTTTATAATTTAGATCCAAAATGGAGAAAAGACACGACAATGAATCGAGTGTTGGTTCTGGAACCTTCCTTTTTTAACAAATATCCTTCAAGTGAAAAGGTGATGAAATTTATTTTGGAATTGACCAAAAACATAGAAAATTGCAAAGTTTTTGTGGGAGAGTTTGATGAATTTGTGTCCAACTATAAAACTCCTCAAATCTATTTTAAAGAACACCCTACCAACAATCATTTCAATGGAATTGAAGATTCACGAGATTGGATTGCCCCTGAAGTTCAGGGAGATTTTAGGTCGTTTTTTGGATATTGGAAAAAAGTAAAAAAGAGCCTTAAACTTTGAGTAAACCCAAGATAAATATCGTTTGGCTAAAACGAGATTTGCGTACTCAAGATCACGCACCTTTTTTGGCTGCAGAGAATGCAGGTTTACCTTACCTAATTTTATTCTTGTACGAACCTTCACTCATTTCTTATCCCGATACTTCGGACAGGCATTTACAGTTTTGTTTTCATTCAATAAAAGTGATGAACAAAACTCTTTCCAAAACCAATCAAAGAGTATTAGAATGTTACGGAGAAGCCGAAGAAATTTTCAATCATTTTACCAAACAATATTCCGTTAAAAACGTGTTCAGTTACCGAGAAAGCGGCATTAACGAAACTTGGAAAAGAGATAAAACAGTCAAGAAGATTTTTGACAAAAAAAACATAAATTGTACTGAATTCCAGAGAGACAACATACTGAGAGGAATAAAAGACCGTAAAAATTGGGATAAGATTTGGTATCAAACAATGAATATACCCGCTCTGGTCAATTCCTATTCTCAAAAAGAAGTTTGGAAAGTTAAAAACCCTTTCGAATTACCTTCTGATTTTATAAATAAACTAGAAAACTACCCACCTTCATATCAGCCTGCTGGGGAGAAAAATGGCTGGAAATATTTACAATCTTTCGTTGCCCAAAGAGGGAAAAACTACAACCGACATATTTCCAAACCGACAGAAAGTCGATTATCGTGCGGGCGAATATCACCCTATATTTCTTGGGGGAATTTATCTGTAAAGCAAGCTTCGCAATTTGTGGTAACTCAACCCAATTACAAGCCAAACAAACGTGCGTTTGACGGAATGTTGACGAGATTGAAATGGCATTGTCACTTTATTCAAAAATTTGAAGTAGAGTGCGAATACGAAACAGATTGCTTGAATCCAGGTTACGAATCTCTTGTTCAGGCAAATAACAAACAGTTTCTTGTAGCTTGGAAACAAGGAAAAACAGGTTATCCATTAGTTGATGCATGCATGAGAGCGGTTACAGAAACCGGCTGGATAAACTTTAGGATGCGAGCGATGTTGGTTTCCTTTTTGTGTTTTAATTTAGACAACGATTGGCGAAATGGAGTGTATC
>JAHEIE010000057.1:0-12796 GCA_024639505.1 Crocinitomicaceae bacterium
TTCTTTACCAGCCCGAATTTTTGTTATTCCTGGTCCAACATTTTTAACTCAACCAATCGATACACAAACCGTTTGTATAAATGGAATGTTTTTACCTTTATTTGTTAATTATTCCAATGGATTCGGACAACCGAGCTACCAATGGTATGTTAATTCTGTAAATTCAAGTTTTGGGGGAACAGCTCTCGTTGGAGATACAAATTCAAGTTATATTCCTTCCTCTTCCGCTCCAGGTATCAAATATTATTATTGTGAGATTTCATTTAATTCAGGTGGTTGCTCTAAAATCACCTCTGAAGTGGGTGTTGCAATTGTCCGACCTGAGCCTACAATAAATGTTCAACCATTGGCTAATGATACAATTTGTGTAGGAGGAACTATCAGTCCTGCACTTAGCCTAAACTATACGGGTGGTGCAGGGGTTCCAAGTTACCAATGGCAAGAATTTGGAGTTGATATTCCAGGTGAAACTGCTTCCACTTTTGTACCCCAAAATTTTTCTTCACCGGGTAATTATCTTTACACTGTTGTTTTGTCTTTAAGCGGAAGTGGTTGTGAGTCAGATACTTCTCAAGATGCTTTTGTAACGGTTGTACTAGATCCTGTAGTGAATACTCAGCCTCTTTCTGACACTTATTGCCTTAATTCATCAAGTGTTGATACCTTAAACATCCAAGCAAGTGGAGGTCTAGGTAGTTTTATTTATCAATGGTATCAAAACACCTCTAATTCAAACACTGGAGGAACTCTAATTCCTGGTGCAAATGATTCTATTTATTTGCCATCTGTAAATACTTTGGGTTCTTTATTTTATTATTGTGAAATAACTCAGACTGGTTTGAATTGTAATTCAGTATCAGCCGTAGCACAAATTTTAGTTACACCTTCGCCTACTTTTTCTACCCAGCCTATTGATTCTCAAACAATATGTCTTAATGGAACTTTGACTGCTTTGTCTGTGGCATATCAAAATGGAGTTTCGGGAGGAACTTATCAGTGGTATTCGAACACGAGTAATTCATCTTCAGGAGGAACCTTAATCTTAGGAGCGACAGGGTCAAGTTACATGCCGCCAAGTGATTCTGTAGGTACTTTTTATTATTACTGTGAGGTTACCCTGCCAAGTGGTGGTTGTTCTAGTATTTTCTCCGATGTGTCGAAAGTATTCATAGTCGTTCACCCAATAATTTCCATTCAACCTCTGCCTTCTCAATCAATCTGTCTGGGAGGAACAATTAACACGCCCCTAAATGTTAGCTACTCTGGTGGAGTTGGGAATCCGTCTTATCAATGGAAGAAATCAGGAACCAATATTTTGGGAGCTAATTCACAAAGTTTTACTCCCAATGTGTCCAGTTTAATTTTAGGAAATAATGATTTTTCAGTTACTATATCTTTATCGGGAAGTGGATGTTTGAATGATACTTCTCAATTGGCTCGTATTATTGTTATACCAGATCCCGTTGTTACCATACAACCTGTGTCTGATACTTATTGTTTAAATTCTTCGAGTGTAGACTCGCTCAAAGTAAGTGTAAGTGGTGGAATAGGACTTTATAGTTTCCAATGGTACAGAAATTCTAAGAATAGTTACGCAGGTGGAACTCAAATAATAGGAGCAAATAGTCCGAGATATCTTCCGCCAGTGGATACGGTTGGGAACCTTTTTTATTATTGTGTAATAACCCAAACAGGACAAAATTGTGACGTGACCTCAGCTATAGCTGAGATAAAAGTAACACCATCTCCAACTTTTTCTCAACAACCGATAGACTCTCAAACAGTTTGTCTGGACGGTTTACTTTCACCTTTGTCAGTTGCCTATCAAAACGGGGTTTCTGGAGGAACTTATCAATGGTTTAAAAATAGTATAAATTCCTACACAGGAGGAGTTTCAATTCTTGGACAGACTAATTCTACCTTTATTCCAAACTCAGATTCAATTGGTGCTTTCTTTTATTACTGTTTAGTCAGTTTGCCAAGCGGAGGATGCTCAAGTATTACCTCCGAAATTTCCAAGGTTGAGGTAGTTTCTGATCCCATTGTGTCGCTTCAGCCTATTTCGCTTCAAACTATTTGTGAGGGAGGAACCATTTCATCTGCTTTGACGGTTTCATACTCTGGAGGAGTTGGATTACCAAGCTACCAATGGTTTAATTCTGGAGTGCTTATATCTGGTGCAAATTTATCCTCATATCTTCCGACTGGTACAAATTCTCCCGGTGTTTATGATTACACCGTAGAAATAAGTTTGAATGGATCAGGGTGTAACTCCGATACTTCTCAAATAGCTCAAATCATTGTGATCCCAGATCCAATAGTTGATGTTCAACCCTTATCAGATACTTATTGTTTAGGAGCTTTGCTTGTTGATACACTTCAAGTAAGTGCAACAGGAGGCCTTGGAACTTTCAGCTATCAATGGTATAGTAATAACACTAATAGTAAAGTTGGAGGCTCCATTATAACTGGTGCTACAGACTCGATTTATGTGCCAACCGTTTCAACTGTAGGTACTTTCTTTTATTATTGCGAAATTACCCAAACTGGATTCAATTGTAACGTTACTACTTCGGTTGCAGTAATAAAAGTAAATCCAGCACCAACTTTTACAACACAGCCTATAGATTCTCAACGGGTTTGTTTGGATGGAACACTCTTGCCTTTGCAGGTGGCTTATCAAAATGGAGTTGGTATTCCAACTTATCAATGGTACGAAAACACATCTAATTCTTATTCAGGTGCTACACCAATACCTGGTGAAGTAAATGCTAGTTTTACCCCTCTTGCAACAAGTGCAGGAACTACTTATTATTTTTGTGAAATATCTCTCTCAAAAGGAGGGTGTACCTCTATTTTTTCCAATATTTCAATAGTTGTTGTGAGACCTGATCCTGTAATTTCAGTTCAGCCTTTGCCATTACAATCCATTTGTGTAGGTGGAACCATAGCTTCACCTTTAGTAATTACATATCAAAACGGAGTTGGATTGCCAAGTTACCAGTGGCAAAAAAATGGAGTTGATTTAATTGGAGAAACTAATTCTTCTTTCCTCCCAACTAATTTTTTTGTGGTGGATACGGTACAATTTTCTGTTATTTTAAATTTAAGTGGAAGTGGTTGTAATTCCGATACCTCTCAGTTGTCAACTGTTATTATCATAGATGATCCCATTATGGTCGTGCAGCCTGATTTAGCGATATATTGTGAAAACACATCTCCCGTAACACCCCTTTTAGTAAGTGCTATTGGCGGTTTAGGAAGTTATAATTATCAATGGTATAGAAGTTCTTCAGGCTTAAATACCGGAGGAGTTTTAATTCCTGGAGCGACTGATTCAACGTTTACACCTCCTGTAAATGTGGTTGGGACGGTTTATTACTATTGTGAGATTTCTCAAACTGGATTAAATTGTAATGTGACCTCAGCGGTTGGGAAAATTACAATTACGCCATCTCCTTCATTTTCAAATCAACCTCTAGGATTTCAAAAGTTGTGTATAGGAGGGTCGGCTACAGCTCTTACTGTATCTTATGTTGGAGGAAACAGTTCAGTAAGTTATCAATGGTATGAAAATAACGTGAATTCGAATGTGGGTGGGGCTCCACTAATTGGGGACACTTCAAATACTTATTTCCCACCAACTTCTACTTCAGGTATTAAATATTTCTATTGCGTTGTTTCTTTTTCAGTCGGTGGATGTTCTAGTATTATTTCAAATCCTTCAGAAGTTGTAATTGTAGATGATCCAAGAATTACAAATCAACCGATTACCAGTCAAATGATTTGTGAGGGAACAAGTATTAACTTACCGCTCAGTTTTTCTTATACTGGAGGAACAGGTTCCACTTCCATTGCATGGTATGAATTTGGCGCACCAAGTGTTGTCATAAACGGAGTTACAGATACAAATTTCCAACCTATAGTTTTCAATTCGGCTGGCACTTACAAGTATTTTGCCATTGTAACGGATAGTGGAAGAGGTTGTGACAATGCAGCAACCTTAAATAGCGAAATTGTCGTAAATCCAACTCCTTATGTGAACCAATTGGATGATACAGTTATTTGTAATGACAGTAGGTTGAATATTAATATTTCTACCTCAATTCCTTCCAATATTACGTGGTCTGCTGCACAAAACCCCAGTGTAAATGGGGAATTAACTTCAACCCAAACCTCATTTTTAATAGATGATTCTTTAACCAATAATACGAATACATCTCAATTTGTGAATTATACTATTACTCCAACTTCTTTTCCTCATGGATGTCCTGGGCCAGATTCAATTGTTACAGTGAAAGTTCAGCCTGATGTTGTTCTTTCCAATGTTCCAAATTTGGAAATATGTAGTGGCAGTCCTGTTAATTCGATTTTGTCGGCAAACATTCCTTCTAGTTTTAGATGGTTTGTTTCTATTGATAATCCAAATGTTACTGGTGAATCATTGTTGCCAAGCACAAGTAATATCATAACAGATAGATTGATTAATAACACGTCTGTAAACCAAATAGTCGTTTATTCTGTATTTCCCGTTTCTATTGAAGGGAATTGTCAAGGTTTGGCACAAACTTTTGTTGTAACAGTAAAACCAAGCCTTGCCTTGCTGAATAAAGACACAGTAACTATTTGTAGTGGTGAGAGGGTTAATTTATCGTTGGTGGCTAATACTAACGTGACATTTAACTGGTATGCTGACCAGTCAGTGAATGTTTTGAATGAAACAACATCAGTTGTGTCATCTGCCTTCATTAATGATTCTTTAGTCAATATTGGTAACTCTGTTGAAGAGGTAACTTATCACGTAGTTGGGACAAGCACGGCCAACGGTTGTTCTAGTCCTGTAATTCCTATTACTGTTTATGTTAATCCTATTCCTAGTATTTTTCCTGTGGCTGATACGGTTGTTTGTAATGGGGTTACTTTAAGTCCTATTTCATTCAATGGTCCAGTTGTTGGAACAAGATACAATTGGACTGTTACAGATACATCAGTTGGAGTAGGGTTAAGAAATGGACTCAATTCAATTCCTGGTTTTGTGACCTCGAATATAACTTTTGCTCCCAAAAGCACACAGTTCACAGCGACTCCTATATTTATAAATGATAGCGTGGCTTGTACAGGGCCTTCTGAGTCTTTTATGCTCACTGTTTTACCTTCTCCTGATGTGAATCCATTAGCAGATATTGATGTTTGTAACGGAATTCAAGTGCCTCAAACTTTAGTTTCTGGTTCTGTTCCAGGTACAATATTCAATTGGCAAAACTCAAATACATCTATTTCTCTGAATTCAGGTGGAATAGGGAATGTGCCCTCTTTTAATGCGACTAATTTGTCCGCTGTTCAGCAGTTTAGCACTGTATCTGTTTTTCCAATGACCCAAATGTCAGGAATTCAATGTTTTGGATTGCCTGAGACATACTTAATTACAGTCAACCCGACACCTCAATTGATGAATTCAGATATCGAAATTTGTTCAGGTGAAAAAACAAATATTGTGTTGAACGCTAACATCCCAAGTTCGTTTCAATGGAGTGCAACTCCAACTCCAACAGTATTTAACGAGACGGCTTTTCCAATCCAATCGTCTTCGCTCATCAACGACAGTTTAACAATTACCTCTCCATTTGCTCAATTTGTAGATTATCATGTCGTGCCAACTTCTGTTCCTTTTGGTTGTGTTGGTCCAGATTCAGTGATTCAAGTAAAAGTTAATCCGATTCCGGTAGTAGATTACTCAATTCTGAATACAACATTTTGTGATTTGCAACCTGTAAACTTTCTGAACAATTCTGTGGGTTCACTTAATTTTCGATGGGATTTTGGCGATGGAAACAGTTCCGTTTTTGTAAATACATCCAATACCTATGCAAGCCCCGGAGGATACTCAATAACCTTGACAGGAACTGACCCTCTTACTGGTTGTTCAGATTCGGTTACAAAACCTGTTGTCATTTCTCAAACTCCAAGCTCAGCATTTAGTTATTCGGATAGTGCGGGTTGTGATTTTTTAGATGTGATTTTCACAGCTGATACGACCAGTGCTGACTGGGACTATTCATGGGATTTTGGAGATGGAAACAACTCAACTCAATTCGGTGTAGGGGGTAATTTTTACAATCAGATTGGTTGTAATGATGTAACGCTAAAAGTTACCTCAAAAGCAGGATGTGTATCTACAACTCTTGATACAAACGCAATTTGTGTATATGAACAGCCTATTGCTGAATTTACGAGCGACAGAAAAGTATTTTCTTCCTTAGAGAATCCAATCGTTCAGTTTATCAATCAATCTTTGTTTTCTTCGATTTATTTCTGGGATTTCGGAGATGGTCAGACGAGTATAACTCAAAATCCAATTCATATTTATCCTGATGGAGCAGCAGTTTATCGTGTAAAACTATATGCAAGTAACCACATAGGTTGTATCGATTCAACTTCAAAATTAATCACTGTGTTTCAAGATATAGCCATCTATGTACCTAACACTTTTACACCGAACAAAGATGAGATTAACCAAGTCTTCTTGCCTGTGTTAACGGATGGTTTCATTGAAGAATCTTATCACTTAACTATTTTTAACCGGTGGGGAGAATTAGTATTCGAATCTCGTGATCCTGCAGATGGTTGGAATGGATTGTGCGGAAATGATGATTCTGATAAAGGTTGTCCTGTAGGATCTTATATTTGGAAAGTTTCAGTTGCGGTTGAGGAATCAAGCGAGATGAAGTTTTTTATGGGGCATGTTAATTTGGTGAGATAAGTCTTGTTTCTCTTTAAATTCAGATTTTAAGGTATTAACTACTACAATAACACTTCTTTTTGCTAAATTATCCTTTGATATTTTAGTTATATAATTTGATATCAACATATTACAGGTATGTTAACTATGTGAGAATAGTTTATGTTTTGAGAGACTTATGAAAAAAGGGAAAGCAATTGAGGAATATATTTTAAATCCAAACTGTCCAAGATAGTGACACAGCTATAAAAAAAGAAAACCTCTAATTAACTAGTAATTAGAGGTTTGTTCTTAATTTCCTTAAGGAAAATGGCGGTCCGGACGGGACTCGAACCCGCGACCCCCTGCGTGACAGGCAGGTATTCTAACCAGCTGAACTACCGGACCGACTTACTCTGTTTTCAAGAGCGATACAAAAGTACATTTTTATTTTTAATCTCAAAACATAATAGAGACTAAATGTAAAATTATTTATAAAGTTTTCTATCGAGATTCATCCAAGCCCCACCATTGTGGACTTCTTTAAAACCTTTGGCTTTCAAAATTCCTTTGGCAGAAGCACTTCTCATCCCACTTGCACAGCAAGTAATAATAGGCGTGTCTTGTTTTCCTTTTAATTTTCCCTCGTTTTTCCTTAATCCCTCTACAGGAATATTTATCGAACCTTCTATGTGTCCTGATTTAAACTCACCCGGAGTTCGCACATCTACCACGATAGCTCCATTAGAAACTAATTCGTAGTAATCTGGTTTTGCTCCTAGGCCAATTAAATTTAAAATTGATTTCAACATAAATTATCCTTTATAAAAGTTTACATCCATCCATCCGCCACCATTGTAGCATTCTATTCCTTCGTTAGCTAATATTTGTTGAGCCATTCCACTTCTGTTTCCTGATGCACAGCAAAGAACTAAGGGTGTTTTTAAAGATTTTATCTCGTCCATTCTGTCCATTAATTCTTGTACAGGAATGTTCACAGAATCGGCAACATTTCCTCCCATAAATTCTCCTTGGGTTCTTACGTCTAAAATAGTTCCTTCGTTGTTTTTAATTATTTGTTCTATACTCATTGTGTTTTGTTTTAATTATGATTCAAAAGTAAAAGTTATTAATCTTTAGCTCAGTAACATTTGTCACCTTCAATTTATTTAGTGAACTTTATCTATATTTATAATTAGATATCTAAAGTAAGTTAATTGAAGAAATGAATCAAGATCTAAGAGAAAATTACAGTTATTTGTTAGAAGATGAGTTGCTAGTGGAAATAGAAAAACATTCGCTACTAAAGAATTATGATTGCGGGGATGAAATAATTCGTCAAGGACAATACATAAAAAGTATTCCTTTGCTCATAGAGGGAACAATTAAGGTATCTCGAAAAGATGAGCTAGACGATGAGATAATGTTGTATTACATTGAGGAAGGTGAGACTTGTGCTATTTCTATGAATTGCTGTTTGGGTAATTCAAAAAGTCAAATATTGGCAAGGGCAGAAACTCCCACAAAACTATTGATGATCCCTGTTGAATATATGGATGAATGGATGGCTAAATTTAAATCTTGGAGAGAATTTGTGCTGAGCTCTTTTCAAACAAGGTTAAACGAAGCTATTTATACGATAGATTCGCTTGTGTTTTTAAAAATGGAAGAACGACTGATGCAGTATTTAAGGGACAAAACAAAAATAGTACACGACACTGCAATTAATATCACTCATCAGGAAATTGCCAAAGATTTTCATACTTCACGAGTTGTGATTTCTCGTCTATTAAAAAAGTTGGAAATTGAAGGAGATGTAAAATTGCATCGAAATTCAATTGAAGTAATTAGTTTATAGCATAAAAAAAGTCCTTTCGAAACCGAAAGGACTTTTTTTACTTATAATAAATAACAACTGTACTTATTCTCCTGCTACTTCAAACTCAGCTTCAGTCATCACTTCTTTATGAAGTTTGATTGTTGCTTTGTACTTCCCAGTAGTTTTAATAGGCTCGTTGTGAATTTTTATATGCTTTCTTTCAATGCTGAACCCAGCGCTTACGAAAGCTTCAGCTACTTGTACGCTTGTCACAGAACCAAATATCTTTCCGTTTTCACCTACTTTTGCTATTACTTTTACATTGCTCTTTTCTAGTTTGTCTGCAATTGCTTGAGCTTCGTCAATAATTGCTTTCTCTTTGTGAGCTCTTTGTTTTACGTTTTCTGCATGCATTTTCTTTGCAGAAGGAGTTGCTAAAATTGCCAAACCTTTTGGAAGTAAAAAGTTTCTTCCAAATCCAGATTTAACAGTTACCAAATCATTTTTGTCTCCTACATGCTCAACGTCTTGTTTTAATATAACATCCATCTTAATAAGGTTTTTTTATTTTTTGTATAAATCTGTAACGTAAGGCATAAGTGCAAGGTGTCTTGCTCTTTTGATAGCTTGTGCTACTTTTCTTTGGTATTTTTGAGAAGTACCAGTTAATCTTCTTGGTAAAATTTTACCTTGCTCGTTTACTAGCATTGATAGGTAATCAGCATTTTTATAATCAATGTATTTGATTCCTGCTTTCTTAAACCTACAGTATTTTTCTTTTTTAACTTCAATATCAATCGGAGTTAAGTATCTAATGTCTGTTTTGCTCATCGTTTGAAATTTTTAAAATTAGTTTTTCTCAGCTTTCATTCTTGATTCTCTTACTCTTGCCCATGCTAATGCATGCTTGTCAAGTGCGATTGTCAAAAATCTGATTACTTTTTCGTCTCTTTTGAAGGCTACTTCTAAGTCTTCAATTAAAGTTCCATCTTCAGCAGAGTATTCAAACAAATGATAAAATCCAGTGGATTTTTTCTGAATTGGATAAGCTAGCTTCTTCAATCCCCAGTTTTCTTGGTTATCGATTTTAGCACCACTTTTCACAATAATGTCTTTGAACTTATCTACTGCTTCCTTTACCTGAACATCAGATAAAACGGGATTTAGAATGAAAACAGTTTCGTAATGTTTCATAGTGTTTATTTTGGTTTTTAAATTTTAAGAGTGCAAATCTACTCTTTTACTTTCAATTATCCAATGTTTCCACAGCTTTATTAACAATTCCTATTTCATTTTTTATTAGTAATATTGACATTCAAAACAAATCAAAGAGTCTGAGCTCTTTCTTAACCAGTATGTACCATGATAGCAAAACACATTCTAGCCTTTTTATTTCTTAGTGTAAGTTTTTCTTCCTTTTCTTTTCAAGTAGAGTCAATAACACCGCAAAACATTGAAAATGAAAGCTCTCAAAGAGTTGAGTCGAACAAAATGCCTTCCATCGTTTACCTCAATCAAGGGAAGCAATTGGTTATTGATTTATTATCGAGACAAAATAATTTTGCCCCTTCGCTTTACATAGATTACAACGATTCTGTATACAAAACAGAAACTGCTGGCTTTATCCAATTGTCTGACATAGAGTTAGGAGATAACTCCTTGTCAGTTTATCAGTTCAATGGATTGGAAAAAGTAACTCTGCTCAAGCAAAACTTTAAAGTAAAATCGAAAGAACCATTCATAAAAAATGATGCAGTAGTATTGGGTTTACTGCTTTTGTTATTGGCATTTATTTTCAAAACAGAAGGGAGTAATCTCCCGTTTTTCAAAAAGTTTTATCGAGTTGTTCCTGCCTTGTTATTGTGCTACTTTTTACCTGCCTTTCTCAATACTTTTGGAATCATATCTGCCGATGAATCTAGGTTGTATTTTGTAGCAAGTAGGTATTTGTTGCCGGCAAGTTTAGTCCTGCTTTGTTTGAATATTGATATTGATGGAATAAGGAAACTAGGGTCCAAAGCGCTAGTCATGTTCTTTACTGCAACAGTAGGAATTGTAATTGGAGGTCCCATCGCTTTGTATCTGGTTTCATTGGCTTCCCCTGATATTTTGAATGATGAAATATGGAGAGGATTGGCTACTGTAGCGGGGAGTTG
Source organism: Crocinitomicaceae bacterium (assembly GCA_024639505.1). Lineage (GTDB taxonomy): Bacteria > Bacteroidota > Bacteroidia > Flavobacteriales_D > CAJJDF01 > CAJJDF01. The sequence goes on from JAHEIE010000057.1 coordinate 10,694, forward strand.
GATTGGTGGAGGAGCCAACCAAACTGCCATGAAAGAAATATATGGAGCCAGCGATCAATTGTTCTCTGCAATGATTGTGGTAGATGTATTTGTTGCAAATGTTTTTATGTCTGTTTTGCTTTTTGGAACAGGTTACAACAAACGACTGAATAAATTCTTTAAGGCAGATGATTCTGCTATCGAAAACCTAAAAAACAAGATGGAGTCTTTCCAAAATAAAATGGCAAAAGTTGCCACTTTCAAAGACCTTATGTTTTTATTAGCTTTGTCTTTTGTATCTATCGGGATGGCTCATTTTTTATCCAATCTTATCAGTCCACAAATTTCGGGATGGCTGGATAGTATCAAAGAATCTTCTCCTATGATTTCTGTTTTGTTTACCTCATTTGGTAGTGGTTTTTTCTGGCTTATTGTGTTTTCTACAATTTTCGGAATCGTACTTTCATTTACTAAAGCAAGAGAGTTTGAAGGAATTGGCGCATCCAAAATTGGAACAGTCTTTTTGTATTTATTGGTAGCAACCATCGGAATGAAAATGGACATCTTTGAGTTGATAAATAATTGGGGAGTGTTCAAGTTTTTAATCTCCGTTGGATTAATATGGATTACAGTTCACGCTCTTTTCCTTTTTATTGTTGCCAAAATCATTAAAGCTCCATTCTTTTATGTAGCCGTTGGTTCTCAAGCCAATATTGGAGGAGCAGCATCTGCACCTGTTGTGGCAGCAGCATTTAGTCCGGCATTAGCGCCAGTGGGTGTTTTGCTTGCAGTACTTGGTTATGCTGTTGGAACTTTTGGTGCCATAGCCTGCGCTATTATGATGCAGTATCTTTCTGTAGCTTAATTCGTGCTACAAAAATGTAGCTTTTTAAAGAAGAATGGAGTATGTTTCATCAAAAAAATAGTAAAAAAAATAGCATCAAATACTATTGAATTGATGCTATACAAATAACAGGAATTTCTAATTTTTAGGTGAAAATAGATTAAAATCTAATCATTAAGTTATTCTCCAATATGAAGAATATCTTTTTTCTTTAATAAATCTTCAACTGATTCTCTCACGTCCTCATCATCCACACAACAATCCACTGGGCATACAGCAGCGCATTGTGGTTCCTCATGAAATCCTTCGCACTCTGTACATTTATCTGGCGAAATGAAGTAAACATCCATGTCTACTGGTTCTTGATATTCGTCAGCATTTACTTCTTTTCCATCGTAAAGCTTTACCATTCCTTTTAGTCCGGTTCCATCAGAAAATTTCCAATCTGCTCCGCCTTCATAAATTGCGTTGTTCGGGCATTCTGGCTCGCATGCCCCGCAATTAATACATTCTTGTGTTATAATTATTGCCATTGTATGATCTATTTTTTTACAAAATTAATACAATCTTAATGGATTGTCTATTATTTGGTTAGTTATTTTACTGATTATTCTCAGTTTGAAACAAAGGAATCGGATCCTTTCGATAGAATTACAAACGATTGTTTTTATCTTTGTGTTATGAATATTGAAGAAAGAAAAAACGCCTTCGTTCAACTTGGTAAAGTGTTGAGTAATTTTGCTGATAAAAATCTGTGGCAGAGTCATTCCTGTGGATTGACAAAAGAGGAATGGGAAGATTTTGAAACTGTTGTTGTAAAAGCAAAAGTTCTTAATCCTTGGTTTGTAGAAGATCAAGTTCGAAAAGCGATAGGTGGAATTGTTTCCATGCTAGATAAAACAAAGCTAGAGGAGTGGATAGATTCCTACGAATCATTGGAGGAAACCAATAAGAAAATTGGTGTGGTGATGGCTGGAAATATTCCTATTGTTGGATTTCACGATTTTTTGTGCGTTTTGATTTCTGGAAACAAAATAATAGCCAAATTATCCAAAGAAGACAGAGTTTTGCTTCCTGCAATTTCTCAGATTTTAATAAAAATAGAACCGAGATTTGCTGATTACGTTGAATTTGTTGAGAAATTAGAGGGATTTGATGCCGTAATAGCGACTGGTAGCAATAATTCTGCCCGGTATTTTGAATCATATTTTAAGGCTTACCCAAATATTATAAGAAAAAACAGAACGAGTGTAGCAGTTTTTCATGGAAGTGAAACCGAG
>JAHEIE010000057.1:12806-16408 GCA_024639505.1 Crocinitomicaceae bacterium
TGCTTTTGCGGAAGATGTGTTTTTGTATTTTGGAAAAGGATGTAGAAATGTGACTAAAATATTTGTCCCAACTGGCTTCGATTTGGACAAGCTTTTCAAAGCATTTTATCCCTATCAGGAGATTGTGAATCATAATAAGTATGCAAATAACTACGATTACAACAAAGCTGTTTATTTAATGAACCAAGTGGAGCTTCTAGAAAATGGATTCCTGCTTCTAAAAGAAGATGAAGCGTTGCATTCACCATTGAGCGTTCTCAATTATGAGTTTTACGATTCTATCCAAAAAGTAACCGAGAGGCTAGAAAATGAAAAAGAATCGATACAATGTGTTGTAGGTTCTCAGTTTGTTCCTTTTGGTAAAGCCCAATGCCCCGAAGTTTATGACTACGCAGATGGAGTAGATACTTTGGAATTCTTACTTACTATAAAATAATTCGAAATCAATTTTTAAGAATCACCGTATATTTAGAGATAACTTATTTTTGGCACAATTATAGCCTTGTATAGAAAATAATCAAAACATAACCAGATGAAAACAACTTTACCTATCAAACTTGCCCTCTTATTTTTTCTTGTTTTGTCAACTGCAGCAACAGCGCAATTCACTAATCCCGAGCGAGATACCAAATGGAATCTTGGATTTAATATGGGAGGAGTGTGGCAAGATGGTGACGTTCAGCTGGATCGACCTGGATTTGGTTACGGATTCACATTAGGAAAAGGAATTTATGAATCTCAAGGAAAATTTTGGAGCGTAGACCTTAGGTTTAGATATATGAAAGGGAAAACATTTGGTCAAAACCTTTCGTTAACGGATTCGGCAAGTATTGATGACAATTCGATTTATGCTCAAAACCCAACCAATTACAAAGCTACACAAGGCTTGTTGTTTTTGAATACAGAAACTGCACTTCACGATTTTTCATTGGAAGCAGTGATTAACTTCCATGCTTTGAGAGAAAAAACAGGAATTTTACTGTCGGTATTTGGAGGAATTGGTATTACGGATTACCGCACAAAAACTGATTTGTTGTATACCCCAGAGGGACAAAGTTTTGATAAAATGTATGATTTTTCATCGATTGATACTGCAAGTGCCACAAAATCAGATTTTAGAAATTTACAAGATGGAGATTATGAATCTTTTGCTCCATTTAGTGAAGACAAATCCGTAAGAGTGATGCCATCTTTAGGAATTGGATTAGGGTATCAATTTTCTCCTCAATGGTCCGTTGGATTTGAGCACAGAGTTACCTTTACGCTCCGCGATAAATTTGATGGAATAGAGCAAGCAGGAACCCAATTTTTGCAATGGGGAGACAACGACAAGTATCATTATTCCTCCGTTTTTTTAAGATGGAATATTTTTAGAGGCGATGAAAGCTCAACTACTACAACTTCGAGAAACTGTCCTCCTCCTTATTTGCAGATTTCTGATTTACCCGAAATTTATGAAGTAAATGAGAAACTGTTGGAAGTAAGAGCGCGCGTTTCCAAAATTAAATCGAACAACGATGTGATGCTGGTCGCAAATTACCAAATCGAACAAACTATTTACAATCCCAACACAGATTATGTTGTGGGAACAGTAAGCTTAGTTGAAGGAAGAAATAAAATTTATTACCTAGCAACCAACGGATGCGGAGAAACAATAGATAGCGTGATTGTAATTTACAATCCAAACTTTTGCCCAAAGGCAGAGCTTACATTTTTGCAACCTGCAGAAGATTCAGTTTCGGCAAAAGAAATTCAGTTGCAAGCAGAGGTGCTGAGACTGCAAGAAGGAAGTATAGAAGTGCAATTGAATAATGAAATTGCTGCTCATCAATTTGATGAATACTCAAATCGCTTATCAGCAGAATTACTTTTAAATGTTGGTGTGAATACTATTTCGGTGAAAGTAACTAACAAATGTGGCGATACAACTGTTACTAAGAGAATTGTATACTATTGTGTATCTCCTTCTGTGTCAATTTTAACTCCGGCACAAGGAATTAAATCGGAAGGTGTTTCTACTACTTTTAAAGCTACTACCCAACATATTCAAAACAAAACCCAAGTTGAAGTGAAGCTAAATGGAACTACCATTCCTTTTTCTTTTTCTAACTCAAATATTTCTGGAAGTTTGAAGCCTGTAATAGGCAACAATGAACTTACCATAACGGTTACAAATGATTGCGGAACAGATACAAAAACAATTGTTTGGGAAAACGAAGAGCCTTGCTATTTGCCAATTGCAATGATTACGGAGCCTACTCTGAATCAAACTACAGCGAATTCTATAATTAACTTTGAAGGTTCTGTGACAAATGTTTCGAATAGTTCAGATATTCAGTTGTTTTTGAATGGGTATTCAGTTCCGTTTAGGTTCAATAATGCAAACGGAGATGTGTTGGCTACATTGAATTTGAACTTGGGAACGAATATTATAATTCTAACTGCCTCAAATTCTTGTGGTTCGGATGAAGATCAGGAACAAGTTATTTATAATTGTCCTTCGCCATTGGTGTTTATTTCTAATCCAAATAATGGAGCAACAATTAATTCTCCAAACTTATCTCTTCAGGGAAATGCAACGAATGTGACATTAAAAAATCAGGTGAGAGTTCTTGTTAACGGATTTAGTGTACCATTTACATTTAATTCTAATGGAAATTTTGCTTTAATTGGGACATTAAGACCAGGACAAAACACAATTACGGTAACGGCAAATACGAATTGCGGAACAGATTCTAAAACTATTTCTGTGCTCTACAATCAGCCTTGTCCTCCGCCATTCGTGACGATTACTTCACAAGGAAACGGAAGCTCAGTTGGAAATAGCTTTATTACCTTAACAGGAACTGCTTTGAATCTTAATTCTCAATCAAATATGAGTGTTCAGTTGAATGGGATGAGACAGCCTTTTTCTTGGAATTCTCAGACTCAAATGTATAACGCTGGATTAAATTTGAGAGAAGGAAATAACACGATCTTGGTAATGGCAACTACAAGTTGCGGAACAGATTCTAAGTCAATAAGCATAAACTACAAAAAGGCCTGCCCAAAACCAACAGCTTCTATAACGAGTCCAAGAAATGGAATGAATTTGAGCACGCAAACTGTTTCCTTTTCGGGAGTTGTAACTAATATTCAGTCGGCTTCTCAGGTTCAACTGAAGGTTAACGGAAATAGAGTTAATAGTAGTTTTAATGCTTCATCAGGACTTGTTACAGCGAATATTTCGCTGATGTCGGGTAGTAATTCTATAGAATTAATTGTATCCAACAACTGTGGAACAGATATTTCGAATACAACAGTATCTTACAGATGTCCCCTTCCAACGGTTAATATTTCTGCTCCAATGAATGGGATGAGCTACACAACAAATCAAGTAAACTTTAAAGGTTTTGTAAGCGGAGTTTCGTCAAAAAATCAAATCACACTTTCTCAAAACGGAAATCCAATTTCCTTCAATTACGATACAAGAACGAGCAAGTTTTCGGGAACAATGAATTTATCAATTGGGTCAAATACATTATTGGCTACTGTAACAAATCAATGTGGTTCAGTGAATAATTCAGTTTCGGTATCTTACAGTAAACCATGTCCATCGCCTA
>JAHEIE010000119.1 GCA_024639505.1 Crocinitomicaceae bacterium
TTTCGAGTTTTTTTTTACGGCAATGGTCAGGAACATGCTGAGTATGTAGCCAAATCTGTTCATAAAAATTTGCAGGAATTAGAGGGTTTCTTTGAGACTGAACTGGATGGAAAATTGGATATTCTGGTGTTCAATCGCCAATCGGATTTTAGACAAAGTAACATTGGTCTTTCCAATGATGTGACTTCTAACGTGGGAGGGAAAAACAACATCTTGGGAAATAAAATGTTCATCTATTTTGAAGAAACTCACGCTTCGTTGGATAAACAAATAAGAGCTAGCTTAAGCGAAGTGCTGGTGAATAAGATGGTGTATCAAGGTAATTGGAAGCAGGTGGTGCGAGGTTCGGCTAAAATTGATTTGCCAAATTGGTTTACTGAAGGACTTTATTCGTATAATTCTGATGATTGGAATGAGGACGTGAATGGAATTGTGCGAGACAATATTTTGAACGATGAATTCTCAAGTCTGGGAAGGATAAGAAGTCACCAAGCAAGATATGCTGGACACGCACTTTGGAATTACATCGCTCAGGTGTACGGCAAGGAGGTAATTCCTCAAATAATTTATCTGGTAAGTATTTCTAGGAGTTTTGAGTCTAGTTTTCGTTTTGTTCTCGGAAAATCTACTAAAGTGCTCAACGCTGATATGGTGAAGTACTACAAAAATCAGTTTTCAAAAGAGGAAAAGGTAAAGAAATTGCCTAGCCAGGAGCAAATTGAACTGAAATACAGAAAAAGAAAAGGAGATATTACTCAGATTAGAATTAGTCCAGACGGAAAAAAGATAGCTTATTCAACAAATGAATTGGGTCGTTATTACTTGTGGATTTATGACATCGAAACCAATAAATATACCAAAGTTCTGAAGAAAGGATATAAAATTGAAAGGAAAGAGGATAAGTCTTTTCCTTTGATTGATTGGCATCCGAATGGTGAAATTTTGGCTTTTATTGAAGAAAGAGAGGGAGCTGTATTTTTTAATTTCTTTGATTGTGATTCCAAAAAGAAATCCAAACTACAGGTGCAAAAAATGGATAAAATAACTAGTTTTAATTATAATCATACTGGAACCCAGTTTGTTTTTTCTGGGATTCAAAACGGCAAAACAGACTTGTTTTTGTATACCATTTTAGGGAATGGATATTTGAAATTAACGGATGATTTTTACGATGAAATACATCCATCTTTTATAGAAAACTCCTCTAAAGTTATATTTTCTTCTAACCGCAAAACGGACTCATTGTATGGAAAAGAAGATAAAATACCAAATGATCAATCGTTCGATATTTTTATTTATGACCTTACAAATAAGTTTCAAAGAAGACTAAAAAGGGTGACCAATACTTCAAATGTAAATGAGTACTATCCTTTCGAACTTAAAGATAAAGAATATACCTATTTGGCGAATGAAAATGGAATTCAAAACAGGTATTTGGCTGTTTTTGATAGCACCATTAGCTCTGTAGATACAGTTATTTCTTACCGTTATTTTTCTAGAACTACACCGCTTACCAATTATAAAAGAAGTATTACACAACTGGATTACGAGCCACTTACCAAGCAAGTTGCGATGTTGGTGTATGAAAACGGAGAGTACAAGATTTACAAAGGAGATGCAACCAGGGATAGAATGATATCTAGTATCATATCCCCTTCCGAATTTGAAAACAAATCGGATGAATTTTGGAAAAATAAAAAACAAAGTACTGCAGAAATTATTTCTGTAAGCCCAATTCCATCAAACGACAAAAAAATTAAAACAAAGAATTATCAGTTTCAAAACGAGGAGAAGGAAAAAGAGAAAGAAAGGGAGATAATTCAAGTTGAAAAAACTGAAACAAAGACGAAAGATGAGAACGAAATGGTTTTTATGAATCCAACCAATTCAATTTCGACCAAAAAATCTGTAGTAACTTCCAAATTTGAACTTCCAACCCGCAAATTATACACTGTCAATTTTACCGTAGATGAAGTCGTGAGCCAATTGGATAACAACTTTATAAATAATAGTTATCAGGTTTTTAATGCTTCTCAGCCCTCGTTTAATAATCCAAATGTGAATGTATTTAATATGATTCAAATAAAAGATTTGATGGAAGACTATCGACTGATTGGCGGAGTGAATTTAAGTTTTAACCTTAGGGACAATGATTACCTTATAGCCTTCGAAGATTTATCGCAAAGGATTGATAAAAAGTACATGTTTACAAGGCAGGTTTACACCAGCGACAATGGAGTTTATCCAGTAAGAACAATGATTCATGAGCTAAAGTATAGGTTGAAATATCCCTTTTCCGAAGTTTCTTCCATTGGGTTAACTTTTAATTTAAGAAATGACATGACAGTTGTTTCTTCTGTGAACAGAGCCAGCCTAGAATCCCAAGACGAATTCCGAAACATGGGAGGAGTTAAATTAGAATACGTTTTTGATAATACTTTTAATCGAGGAATAAATTTATATGAAGGAACGAGGCTCAAATTGTTTGGCGAGTTCTACAATGAATTAGACCAAGAACAAACTGATTTTTTTGTGCTGGGAGCAGACATTCGAAACTATCAAAAAATTCATAGAGAATTGACTTTTGCTTCTCGTTTGGCCACTAGCACCTCTTTCGGAAACAGAAAACTTGTGTATTACATGGGTGGAGTAGATGGAGGGTTCAATCCGCAATTCAATAACGATAATATTATTCCAACGGATGAGGGATTTGCTTTTCAAACTATTGCAACTCCAATGCGAGGTTTTATTCAAAATACTCGATTTGGAAATAGCTTTGCTGTTGTAAATACTGAATTAAGATGGCCTTTATTTCGATACTTTAGTCAATATCCTGTCGAAAGTAAGTTCTTAGCTTCCTTTCAGATGGTTGCTTTTGCAGATGCCGGAACAGCCTGGACAGGTCCCAATCCATACTCTATAGAGAACTCTTTCAACAAAAGAGAAGTTTCGCAAAAACCCATTACCGTGATAATTGAAAACCAAAGAGAGCCTATTATTTTTGGATATGGTTTAGGACTAAGAGCCGAAGTGTTTGGATATTTTGTGAGGTATGATTGGTCTTGGGGAATCGAGGATGGAGTCAATCAAGGACGTATCAGTTACTTTTCGTTATCTTTGGATTTTTAATACAAAAACAATTTTATGACAATTGATTTTCAAACTATTATTGTTCTTATCCTAATAGGAATTACAGCAGGAATATTGTCTGGCTTTATAGGGATTGGCGGAGGAATAATTATCGTCCCTGGCCTTATATATTTGGTGGGGTTAACTCAAATTCAAGCCCAAGGAACAAGCCTTGCCTTAATGCTTCCTCCCATCGGAATACTGGCATTTATGCACTATTACAAAGCTGGAAATGTAGATTTGAAAGTAGCTGGGATTATTGCTGCCACATTTGTTGTAGGAGGTTTTTTTGGTGCAAAACTGGCTCATAAATTAGATCAAAATATTGTTCGAATGGTGTTTGGAGTAATAATGTTGCTTATTTCTATCAAGTTAATCGTGAGTGGATTTAAATTATATTTTGGGAAGTAATGGAAAGTCAGATTTTAGAAAAAATTAAAGCTATCACAGCTGAAAACAGGTCAATCGTTCTGGAAAATAGACGTTGGCTTCATCAGCATCCCGAACTTTCATTTGAAGAATTAAATACTTCCGAATACATTCAGAAAAAACTGACCGAGCTTGGAATTGAATTTACTTCGGGGATTGTAAAAACTGGAGTAGTAGGTATAATAAAAGGTAAAAATCCCGAATCCAAAGTAATTGCATTGAGAGCCGATATGGATGCTTTGCCAATTCTGGAAGAAAACAACTTTGATTACAAATCAATAAACGAAGGAGTAATGCATGCTTGTGGTCACGATGTTCACTCCGCTTCACTCTTAGGTGTAGCTGCAGTTTTGAGTAAATTAACGAATGACTTTGAAGGTTCTATCAAATTAATTTTTCAACCTGGAGAGGAAAAATTGCCAGGAGGCGCTTCTTTAATGATTAAAGAAGGTGTATTGGAAAACCCTTCACCGTCTGCTATTTTGGGACAACACGTTTTTCCTGATTTACCTGCCGGTAAAGTCGGTTTTCGTCCCGGAATGTACATGGCTTCTTGTGATGAGTTATACGTAACTGTAAAAGGAAAAGGCGGACATGCTGCACTTCCACACAAATTTACAGATACAGTTCTTATTGCTTGCGAAATAATTAGTTCGTTGCAAACCATAGTCAGCAGACATGCAAAGCCTGATATTCCTAGTGTTTTGTCATTCGGAAAAATAAATACCACGGGTGGCGCTACCAACATTATTCCTGATGAAGTAAAAATTGAAGGTACTTTCAGAACAATGAATGAGGAATGGAGAACCGAAGCTCATCAAAAAATGATTGCACTTGCACAGGGAATTGCTCAATCAATGGGAGGAACTTGCGAGTTTGAAGTAAGAAAAGGATATCCTTTTTTGAAAAACAATGAAGAAACAACTCGAATAGCTAAACAAGCTGCGATTGTTTACTTAGGAAAAGAAAATGTTGTGGATTTGGATTTGAGAATGACGGGAGAAGATTTTTCTTATTACACTCAATCCATGAAGGGTTGTTTTTACAGACTAGGAACAGGCGAAAGTTCTGGACTCCACACTTCTACTTTTAATGTAAATGAAAGTTCTCTCGAACTTGGAGTAGGATTAATGAGCTGGATTGCCATAAATATGCTCAACGAACAATAGAATATATTTGTTTTTCGTTCACAATCAAATCTCTCTTATGAAACTAAAAATAGTTTACAGCCTTGTTTTTGTAATCGCCTCATTCACTCAATTTGCGCAAGGCGTTGCTATAGGAAAATGGAAAAGTTACTTTCCGTTTAATAATGTGATTGATATTACATACCACCAAGGAATTGCATACGGAATTACTGCAAATGCATTGATTATTCACGATTATAATGAAAATACAATTGAGCGATTAACGGAGGTAGATGCATTGTCAGATATAGGTTTGTCGGCAGTAGGCTATAACAATCAAAATGACGCTTTACTGATTGGTTACGAAAACGGAAATATTGATATGATTCAAGGGAATCAAACCTACAATCTATTTCAGATTAGAGAAAGTAATGTGACAGGTGACAAAAAAATTAATCACATTTATTCCAAAGGAGATTTTACATATTTTTCTTGTGGATTTGGTGTTGTTGTCTACAATATCAAGAAAAAAGAAGTGAAAGATACTTACATTATGGGGCCCGGAGGATCTCAAATTCGAGTGAATCAACTTATCAATCAAAATGGAATAATTTACTTAGCAACCGAAATTGGATTGTATTCTGCAAGTGAGTCCAGTGCTTTTCTTACTGACTTTAATTCGTGGACAAAAATCACCGCTTTTCCGAATTTCAATAATGAAGTGAAACAAGTGGGAGGAACACAAAACACGTTAATTATGAATGTTGCTCAGTCCGCCTCTTCTGACTCGGTGTATGTCAATCGCAACGGCAATTGGAATGCATTACAAAACTACAGCGGCAGAGTTATTACTTCTGTTTCTGCAACAAACGGAATGCTCATGGTTAATCATCTGGATACAATATATGCATTTGATACAGCATTAAATTTAGTTCAAACTATGACCAATTACGATGGGTATTGGAAACCAAGATGCAACAATATTACCTTTGATGGAACCTATTTTTATATTGCCGACAAACAAAATGCTACTGTAAGATTCAAAAATAATTTTGAAGCAAAATGGCAAACTCCAGAGTTCATGTATAGCACGAATGTATTGGATATAGAGGTTGAAGATGGAAATTTATGGGGATCAACTGGCTCACTGGTAGGCGGAGGTTGGAATAAAACCTACAGCAATGACGGAGCATTTCACTATGATATCCGAGAGGATAAATGGCAAATTTATAACCCTGCCTATCAGTATGATGGATACAATTTTAGCAATGGAAGTGTAAATGACTTTGTGGGTATGGTTGTAAATCCAAAAGAACCTACCAAAGGATATGTTTGCTCGTTTTCGGCAAAGGGAGTTGCAGAACTTCAAAATAATCAGGTAGGAGCTGCCTACGACACCAATAATTCGGAATTGCGCATCAGTACTTCGCACAATGATAGGATTGCAGTTAAGGATGGAGCATTTGATGAGGATGAAAACCTGTGGCTAGCTAATTCCTGGGTGAAGAACCCTCTTGTGATGAAAACAAAAAGTGGTATTTGGAAATCCTTTTTCTGTGGCTCAGATTTTCAGAATAGAGTTGCCGCTTCTATTACAGTAGATTCAGAAAATGGTTTTAAATGGATGGTGTTTAAGGATTATAAAGTTTTGGTTTATAACGACAACGGAACTCCACTTGATGAAACGGATGACCGATACAAACAAATTGCAAACGGTGAAGCAAACGGAAGCCTAAACTCTACACCAATTTGCATTACCGAAGATCAGGATGGTGAAATGTGGATTGGAACCGATGAAGGTATTTATGTTTATTATTCTCCTTCCGAGCTTTTTACTGCCCCTAGTTTTGAGGTTCAAAAAATAAAAGTAACGCTGGACGGAAATGTAGAATTACTTCTTGAGAGCGAAAGAGTAACTTGTATTACAATTGATGGAGGAAACAGAAAGTGGATAGGAACCGAAGGTTCAGGAATATTCGTATTGTCTCCTGATGGAACTAGTCAGGAGCTTGGATTTACAGAGGAAAACAGTCCGTTACTTTCAAATAATATACATGATATAGCAATAGACGGAGAAACTGGTGAAGTTTTTATCTCAACCGACAAAGGTCTTATTTCTTACAAAGGCGAAGCGACCGAAGGGATTCCTGCTTTTGGTGATGTGTATGCATATCCCAATCCAGTTCCTCCTGGTTACCAAGGGAAAATTGCCGTAAAAGGATTGCCAGCAGATTCTGACGTGCGTATCACAGACATTTCTGGAAATGTTGTTTTCACCACAAAATCTATTGGAGGTCAGGCTATTTGGGAAGGAAACAATCTGAGCGGGGAACGAGTAGGTTCTGGTGTTTATTTGGTTTTTATGACTTCGCCTGAAGGCGCATCCAAGCAAGTGAGCAAAATTCTTTTTATGAAATAAGAATAAGGAACGAATAAATTCTTGTAAGTTAGTGGCTAATTAATGGCTAAAATGAATCCAGTATTTACCGTTTTAAAATCTTCCTTTTCATCTACAATTCTTTTGGTGATTTGCCTCACTATTTTAGTTTTTAGACTAGGAAATGTTTCCGAAAAAGAAACATCTTGGGATGTCTTGGGTTATTATTTGCCTTTGCCAGCGACATTTATTTATGACGATCCGCTTATGGAAAATAGGCAGTGGATAGAGAAAGTAAATGAGGAAAAACAACTGACAGATACATTGTACCAGATATCGAGTACACCCGATGGAAAACCAATGTACTTCTTTCTTTTGGGGATGGCAATGTTGTTTCTGCCTTTCTTTCTTTTGGGACATGGATCAGCGTTTTTGCTGGGATATCCCATGGATGGATTCAGTGAGCCCTATCAATATGCATTGGTTTTAGGAGGTTTGTTTTATACGTTTCTCGGTTTGTTTTACTTACGAAAAACACTTCTTCATTTTTTTACAGAAAAAACTTCAGCTATTGTTTTGGTAATAATTGTTTTAGGAACCAATTATTCGCATCATCTTACACTCAAAAACTTAGAAACGGTAAACGTCTTGTTTTTCTTTGTAGCCGTCTTAATTTGGAATACAATTCAATGGCATAACACTCAAAAAATTATCAATTTATTGATGATTGGCGCTTCAGTAACTTTTATGTCTCTGGTGAAGCCTAGCGAAATTCTAATCCTTTTTCTTCCTCTTTTTTATGGAGTTTACAACAAAGAATCTTTTGCGAGAAAATGGAGATTATTACTCCAATATAAAGTTCAATTTATCGGGATGTTTGCCCTGTGCTTGCTCATTGCATTGCCACAAATGAGTTATTGGTTTGTCCGCACAGGCTCTTTGTTTTATGACAGTTACATCAATCCAGGAGTAGGTTTAGATGTCACTTCTCCCTATATTTTCGAATCTCTTTTTAGTTTCAAAAAGGGCTGGTTTATCTATACTCCAGTTATGATCTTGTCGCTCATTGGTTTTTATTTCTTTTTCAAGAAAAAGAAGGAAGTAGCGTTGTCTTTTTTTCTTTATTTTATTTTTACCGCCTACATCATTTTTAGCTGGACAGAGTGGTGGTACGGTGCAGCTTTTTCCAACAGACCACTCATCACGGTGTATCCAATTCTTGCTGTGTCGCTCGGTTTTTTCGTCCAATTTGTTTCCAAACAGAAAAATATTCTAAAAGGAATTGTGTCGGTTTTTGTACTGATGTCAGTTTTTCTGAATCAGTTTCAGTGGTGGCAATTGAGAGCCGGAATTTTGGAACCATACCGAATGACAAAAGAGTATTATTTCGCAACATTTTTAAAAACAACGGCAACCAATTCCGACCGAGAGTTACTCTCTGTATTTCGAAATTTTAATGGCTCTCACGACTTTAATAATAGGGAAGAATATAAACTAGTGTCGGAACAATTAGTTCAAAACTTTCCTTTTGAACTCGATTCTGAAATTGAATTTTCGCCAAGTTTCGAAACCGCTTATGGGGAACTCACAAACGAAGATCACATTTGGATAGAAGTGGAAGTTCAGTTTCAAGAATATCCCGAGATAGATTCTTTGAAAATGCCATTGCTCATTACTCACATAAACCGAAAAGAAGGAGCTTATGGTTACTTTAGTTCGCAAATCAGAAAGGAGATTTCGATGGGAGAAAAAGAGTCTAAATTTACAGCAACTTATATGACTCCTAACATCAGAAACTCAAGAGATGGTGTAAAAATTTATATTTGGAATAAATACAAAACTGAGTTAGAGGTGAATTCGATAAAAGTTAAAATATTTGAAAAAGTATAACATGAAGAAGCTTGCACAATCATACTGGGAATTTCTATTTTCTGCGTTGGCGGTCACTGTTTTAGTGTTAGTTTCAATGGATCATATTTTCTTCTGGGATACCGTTCAGTTGGGTGCAAAACATGCGATGTTTTATTATGAAAACAATCTCCAATTGCAGTTTTTGCCCAATGAAATAGATAGCGGCCACATTCCCACTTTTGGTTATTTACTGGCCTTAATATGGACAGTTTTTGGAAAATCATTATGGATTAGTCACTTGCTAGTTCTTCCGTTTGCAATAGGAATAACGTGGCAGTTGTATTCTTTAGCGGTTTATTTTTTTCAAAGAAAAAATGTAAAATGGGTTATGCTTATTGTCTTGTTAGACACTACAATTCTGAGCCAAATCTCCTTAGTTTCTCCTGATGTTCCTTTGCTTTTCTTCTTTTTATTTGCTGTCAATTCAATTCTGCGGCAAAATAAATGGTTTATTGCACTTGCCTTTAGTTGTTTGTTTTTAATCAGTTTGAGAGGAATGATTCTGACGGTACCGCTTTTTATTTTCGAAGTAGTGTGGTTTTGGAATCTAACCCAGATTAAGAATAAAGGGATTTACATCATAAAAACAGGGATTCCATATATTCCGGCAGCGCTTGTTTTTCTTTCTTTTAGCTATTATCATTACGCAGAAAAAGGATGGATAGGTTACCACGAAAACTCTCCTTGGGCTGTGTTTTTTGAAAAAGAAAGTGCAAAAGGAATGCTAAAGAATGCGCTTATTTACGGTTGGAGAATTGTAGATTTTGGAAGAGTGTTTTTATGGATAATTACAGGAATAGTTTTCTTTTTAGTTGGATTCAAGTCAGTCAAAGGAAATCAAAAGTTTAGGCAATTGGTTTTGTTGTTTGCGCTAATAATTGGATTTTTGTCCATTCCTGCGATATTGTACGTAGACCTAAAAGGTCATCGTTATTTCATGCCAGTTTACATTGCTTTTTCTTTAGTGAGTTTATATTTATTACTGGAGATAAATAAGAATTTAAGATGGAAAAAGGTCGGTATTTCTGTGGCTGTGATTGGATTGTTTAGCGGAAGTTTTTGGGTTTACCCAAGAGAAATATCACAAGGTTGGGACTCGACACTGGGTCACTTTCCTTATTATCAACTTCGTTCCAATATGATTCGATTTATGGACGAAAATGGAATAGATAAGCAACAAGTTGGATTTGATTTTCCTGGTGCCTATCCTCAAAAATATTTGGATTTGTCGGAAGATGAATGGACTTTTCCTGAGGTTGACATGAATAGCCAAAAAATTGTTCTATATTCCAATGTAGTGAATGAATTTACTCCCGAAGAAATCATAGAATTAGAAAATAATTGGGAAGTATTGTATGCTCAGAACAGTCTTACTGTTGAGTTTACGTTGTATAAAAAATGAATTTCGTACAAGAAGAATTCTAATTCTTTTTTTGTAGTTTTACAACTCAATGAAAAAACTAAAAAACCAATGAATCAACCAATCTCATGCATTATTGTGGATGACGATGAAACTTCAAGGTTTATTCTGACTAATCTAGTAAAGAAAAACCCAGCACTCAAATTAATTAAGTCATGTTCTAATGCGCTAGAAGCAAGAGAACTGCTAGAGAATAGAGATGTTGATCTTATTCTTCTGGACATAGAAATGCCCTATGAAAGTGGTATGGATATGTTTCAAAAACTGACCTCAAAACCGATGGTTATTTTCATAACATCTCAGACAAAACATGCCATAAAAGCTTTCGAAATTGATGCTATTGATTATATTGTAAAGCCAGTTGACTTAAAGCGTTTGGTTGAGGCAACGGATAAAGTAGAAAGAAGATTGGCAAGTGTAAAAGGTCGAAGTCACAAGGCTGACACTGTGGATGAGTTTATTTTCATTAAAAAAAATCGAGAAACCTTCAAGCTCCTTTATAGCAATATTATTTTTATTGAGGGATCGAGTAGTTACATAACATATCACACTATCGATGGAAAAATTACAACAACAGGGATTTTAAAGCAAATAGAAAGTGAATTGGACCCAGAAGTTTTTGTGAGAGTTCACAGGTCTTATATTATCAATATTAGAAAAGTTACAAAAATTAATTCTCAGGAGTTAAAAGTAAGAGATGTTTCAGTTCCTTTATCTAGAAAATACAAGAAAAAGGTAAGTGAGATTTTCCTTACTTCCAATACACGAATAGATTAATTCAGTGTTTTTAAATGATTAATAAAAAACTCGAAAAAGAATTGGGAGGCGATATATTTGCCCAAGCCCTTCAGATTTTTCTATATAATGCCGAAAAGGATTTCGTGTTGATGAACCTTTACATTGAAGCAAAAGATTATCTGAATGCCAAGCAATTGAGTCATAAATTAATTGGTAGTTGCGAAGCTGTTGGGATTAAAAAACTCCCTAAATTTTTGAGAGAATTGGACGCGAATTTGAAAAAGCGATATGTGAAAAGAGACAGCCTTACTCAAATTAATTCTTATTTTGAAGAGGTCAAGTCCTTCTTAAAAACCGAGTATTTAATCGAAATTCAGGATTAAAAGAAGGGACATCCGATAAAAATTTAGTTACTTTGAATTGAAAAATTCATATTACCAAAATGGCAAGAATACTTACAGGAATACAAAGCACAGGAACACCTCACCTTGGAAATTTGTTGGGGGCAATTATTCCGGCTATTGAAATGGCGAAAAATGAGGAGAACGAATCATTTTTGTTTATTGCAAATCTACACACGCTTACCCAAATAAAAAACGGAGAAGAGTTGAAAAACAACACGTTGCAGACTGCTGCAGCTTGGTTGGCTTTTGGTCTGGATGTAAATAAAACTGTATTTTATCGTCAAAGTGATATTCCACAAGTAACAGAATTAACTTGGTATCTCAATTGCTTTTTTCCTTACCAAAGATTAAAACTAGCTCACTCTTTCAAAGATAAAGCTGACAGGTTGGATGATGTGAATGCCGGATTGTTTGATTATCCAATGCTTATGGCAGCGGATATTTTGTTGTACGAATCAGAAGTGATTCCTGTTGGAAAAGATCAACTTCAGCACATAGAAATGACAAGAGATGTTGCAAGTAGATTCAATAATTTGATGGGCGAAACTCTAGTACTACCTGAACCAAAAATTCAAGAAAATACTCAGTTGATTCCTGGAACCAACGGAGGGAAAATGAGCAAATCTCAAGGAAATATTATCAATTTGTTTCTACCAGATAAGAAATTGAGAAAACAAATAATGGGGATTGAGACGGATAGTACACCGCTCGAAGATCCTAAAAATCCGGATACTTGCAATTGTTTTGCTTTGTACAAACTACTTGCAACCGAAGAACAAACTGCTGAAATGAGGAAAAATTATTTAGCAGGAAATTACGGATACGGTCATGCCAAACAAGCTCTTTTTGAATTAATTGTAGAAAAGTATAAAGAAGAAAGAGAAAAGTTCAACTACTACATCGAGAACCCACATTTGATAGAAGAACAATTGCAAATTGGAGCCAAAAAAGCAACGAAAATTGCTAATGAAGTTTTGGGAAAAGTGAGATTGAAACTGGGTTACTAATTATTTACTTCCAACTTTTCATTGGTCATTCCGCACTTGATGCGGAATCTAAAAACAGATTCTGATGTTGTTATGAAATATCAAATTCTGAATCTGGCTTATAATCACTTCTGTTTTATTAAATACTTGAAATTTTTTGTGTTAAGATTCTCGCTTTCGCAAGAAT
Organism: Crocinitomicaceae bacterium; assembly: GCA_024639505.1. Classification (GTDB taxonomy): domain Bacteria; phylum Bacteroidota; class Bacteroidia; order Flavobacteriales_D; family CAJJDF01; genus CAJJDF01. The sequence goes on from JAHEIE010000119.1 coordinate 12,709, forward strand.
CACAGTTGTGTGTTTTTGTAAAAAAACTGAACCCTGAGTTAGAGCGATAGCTTCAGAATCGAAGGGAGACTTACGAAATCACAATCTGTTAAAACAATCCTTTCTCTTCCTTTTGAGAATCTTCATATCCTTGGTCAATAGGTAAGTCCTTTCCATTGGCAGCTGCAACAGCAAGTTGATCACACACTTCGTTGTATTTGTTTCCCGCATGTCCTTTTACCCACACAAATTTCACATCATGTTTTGGGTAGATTTCCAAGAAACGTTTCCACAAATCAGCATTTTTCTTTCCTTTAAAATTTTTCTTTACCCATCCAAAAACCCATTTTTTTTCTACGGCATCTACCACATATTTACTGTCAGAGTATATAGTAACTGAATATCCTGGTTTTTTTAGTTTTTCCAGACCCACAATCACACTCAACAATTCCATCCTGTTGTTCGTTGTGTATTGATAACCTTGCTTAAATTCTTTGTAATGTTTTCCGGCCATTAGCACAATTCCGTAGCCACCCGGACCAGGGTTTCCAAGAGCAGAACCATCGGTGTACATTTTTATTTGACTCATTGGGCAATTAGTTTTTCTAACACTTCGGGAAAGTGCTTGCGCTCTAGTTCCTGAATTTTCTTCTGTAAATCTTCAATAGTGTCGGTTGGGTCAATCGAGCACTCAAATTGAGCAATAAGATTTCCTTCATCGTAGTTTTCGTTTACGTAATGAAAGCTTATACCGGATTTTGTTTCGCTAGCTTCAATAACCGCTTGGTGCACATGTCTTCCGTACATTCCTTTTCCGCCAAATTTTGGGAGCAAGGATGGATGAACATTCACTATTTTATTTTCAAATTGTGAAGTAAACTCCTTCGGTATTTTTAACAGAAAACCAGCTAAAACAATTAAATCGGCATTCAAAAGTTGTACAAGTTCAGCCACATTTCCTTCTTCCAATTCTTGTTTAGAGAACACGACAGTGTTTACACCCATTTTTTGAGCATTTTCAATTCCTAAGCACTCTTTTTTGTTCGAAAAAACAGCTTCAATATTTCCGTCAGTTCTTCCTTCAAAGTGAGTGATGAGGTTACTCATGTTACTTCCGTTTCCGGAAACGAAAATCACAATATTTTTTGGTTTCTTCATTTAGTTTTGTTTCAAAAAAATCATTTTCTTTTTCAGACTGATTTTTGTAACTTTACAGCCCAAAGATAAGGGATTATTCACATTCTGACCAATGTCAGATTACAAATAAATACAAAGATGTCAGGACACAGTAAATGGTCATCCATTAAGCACAAAAAAGGAGCAAAAGATGCGAAAAGAGGAAAAATCTTTACGCGTATTATCAAGGAAATAACAATTGCAGCCAGAGATGGTGGTAGTCCCGATCCTGATATGAATCCAGCTTTGAGAGTTGCTATCCAGAATGCGAAAGGAGCAAACATGCCTAAAGATACCATGGAACGTGCCATCAAAAAAGGTTCGGGCGATGATGCGGCAAATCTTGTAGAATATACTTTTGAGGGATACGCATCCAATGGAATTGCCGTGTTTGTAGAAGCAACTTCTGACAACAACAATAGAGTTGTAGCTAATGTACGAGCGGTTTTTAGTAAATACGGTGGAGAATTGGGAACTCACGGTTCTCTTTCGTTTATGTTCGACAGAAAAGGAGTATTTACCATAGCCAAAGAATTATTGAAAGATTGGGAGCTAGAAGACCTAGAGTTCGAATTGATTGATGCAGGTTTGGAAGAGATAGATGTTCAAGAAGAAGATGTTTTTATTTATACATCGTTTGACAGCTATGGAGACATGCAAAAGAAATTGGATGAAATGAAAGTTGAGGTGAAAAGCCAAGAATTGCAAAGAATTCCTACAACTACCATGACATTGGAAGTAGATAAAGCCAAAGCTGTACTGAAGTTAATTGATAAAATGGAAGAGGATGACGATGTAAATGTCGTGTACCACACCCTAGAAATGACTGATGAATTGGCAGCTGCGCTTGAGGCTGAGGATTAATCTTTTATTCCTTCTAATTACACAAAAGCAAAATCGTGAAATATTCTCTGTGAGATCCTGAATCAAGTTCAGGATGATTCTGTTATTAGAATCGCGATTAAGTTAATTTGGTTTTCATGTCAATGGGCTTATCTTTCTTGAGCAATTCAAGAACACTGAGGGTTTCGAACTTGTTCGAAATGTCTTGAAGGGTGACTTAAGAATTAATTCCGTCAAAAACCTCACAAATAACTCCACAAACCTCTTCAATTTCCTCAAATGAAATAGTAAGCGGTGGAGCTAGCCTAAAACTCGCTGGACACGACAAAAACCAAAAGGTAATGATTCCTCTTTCCATGCATCTTTCGACTACTTTTTGAGTTATTTCTTCCGTTTCAAGATCTATGGCAAACATCAATCCTATTTGACGAATTTCTTTTACCAAAGAATGAGAAAGCAATTCCTTCATGATCTCTCCTTTTTCATGAACTTCTTTCACCAAATTTTCTTCCAGAATTACATCAATATTCGCAACTGCTGCAGCACAATTTAATGGGTGTCCGCCAAAAGTGGTAATGTGACCCAGCATCGGATTGTGAGTTAGGCAATCCATTATTTCTTTACTCGATACGAAAGCGCCAATTGGCATTCCTCCGCCCAAGGCTTTAGCAATAACCAAAACATCTGGAACTATTCCATATTGCTCAAAAGCAAAAAAGCTTCCTGTTCGTCCAAACCCAGTTTGAATTTCATCCAAGATTAACAGAGTGCCAGTTTCAGTACATTTTTCTCTTAGTTTTTGAAGGTAACACAATTCAGGAATTCTAACACCAGCATCACCTTGCACGGTTTCAATAATGACACAAGCTGTGTTTTTGGTGATTCTATCCAGTTCATCTAATTTATTGAAAGTAATGAAATTAACATCTGGTAAAAGCGGTTTAAAAGCCGATTGTTTAACTGGGTTCCCCGAAACACTCAAGGCGCCATGGGTGCTTCCGTGATACGATTTGTGGCAGGCAATTATTTCTTGTCTTCCAGTGTATCTTTTTGCCAATTTAAGGGCGCCTTCCACAGCTTCTGCTCCAGAGTTTACAAAGTAACTCGTAGTTAGATTTTCGGGAAGTATTTCGTTTAGTTTTTCTGCTAATTTCAGCTGCGGAGTTTGAATAAATTCTCCATAAGGCATTACATGCAGATGTGTATTAAGCTGTTTTTTTATTGCCTCAATTACTTTCGGATGTCTGTGTCCAATGTTTGTGACCGCCAATCCCGAAACTAGGTCGTAATAAGCTTTTCCGTTTGTGTCATAGATAAACAAACCTTCGGCACGAGAAATTTCTAATCCAATAGGGAATGGAGTTGTTTGGGCTTGTAGTGTTCTAAAAATTTCTTTGTTATCCATAAAGTAAAAGTAAAATTATTTTTTGAATCCTTCCGAATTTTAATTTTCCTTTTGACCACAAAAAAAAACCTCTTTGATTGTGTCAAAGAGGTTTTGAAATCATCCGAATGAGAGGATTATCTTTTGGATCGTTTTTCGCCTTCAGAATCGTATTTTCCTTTTCCCTTGCGGTAAATTCGTTTTTCAACATGGTAAAATTTAGCTACTTTTTTTATCGGAAGTACTTTTTTGAATTTTTCGTGATAGCTTTTTTTAAGGTTCAAATCAGCTTGGGTGAATTCAAATCTTTTTTGAATGACAGCCTCTATTTCTTCATCGCTCAGTTCTTCCATTTTTTTAGAGCCCTTTCCTTTTTTTGGTCTAAATTTTAGTCTATTCGCTTTCTTATCCTTTATATACTGGTGATACACAGGCAAAAACTCGGCTTGTTCTTTTTCTGTCAATTCCAGCTGAGCAGTCAATATGCTGTCAGCTTGAGCAATTCTTTGATTTTGTTTTTCATTTTTTTGTGCCATTCCGGAGGCTCCAATAAGTGTAAAAATTGCGATTACTGTGATTTTAAGTATTTTCATTGTTTGTAGTGTTTTTTTTGAAAAATATTTATTCTTTTGTTTTAGTTCATTGCCATTTCGTCAAATTGCAACGACTCATTTATTTCCAAGTCAGCCTCAGAAAATTCTTCGTAGTATTCGCTTACCGTCAGTTTTCCAAATTCACCTAGTTGAGGTTGGTCGTTCTCTCCCAAGAAAAATATTGAAAAAATTCCCGCTAGGATTACTACTGAAGCAGCGTAACCAAAAACTTTGTAAAATGAAATGTAATTGGTTTTTTTAGTTTCATTTATTTGATTCATAATCGAATAGTGAAGCGAATCAAAATAACCATCGGGAGTCTTAAGTCCGTTTTGTTTTTTCAATTTTTCCAATGTTGGAAATTTGTTTTTTATATGTTCGTTATTCGTTTTCATGTTCTCTCGTTCTTTGACAATTGCTTTTCAAAAAGGTTTAATGCAATTCGTTTTTTTTTCAATCCTTGTTTATTAAAAAGGCTTCAATTTTTTTCTGAGCATGGTGATAAGAAGCTTTTAGTGAGCCAACTGTACCTCCCAATACCTCGGCAATTTCGGTATATTTTAATTCTTCAAAATATTTCAGATTAAAAACAGCCTTTTGTTTGTTGGGTAAGGTTCCTATTGCTTTATACAATTTTGCTTCAATTTCGTCACCTGTAAATAAGGATTCCTCCGATTTGTTTTCAATTTGTAATTCATCAATAGACTGAGCTACTCGTTTTTTATTCGATTTTATAAAATTCAAACTTTCATTGGTTGCAATTCTATACATCCAAGTAAAAAGATTGGAATCTTGCTTGAAATTGGGCAGACCTTTCCAAATTTTAATAAAAGTATTCTGGGTCACATCATTGGCATCTTCTTGGTTAATCACCATTTTACGAATATGCCAATACACTCGCTCTTGGTATTTCTTTGCCAAGTGGCCAAAAGCTATTTGCTCTTTCCCTTTAGTAAAGAATAATGATAGTATATCTTGGTCGTCCAAATTCACAAGTGGTGTTTTTTTATTCGTATTACAATTCTTAGACCAACATAAAGGAAAAAGGTTTAATTCTTAAACTTTTTACAAGATTGACACACTAAACCAAAATTGAGTCCGTTATAAGAAAAACTAAACCTAATATATGGATAAAAAGACTACTCTAAATGACTTATCGGACTTTTATAGAAATGAAAAAAAGCTTTCTCAATTCTTGATTGACATGAATGAATCTAAGCCGTTTTTCCAGCCTGTAAGTGACTCTACAATTTCTAACATTTTAGCTTATTCCAAAGTGTTGAGTGTCCGAAATTCTAAAAGTTTAGGGAAAATTGATTTTTTATTGAATTAATTTTTTCAGCCAAAATCAATTAAGAGCGTATCTATATGTTAGATACGCTCTTTTTTTATTAATCTTGTATCCTATGAAGCTCCTTTATTATATTTCTATCCGTTTGTATGCGTTAGCAATTCGTTTTGTTTCGCTTTGGAACCCCAAAGCAAAGCAATGGATAGAAGGGCGAAAAAATTGGCAAACGAAACTAAATTCAGCTCTTGCTAATAAAAAAAATATCCATTGGTTTCATTGTGCATCACTCGGGGAATTTGAACAAGCTCGTCCCCTTATCGAAAAAATAAAAAAAGAAGTTTCTTCGGCTTCTATTCTGGTTACATTTTTCTCTCCTTCGGGATACCGATCTCAAAAAAATTACGAATTAGCGGATTACGTTTGCTATTTGCCTTTGGATACAAATTCTAATGCAAGGAAGTTTATTTCGGAGTTAGATCTAGCCAAAGTATACTTCGTGAAATACGAAGTGTGGCCTTGTTTTTTTCAAGCTTTAAAAAATAAAAACATTCCATTCTATCTCATTTCAGCAACTTTCAGAGAGAGTCAAATTTACTTTAAACCTACAGGAAAATGGTTCAAGAATATTCTGTCTTTAGCAACTTCAATTTTTGTTCAAGATGAAGCTTCTAAAGCAGTATTAGACTCTCATAATGTAGAAGGTTTTGTGGTAGGAGACACTCGTTATGATAGAGTTTTTGCAACATCACAAAAAGCAATTAAAAACCCTGTTGTTGACGAGTTTTGTAGAAGTAAATTTACGCTTTTAGCTGGCAGTTGTTGGGAGAAAGAAGAAGAAATTATTTCTGAGGCTTTTTATGGATTGTCTCATTCGTTTAAGATAGTTTTTGCTCCACATGACATCAGTGAAAAACACATCAAGGGAATTGTGAATCTGTTTCAGAATGACACAGAAATAATTAGATATTCGGAGGTGAAAGAAGGTGTAAATTTACGAGATTTTGATGTCTTGATTTTAGATAATATTGGATTGCTTTCTAATGCATATCAATATGGTTCGGCTGCTTTTGTGGGAGGCGGATTTACAAATGCACTTCACAATATTTTGGAGCCTGCTACTTTCGGTCTGCCAGTTTTTTTTGGAAACAATCATCAAAAATTCCCGGAAGCAAACGACATGAAATTAAATGGTGCTGGAATTGTAGTTGATGAGCTGATCGATTTTCAAAACCAACTCAATGCGATGATTGAAAATTCGGTTGAACTAGTAAATCAACAATCTAAAAACAAAGAATTCGTAGAATCAAGAATAGGCGCGACAGAGCTTATCTTTTCTTACACAATAAGAAGTTAAACCGTATAAAAATTAGTTTTATTCGTTTTCATTGTCGGCCAAACTTTCTTACATTCACACTTCAAAAAATAATTTAAAATCAATGAGGAATTTTTTAATAATTCTAGCTTCTCTTTTTCTGTCTTTAAGCGCTTATTCCCAGACTGGTACAGTAAAGGGGTTTGTGTATGACAAAGAATCTGGTGAGCCAGTAATATTTACTACTGTGCAGCTAAAAGGCACAGCCATGGGAATTACCACAGATGTAAATGGATATTACAGCATTACTCAAATTCCTCCTGGAGAATACGTTTTAACGGTGTCGAATTTGTCTTATGTCAATTTTGAAGAGAAAATATCTATTACCAAAAACAGAGTAATTTCAAAAAATATTTACCTAATTGAAGATACCAAAACATTGAGAGTATTTGATGTGAATGGAGAAGCGCAAGAGGCGAAAACAGAGGTAAAAATGTCAATCATTAAAGCAACTGGCGATGACATTAAGCAAATCCCTGCAATTGGTGGAGATGCTGATATTGCAACTTATTTTCAGACAGTTCCTGGTGTTGTTACCACAGGAGACCAGGGAGGACAAATGTATGTAAGAGGAGGTTCACCTATCCAAAACAAAGTGATGATGGACGGAATGGTGATTTACAATCCATTTCACTCCATTGGGTTTTTCTCGGTATTTGAAACAGAAATCATCAGAAATGCAGATATCTATACTGGTGGTTTCAATGCTGAACACGGAGGAAGAATTTCATCTATTATGGATATTACCACTCGAGATGGAAATCCAAACGGGCTGAAAGGAAGAGTTTCGGTATCGCCATTTATGGCAAAGGCGCTTATTGAAGGTCCGTTAATGAAGCCAAAAAAAGAAGGTGATGGAAGTATTTCTTTTATCCTTACCGGAAAACATTCTTACCTAGATGAATCATCCAAAGTGCTGTATCCATACATTGACACAACTGGCGAAGGACTGCCATTTGGATTTACCGATTTGTATGGGAAATTAACTTTCAAGGGAAGAAATGGAAGTAAATTTAATTTGTTTGGGTTCAATTTCCAGGACAACGTAAATTATCAAGCTATTTCTGATCTGAGCTGGAACTCTTGGGGTCTAGGTTCTAATTTTTTACTTGTTCCTGGAACGTCAAAAGTGTTGATAGAAGGTAAGTTTTCTGTTTCGGATTATAAAATCAGACTATTGGAAGAAAACGGACAAGAGAGAACAAGTGGGGTAAATTCATTTAATTTTGGGTTTGATTTCAAATACTTTATCAAAGAAAACGAATTGAAGTACGGGATAGAGGTTTCTGGTTTTGGAACTGATTTTAGTTACGTGAACTCTACAAACAGAAAAATTGAGCAAAATGAAAACACAACTGAATTAGGTTCTTATTTCTCATACAGAATCGTGAAACCATTGCTGGTAATCGAACCAAGTTTTAGAATGCAGTATTACGCTACACTCAAAACTTTTTCGCCAGAACCAAGATTGGGATTAAAATACAATGTAACAGAAAATGTTAGACTAAAGTTGGCGGCAGGTATGTATTCTCAAAACCTGATAAGCGCGAATTCTGACAGAGATGTTGTGAATTTATTTTATGGATTTTTATCTGGTCCAGATAACCTACAAGAACAATTTACAGACGAAGACGGAAATACAAGAGACGTAACACATTCGCTTCAAAAAGCAAATCACCTAATAGTAGGAACGGAGTTTGACATCACAAGAAACATTAGCTTGAATGTGGAAGGTTACTACAAGCGTTTTACTCAATTGACAAATATCAATCGAAATAAAATTTTTGATGAAAACGATGAAGTTGACGCTCCAGACATTTTGAAAAAAGATTACGTTGTGGAAACAGGAGATGCTTACGGAGTTGATTTTGTGGCTAAATACACGAGTAAAAAATGGTACTTGTGGGGAGTTTATTCTTTGGGTAAAGTAACAAGATGGGACGGAGTAAGAACTTATGCTCCTGTATTCGACAGAAGGCATTCTGTTAACCTTTTGGCGACATATAAATTTGGTAAGGAAGAAAGCTGGCAATTGAATGCAAGATGGAACTTTGGTTCTGGATTGCCATTTACTCAAACTCAAGGGTATTATCAAAAAATTGATTTTGCAGACGGAACAGGAACTGACATTACTCAAGCCAATGCCAACGAATTGACAGCTGTGTACGCTGGACTAAACGAAGGAAGACTTCCTACTTATCATAGGTTTGATGTGAACATAAAAAAAATAGTGAAGTTCAAAACATCTGAACTGGAACTAAACTTTGGAATCACGAATATCTACAACAGAGAAAATATTTTTTATGTAGATAGAGTTACTGCCGAAAAAGTCTATCAATTACCTATTTTGCCAAGTTTAGGTGTGGCTTGGAGTTTTTAAAATGACGATGCATACTTTTCTTAACAATTGTTAAGAGAGGTGTAGGCCTGATGTGTGGATATTTGTACCATGAAAAAAACAAATCAACTACTCTTCGTTACGTTTATTGTTTTAGGAACATTACACTCAAGTTACAGCCAATCCAATTCAGAAAAAAAATATGAATTAGTTTTATTGGCGGGAACCATACAGCCTTTTTTGTTGCAAGGAGGAAATGTAGAATTAGATTTTTACACCAAAAAAATGGTGTTCAATTATTCGCATGGTTTTTCATTGGACATGAATTCGGAACTAGGTACAACCGCTGGAGATATAAAGGAGCAAGGTTTAGCTCTTAATATACCTTATAGCTCTGGTTTTGGTATTGGTTACCGACTAAACAAGTATTTTGATATTCGTGTAGAACCAAAAATGCATAAGTTTAAAGTCTATTATGATGGATTTGATAATAACATAGATGGAAACCTTGTGACTTCCTACAATACCATAACTGTGGGTATTGGCGGATACTTTAGATTGAAACCATTCGAAAACAAAGAATCTTGGGTAAATGGGATATTTACATCAACAAGTTTGAGGTATTGGCCTAAAGTCTTCACTTCGTTAGACGGCAATAAAGAAGAGTACTTCAATAGAATTTCAGTAAGTCAAGAAACTCACAAGGCGAGTAATATTGGAATTGCAAACACTCCCATTATATTTAATCTTGCAGTAGGGTATTCTATTGTTTTTTAATCTTCAAGATTTGTAAATATATCGCTGAATTCATTCCAAAATTCGTGGGCAGAAACAATGTTTTTTTCTAAAAAAGGAAATACATCGTGCCAGTCGTTTTTATTGAAAACCGATACGTTTTCGAGTTCAGCATAGATGCGAGAAGAAGTGCCGTACTCGGTTTCAAATTCTGAAACCCAGGTCAATTCGTTTTCAAAACTATCATTAATTACTGCTTTTAGTTCGGTAAATTGCTCGTAAAATAATTCGCGCATTCCTGTGTCACGATGCTGCAAATCAAAAGAAAAGGAAGCTTTTTTTTTCGTTACATCTAATCTAAAATAGATGTCCTTGCATTTTGTGTTGTAGTTTACCCAGTTTATTTTTCCTTGGTACACTTTGTTGTATTTTTTCATGTAAACCCCAAAGGAGGTCCAAAATTCTCTGCGCAACGATCTCGATTCTTCTTTTGAATACATGGAAAATTCTTTTTTGTAAAGAAACTAATAATTTTGAAAACAATGAAAATTCAGGTTTTACGAAAACAATGATATTGGATGAATAAACCAAATCAACCGATAACTCGAAACATGCTACACTTGGTAATTTAAGGCTCTTAAATTCGTTAAAAATCTTGTATATTAATTTAGAAATTAAAAACTCCTGAGCCATGAAACTATCTACCGTAATTATTGATGACGAGCCAAATGCAAGAGAGAATTTGCAAATACTAATTGAGCAATATTGTCCAGATTTGCACATTGTGGGAATGGCAGCGAATATAAAACAAGGCAAAATATTAATCAATGAATACGAGCCAGATATAGTGTTTCTAGACATTGCAATGCCTGGTGGAGATGGATTCGAGTTACTGAAAGAATTTGAAGATCGTGATTTCTCGGTTGTATTTATTACGGCTCATTCAGAGTTTGCGCTCAAAGCTTTCAAGGCAGATGCTATTGATTACCTTCAAAAACCTATTGATATTGAAGAATTGCAAAAAGCTCAGGACAAAGCAATGAAGTTTTCTTATGCCGATAATTTGGCAGAGAAGTCTGATAAAGTAACGATGGAAGATGAAATAGAAAAAATATCTATCCCGACAAGGAGTGGTTATATTTTTATAGAAAACAAGGATATTCTATATTTCAAAGCGGATGAAAATTACACAGAGTTATTCCTGGCAGATGGCTCTAAGATTTTGAGCAGTAAAACAATAAAGCGCTACGAAGAAAAAGTGAATTCACATATTTTTTATAGGGTTCACAAATCTTACATCATAAATAAACACAATCACCTAAAAGAGCTTTCGCGACAAATGGGAAATTTTGCTGTGATGAGCAACGGAGACAATATTCCTATTGCTCGAAGAAGATTGTCCGATTTTATGAAAGAAATTGCCTGATTAGTTTACTAAATACAATTCGTTTTTTTCGTTGTAATTGAGCGAATTGTCATCTAATTTCCATTGAATTACTTCTATGACTTCCTCTGGCTTGTAGTTTTTTATTTCTGCTACCAGCTTTGTGATGTTGAGGTTTTTTGTGCTCAAAATGGCATTGATTTCTTTCTCGATATGGGTGAATATGTCGTTGCTTAAGCTTTTCTTTTTTCTGTTTAGGCAAACATCACAAGTGCCACAATCGCTAAATTCTGTTTCATCAAAATAAGAAAGCAACAGCTTGGATCGGCAAGTAGTATCCGATTCACAATAGCGAATCATAAAGTCGAGCTGTTCTTTTTTTACTGTTTTTCTGTCGAGATATATAGCTTTTGGTAGTTTCAATCTGTCTTCGTGCATTCTGTCCATGTTGTAAGTCAATACTGGCTGGTTGGATGTTGGCAGGAACTCTATAATTTCAAAAGATTTTAGTTTTTGCAAAGTCACCTCTATTTCTTTCACAGATTTCTTTAAAGAATCGGCTATAGAATTGAGATTGATTCCAATCAAGTTATCAAAAATCCCTTCGTTTTTTCGCAACAAAAGCTGAATTAATCTTTCGTGCTCAGGATGTTTTACTTGATAATTGTACAAAGCACTATTTCCTACCTCAAATTTCACTCTATTGGGTCGAGTTATGGCTTCAGATAAATGAATGTAACCAGCCAAACTAAGTATGGAAAGACAGTGGTGAGCCGTGATTACTTCAAAATTAAATTTTGATGAAAAATCAACGATATCAAATTCATAATTCGAGTTTTCACCGCCTCCAATCGCCAACCTAAAATAATTCCCAAGAGCGTTGTAAACTTTTTTAATTTGTGTTTTTTCGGGAAATTCCAACTCGTGAAATCGTTCGAGAGTAATTTTGTCGCTTGGCTTGTACAGCAATACTGCGAACGATTTTTTTCCATCTCTGCCACCTCTTCCTGCTTCTTGAAAATATGCTTCGGGCGAGGCAGGCGGCTCCATGTGAACCACAACTCGTACATCTGGTTTGTCGATTCCCATCCCAAAAGCGTTGGTAGCCACAATAATCTGTGTGCGATCATTTATCCAGTCGTTTTGTTTCTTGTCACGCTCGTCCTGAGCTAGCCCTCCGTGATAAAAATCTGCGGTTATGCCATTTCTTTGAAGTAGCTGAGAAACTTCTTTCGTTTTTCTGCGAGTATTCACATACACAATACCGCAGTTATTCGTTTTTTTGATAATCTGAATCAATTTCTGATTCTTATTTTCTTCTTTTAAAACTAAATAACCAAGATTTTCTCTTGCAAAACTCTGTTTAATGATGTGTTCCTTTTCAATCGAAAGCTGACTTGCAATATCTTTTATTACCCTTGTATTGGCAGTTGCGGTTACAGCCAAAAATGGGACAGAATTACCTATAATATCTCTTAGTTCTTTTATTTTTTGATAAGCAGGTCTAAAATCATGACCCCATTGCGATATGCAATGCGATTCGTCTACCGCAACTAAGTTTACTTTCATTTTTGAAGCTCTCACCCTAAAAATTTCAGTTTGAAGTCGTTCGGGAGAAACGTATAAAAATTTATAGTCGCCATACACACAATTGTCTAGTGCGATGTCGATCTCTCGTTTGTTCATTCCCGAAAAAATAGCCAAAGCTTTTATTCCTCTTTTTTTAAGATTTTCTACCTGGTCCTTCATAAGCGCAATAAGCGGAGAAACCACAATACAAATCCCATCATTTACCAAAGCAGGAACTTGATAACAAATAGATTTTCCTCCACCAGTAGGGAGTAAAGCAAGCGTATCATTTTCATCCAATACCGAATTGATGATTTCCTCCTGTGAATCCCGAAAAGAATCATAACCCCAGTATTGTTTCAATATGTCGTGAATGGTTTGGCTCATTGTTTTGCTAAAGTAACAAATTTCCCCTCTTGAGAGGGGATTAAGGGGTGTGTAAATTATCTTACTTGTATTTTTATCAATTGTTCTCTTTCCTTCTTATCTTCGTAAAAACAAAATTCAAACATGCTTACAATAACTCCTTCAGAAATTCCAGTACCCAAGTTACATCATTATTTGTTAGGTGCGGTTGGTCCACGTCCAATAGCATTTGCAAGTACTATAGATAAAGATGGAAATAGAAATTTAGCGCCATTTAGTTTTTTTAATGTGTTCAGTGCCAATCCTCCAATCATGGTGTTTTCACCTGCACGAAGCGGAAGAACTAATACAACAAAAAACACATTTGACAATGTAAAAGAAGTGGCAGAAGTTGTAATTAATATTGTGAATTACAGCATTGTAGAGCAAATGTCTTTGTCTAGTTCACCTTTTGATTCAGACGTAGATGAGTTTGTAAAATCTGGATTAACTCCTATCGCCTCAGAAACAATAAAGCCGTTTAGAGTAAAAGAATCTCCGGTACAATTTGAGTGCAAAGTAAACGAAGTAGTGGAACTTGGAACCGAGGGTGGAGCAGGAAATTTAGTGATTTGTGAAGTGACCAAAATCCATATTGACGAAGCTATTTTGGATGAAAATGGCACAATCGATCAACACAAAATAGATTTAGTTTCCCGAATGGGAGGAAACTGGTATTGCAGAGCAAATGCCGAATCAATGTTTGAGATTAAAAAACCAATAATGACAATTGGAATTGGCTACGATGCCATTCCAGAAGACATAAGAAACAGTTCTGTTTTATCAGGAAATGATTTGGGGAAATTGGGAGGAATAGAAGAGTTGCCCAACGAAACAGATGTAAATGATCATAAGTTGATTGAATTAAGTGAGTTGTTTGTTGAATTGGAAGACGAACAAGAAAAACTAGAACAAGAACTTCACAAAAGAGCCAAGCAAGAATTGAAAGAGGATAAATTGAAAGAAGCTTGGATGACGCTTTTGGCTTTTAATGAGTAGAATAATCTCATTTTTTTAATACCTTTGTAAACTTTAAAAATATAAAAAATAAGAAATGGAATTAGCAGGAAAAGTAAAAGTAATATTTGACAAACAAACGTTTGGAAGTGGTTTTGAAAAGAGAGAAATAGTGGTAACAACCGCAGAACAATACCCACAAGATATAAAATTTGAGGTGTACAAAGAGAAATGCGATATGTTGAATAATTTCAATGTAAATGATGATGTAACTGTTCACTTTAACTTAAGAGGAAACGAGTACAACGGAAAATATTTTGTAAATCTAAATGCCTGGAAAATAGACAAAGGATCGGCTGGTGCAGCTCCAAATGCTAATGTAGTGCCAGACAATGCTGCTCCACTTCCGTCATCAGAATCTCCATTTGATTCTGGTAGCGACTTTGAAGGAGATGATTTGCCATTTTAATTAAATTATAAATAGTAATGCCAAACCTGGCAGGTTTCAAAACCTGCCAGGTTTTTTATTGGATAATGTTTTGGTTTCAATATTCAATACCAAAACACTATCTTTGCAACCAAATTCAAAGCACTATGGAAAAAATTATCAGTGGAATTCAACAAATGGGAATAGGTGTTCCTGATGTGGAAAAAATATTTGCTTGGTACAGAGAAATATTCGGTATAGATATCAAAGTTTTTGAAGAAGCGGCCGAAGCACCATTAATGACCGATTATACAGGTGATAAAGTTCAGAGTAGAACCGCAACTTTGGCATTGAGCATGGAAAGTGGTGGAGGATTTGAAATATGGCAATACACTAGTAGAAATACCGAGAAGGCCGATTTTGAAATACAACTGGGTGATTTGGGTATTTATAGCTGCAAAATAAAATCGAAAGATGTGAAAGCAACTTTTAATTTTTTGACTAAAAAAGGAGTTGAAATATTGGGAGATATAACAACAAACCCAAAAGGAGAAGAGAATTTTTTTGTAAAAGATCCTAACGGTAATATTTTTAATATCGTAGAAGGAAAGGGATTTTTTGTAGACACCAAACATCCAGCCAAAACAGGTGGAGTTGCAGGAGCAATTTTAGGTGTTTCGGATATAGAGAAATCACTCAAGCTTTACAGAGATGTTTTGGGTTACGACACAATTGATTTTGATGAAACAGCAGAGTTTTCTTGTTTCAAAGGGTTGCCTTCTGGAGGAAAAACTTTCAGAAGAGTGCAGTTGTCACACAGCAAACCAAAAGTAGGAGCATTTGCAAAATTACTGGGGCCAACAACCATTGAATTGGTTCAAGAAATAGAAGGAAGCCCAAGAAAAATATTTGAGAACAGATTTTGGGGAGACTGGGGGTTCATTCACTTGTGCTTTGATGTGCAAAGAATGGAATTACTCAAAAAAGATTGTGAGAAGGCAGGATTTCCTTTCACAGTAGATAGCGATAATTCTTTTGATATGGGAGAGGCTGCAGGAAGATTCAGTTACATTGAAGATCCGGACGGAGCCTTGATTGAGTTTGTGGAAACGCACAAAGTGCCATTGATGAAAAAAATTGGTTGGTACATCAATCTTAAGAAAAGAGATCCAGAAAAAAGTCTTCCAACTTGGATGTTGAAAGCTATGAAAATGAGCAGAGTAAAATAAAAAGAAAGAAACAAGATAAAAGATTCAAGAATATTAGCAGAGGTAACATAACTATAATTCTAGATTCTAAAATTCTAAAAAAATATGTCAGAAAAAGTAAGAGTAAGATTTGCACCAAGCCCAACAGGGCCTCTTCATATTGGAGGAGTGAGAACAGCTTTGTTCAATTATTTATTTGCCAAAAAACACGGAGGAGATTTTATTCTTCGAATTGAAGATACAGATCAAAAAAGATTTGTGGAAGGAGCAGAGGAATATGTCATAGAATCTTTGAAATGGGCAGGAATTCCTCACAATGAAGGACAAGGAGTAGGAGGAGAATATGGTCCTTACAAGCAGAGCGAAAGAATGCATTTGTACAAACAATATGCAGATTTCTTGTTAGAAAACGACAAAGCTTATTACGCTTTTGATACATCTGAAGAACTAACAGAAGCGAGAGAAAGAAGTCAGAAGGAAGGAAAAACTTTTGCTTATGACGCAATCACAAGGCAATACCTTAAAAACTCTACAAGTCTTTCGGCCGATGAAGTTTCGCAGAGGATTGAGAGTGGAGAATCTTATGTAATCAGAATGAAGCTTCCAAGGAATGAAGAAGTGCGTTTTCATGATGAAATTAGAGGTTGGGTAGTTGTAAATACTGCCAACATGGATGATAAAGTATTGTACAAATCTGATGGATTACCAACGTATCATTTGGCTAATATTGTGGATGATTATTTGATGAAGATTACCCACGTAATTCGTGGAGAAGAATGGTTGCCAAGTGCTCCGTTGCATGTGCTTTTATATAAATATTTAGGATGGGAAGATTCTATGCCAAAATTTGCTCACTTGCCATTGATTTTGAAACCAGACGGGAAAGGAAAACTGAGCAAGAGAGATGGAGTGAAAGGAGGATTTCCTGTGTTTCCATTAGAGTGGAAAGATCCCGCAAGCGAAGAAATTTCTGCTGGGTATAGAGAGGATGGGTATTTCAAAGAAGCCTTTGTAAATATGTTGGCTTTTCTTGGGTGGAATCCTGGAACGGAACAAGAGATATTTAGTTTGGAAGAATTGGTTCAGGCTTTTTCTTTGGAAAGAGTAGGGAAGTCTGGAGCGAAATTTGACCCAGTAAAAACGAAATGGTACAACGAACAATTCTTGAGAATGAAATCTAACGAGGAACTAGCTTCTTTGCTGAAGCCTTTGTTGAGTTTTGAGGTAGAAGACGAGTATTTGGTGAAGGTTTCTGAGTTATTAAAAGAGAGAGCTGTTTTTGTAGCAGACATGACCGAAGATGATTTTTATTTTCAGCCACCAACGGAATTTGATGAGAAAACCATCAATAAAAAATGGAAAGAAGGAACGCCTGCAATTATTGAAGCAATGATTCAAAAATTTGAGGGAATAGAGGATTTCTCTACCGAGAATGTGGAAATTGCTTTCAAGTCTTATCTTTCGGAGAATGAATTGGGAATGGGAGCAGTTTTGCCAAATTTCCGAGTTCTTGTTACCGGAAAGGGGATGGGGCCATCTATGTTTCAGATAGCCTCTATTTTAGGGAAAGATGAGACTTTGGCACGATTAAAATCGGGATTAGCAAAAATGAGCTAATTCACTTAGTTTTGAGAGATGTTAAAATTTGATAAATACTACAATCACTCAACAATAATCTGCTTTTTTTGACGTAAATTTAAGCGTAATTAAAAGAATAAAATCATGTTAGAATTTTGTAAAACCGTACTGAGTAAAATAAGTTTCGACAAGTATTTATTTAAAAAAGAATTGCAAAAAGCCAGAAAATGGCTGAAGCCAAAAGATGCTTTGGTTTTGAAAATATGGTGTTTGGCACAATTCGGACACCTATACAAAGATGTAATTTTAGAAGTATTCGAATCCTAGAGAGAAATTTCTAAGATTTTTTCTGCCTGACTTTTATCCAATCGCAATTGGTTTTTTAATTGATCCAACCCCTCAAATTTCACCTCAGACCTTAGTCTTTTTACAAATTTGAGTATAATTTCTCGTCCGTAAATATCTTCTGAAAAATTCAACAAATGTACTTCTACCGATACATTGTCCATGGAGTTTACAGTAGGATTTGTACCAATATTTAGCATTGCTTTGTACCACGATTCGCCTACTTTTGCCCAAGCCGCATAAGCTCCATTCATTGGAATTATTTTTTGCGCATCTTCAATGTATAAGTTTGCCGTAGGAAATCCAATTGTGTGACCAATTCTCTTACCTTCTATTACCTCGCCAGTGAGTGAGAAGGAATAACCCAAATACTCGTTTGCCAAATGAATGTTACCTATCAAAATGGCGTTTCTTATTTTGGTAGAACTTACATTTATCTCATTGATGTCCTGAGCCGAAATTTCTTCCACCTCAAATTGATACAAATCACTCAGTTCTTTCAGGTAGTTGAAGTTTCCTTCACGGTTTCGGCCAAATTGGTGGTCGTATCCAATGATTAGCGTAGATACTTTGAGTTCTTTTACCAAAAAATCTCTGACGTATTCGATAGCCGAAATTCTAGAAAATTCTTTGGTAAATGGATAAATAATAAGGTGATCAATACCCGATTTTTCTAACCTTTCTATTTTTTCCTCTAGCGTATTTATCAATTTCAAACTGTTGTTTTCAGGGAATAAAACGAGCCTAGGGTGAGGAGCAAAAGTAAGCATAACAGATTCTCCTCCAGCAGCGTGTGCTTTCTTGTTCAGAGATTCAATTAGTTTTTGATGACCAAAGTGAATTCCATCAAATGTACCCACAGTGAGGAACACTTTTTTGGTAGGATTAAAATCGGTAATGTTTCGGTATATTTTCAAGTCAAATTGATTTACTCCTTCAAAGGTATTTTTTTTCTTTAAATCTATTGGTTATTGTCTTAAAAAAAGTAATTTTGTATCAAATTTGAATTTTCAATTTAACCTAACTCAAATAATATGTCTGTAAAAGGAAAAATTTCTCAAGTAATTGGACCAGTAGTTGATGTTACTTTCAGTGATCAACAATCGCTACCAAAAATACTTGATGCACTATCAGTAACAAAAGCAAATGGTGAAGTCGTTGTACTAGAAGTTCAACAACACACTGGAGAAGATACAGTAAGAACAATTGCAATGGATGCAACTGAAGGTCTTAGAAGAGGACTTGAAGTTACTGCATTGGGTAATCCAATCAGTATGCCTACTGGAGATCAAATCAAAGGAAGGTTGTTTAATGTAATTGGAGATGCAATTGATGGATTAGGTGAAACTACTCAAGAAAACAAAAAGCCAATTCACGCAAAACCACCAAGATTTGAAGACTTATCCACTTCTTCAGAGGTTTTGTTTACAGGAATTAAAGTAATTGATTTGATTGAGCCTTATTCAAAAGGAGGTAAAATTGGATTGTTTGGAGGAGCAGGAGTAGGGAAAACAGTACTTATTCAGGAGTTGATTAACAACATTGCAAAAGGACACGGAGGATTATCTGTATTTGCAGGAGTTGGAGAAAGAACAAGAGAAGGAAACGATTTGATGAGAGAGATGCTTGAGTCTGGTATTATCAAATACGGAGAGAAATTCATGGAATCTATGGAAAATGGAGGATGGGATTTGTCTTTAGTTGACAAAGAAGAAATGAAAGAATCAAAAGCGACATTCGTTTTTGGACAAATGAACGAGCCTCCAGGAGCAAGAGCAAGAGTTGCACTTTCTGGATTGACTTTGGCAGAATATTACAGAGACGGTTCTGGAGATGACAACGAAGGAGGAAAAGATATCCTATTCTTTATCGATAATATCTTTAGATTTACACAAGCAGGTTCTGAGGTATCAGCACTATTAGGTCGTATGCCATCAGCAGTAGGATACCAACCAACGTTGGCTTCTGAAATGGGTGCGATGCAAGAGAGAATTACTTCTACAAAAAGTGGTTCAATTACATCGGTACAGGCAGTTTATGTACCTGCAGATGATTTAACGGATCCAGCACCAGCAACTACATTTGCTCACTTGGATGCAACTACAGTATTGTCAAGAAAAATTGCTGAGTTAGGAATTTACCCAGCGGTAGATCCATTGGATTCTACTTCAAGAATTTTGACTGCAGAAATCCTAGGAGATGCTCACTATAACTGTGCACAAAGAGTAAAAGAGATTCTTCAGAGATACAAAGAATTGCAAGATATTATTGCTATTCTTGGTATGGATGAATTGTCTGACGAAGATAAATTGGTTGTATCAAGAGCAAGAAGAGTACAAAGATTCTTGTCTCAGCCTTTCCACGTAGCAGAGCAGTTTACTGGTCTTAAAGGTTGTTTGGTAGATATTGAAGACACAATCAAAGGATTCAACATGATTTTGGATGGAGAAGTAGATCAGTACCCAGAAGCAGCATTTAACTTGAAAGGTTCGATCGAAGAAGCAATTGAAGCAGGAAAGAAAATGACTGCAGGAGCTGAAGCATAATCTATTCAATTACAAAAGAAAACAACGCTATGTTACTAGATATTATCACGCCAGATGCTAAGTTATACTCAGGAGAAGTTACTTCTATAGTGCTTCCAGGAATTGATGGTGAATTAGGAGTACTGAACAATCACGCTCCTCTTATCACTGCTCTCAAAGAAGGGACAATCAATATCATAAAAAAAACTGGTGAAAACGAAGCTTTTGAAACCAAAGGTGGAATCGTTGAAGTATTGAACAACAAAGTGATAGTATTGGCTGAATAGTCAAGACGAATTATACAAATTGAAAAGCCTGAGTAACTTTGTTGCTTGGGCTTTTCTTTTGGTTTAATTATACAAGTTAAGATACCGAAGTATACCAGGTAAAAGATAGATTCTTAATATGCAATATTTCCCTATTGAACCAAAAGTTTTTGAGTCCCCACTTTTCCTTTTACACTTTCAATACGAATTAAGTAAATGCCAGGAGAAAGGGATTGTATTGATATAAAATGTTCAAGAGATTGTGCAGAAATCATTTGGGTTGAAATATTTTTCCCGTCTAATTGCATGATAGAAATCGAATGAAGAAGTTCAGGGGTACGAATTGTGATATAATCCTGTGCAGGATTGGGAAATAGGTTAAAAACAAAAGGCTTTTGCTCACTCAATGTAGTAGTAGAATCCAAAAAGCTAAGTACCGAATCTACTTGACAACCTTGAGGAATTCCCCAGCCATAAATGTTGTTTGGGTTTGCGGCACGGTTGGAGTTGTTTTTGAGAGCATCAATCACTTCAAAATTACTGCGAGCAGGATGAGCTTGAACCAAGCAAGCTACCAATCCAGTCATGAGTGGTGTGGCAAATGAAGTTCCGTTTCCTCTGTACACCGTATCGTTTAATCCCATAAAATGACAGGCTTCTCCAATAGTAACGACTTCAGGTTTTATTCGTCCGTCAAAAGTGGGACCTTCTGATGAAAACCCAGCTCTTGTACTGTCAAATTTGATTGCTCCCACGCACAAAACACTGTCTACATCACAAGGAGAAGACAAGCTCCCAGCTCCATCGTTTCCATTGTTTCCGGCTGCAACTGAAATGATCATACCTTTTCTTTTGGCAATAGAAACTCCCTGGGCAGCAATTGTAGTTTTTCCATCCATTCCGGGATATCCATAACTTACTTGTAAAGAATCAAAGTTTCGGTATCCCAATGAAATATTGCAAATATTTGCCCCAATGGAATCAGCTCTTTCAAGTCCTAGTACCAAGTTGAATTCTTCAATATTCTTTTCGAATCTACCAATCTCTGTGATGTAAAAGGCATAGTTGGCTTTTGGAGCTGAACCAACAAAAATACTGTCTAGCTCTGCACCAATAATAGAAGTTACATAGGATCCATGTGTGTTTTTGTGAAATACATTTGATGCGTTGTCTTCAAAGTCCCAAGTATCAATGATTCGCCCTTCTTGTCTCATTTTACGAAATGAAAGCATCGTGTCCATTCGTGGAAATCCTGCGTCTAACACCGCAATTGTAACTCCTTGACCCAGATAGCCTTTGTCATGAAGGCAAGATACTGTTTGGGTGATTTCCAATTGTTCAAAAGTGTTTCCATAAGAATTGCTGTCACCTATTACCAAAGAGTTGTTCAGGCTTGTAATGTTGCGACTGTCCAGTTTCTTTGGGTTTAGCTTGAGAATGGAATGAATAAATGGAAACTGAGTGAGTTCATCTTGGGAGAGTGTGGTAGAAAAATGAATAGCATTTAGCCATTTGGATGCATTGATAATTCTTCCTTTTTTTTCTAAAATTTGAAGCGATTCTTCCCGAATGGGTAAATCATAAAAATCTTTGAATCCTTCTGATTCTGAGTTCTGTGACTGTGCCTTATCCTTTAAAAAAACAAGGTATTCGTTGTGTTGTGAGAAACTAAAAGTGGAGAAAAAGACAAGGAGAAAAAGGAACTTGTTCATAGAGGTGAAAACTTTGAAATACGTAAAGTGAAGATACAAAATGCTAGTTACAATATTTGTATATTTGCAAAATTGCAAATTCATGAAGTTAATTACTACCAAAATAAAAGATCTATTTATTATTGAACCAACAGTTTTTGGTGATGACCGAGGCTATTTTTTCGAGTCGTTTAATGCCGAAAAGTTCAATGAAGCGATTGGCAGAGAGGTCAATTTTGTTCAAGACAATCAATCTATGTCTGGTGCTAATATCGTGAGAGGTTTGCATTTCCAGAATCCTCCATTTGCGCAAGGTAAATTGGTGAGAGTGATAGAAGGTGAGGTGATAGATGTAGCTGTAGATATCAGAAAAGATTCACCTACTTATGGAGAGCATGTTTCGGTAAGATTGACAGGCGAAAACAAACGAATGTTTTGGATTCCAGAAGGATTTGCACATGGATTTTCGAGCCTGAAAGAAGGGACAATATTCAGTTATAAATGCACCAATTATTACAACAAAGAATCGGAGGGAAGTATTGCTTGGAACGACAAAGATTTGGCGATAAACTGGGAGGTAGAAGCTTTGGTGATTTCAGAAAAAGACCAAGAAGCAAACAAGTTTGAAGAATTAAAATCTAAATTTTAAGCGATGAGATATGTAATCATTCTATTGGTGTCTATATCTCTCCTAGTTCAGTGCGATGCGGAGAAAAAAAAGATGCATGAACTGGATGAGGTAGCGAGTAAGCTCTTGCCAGATTCTGTTCAAAAATACCAAGAGTACATCAATCAAAACTATCAGGTTTTTGCGATTCCATTGCCAAGTCATTTGACATTTGCTGGAGAAAGAGTTCCTCTTGACAATTTGTTTGTAAGAGAAAACTTAGACAAAGAAATCTTGGTTAACACGTATTGGCATTCCAATACATTTTTATACCAAAAACGAGCTACACGCTGGTTTCCTTTGATAGAAAAGACATTGAAAGAGAATAATATGCCTGAGGATTTGAAATATTTAGCATTGATAGAAAGTGGATTGGATAATGTGGAGTCGCCTGCGGGCGCTGCAGGTTTTTGGCAATTTCTAGCTTCTACGGGTAGAGGTTACGATTTGGAAATAAACGAGTTTGTTGATGAAAGGTATAACCTGGAAAAAGCAACAAAAGCCGCTTGCGATTATTTGAAAGTGGCACACGAACAATTTGGCTCTTGGTCGCTTGCCGCGGCAAGTTACAACATGGGAAAAGGTGGACTTAATAATCAGCTTACGAAGCAAAAAGTGGATTCATATTACGAGTTGTACTTAAACAGAGAAACATCGCGCTATGTGTATAGGATTTTGGCAGCTAAATTAATTCTGTCTAATTCAGAAAATTTTGGATTTTCGCTCAGAAACAAAGATTACTACAAGCCTTATAGTACTTACACGATAAAAGTGGATTCTACGATTCATGATTTGGTGAAATTTGCTCTAGATCAAGAAAGTAACTACGCTACCATGAAATATTTAAATCCTTGGATAAGGAATGACCAATTGCCTAATTCAGCTCAAAAAGTGTACGAAATTAAATTCCCTAAAGGAGATTTTCATGTCGAAGATGTCAATGAAATGACTGATTCTAATGCCAATGAAATTGATAAGCTTTCCGATTCTATACCAAACAAATTAACAGATACATTGAATCTTTTGAAAAAAAGCGATACCAACAAAACCCAAATCAAGTAAATGGAGAACCAAACAGAGTTTTTAGAAGTATATGGCGCAAGAGTTCATAATCTAAAAAACATAGATGTAAAGATACCAAGAGACAAGCTGGTTGTGATAACCGGATTGAGTGGAAGTGGAAAATCGTCTTTGGCTTTCGAAACCATTTATGCGGAGGGTCAAAGAAGATATATCGAGACATTTTCTTCCTACGCTAGACAGTTTCTTGGAAACATGGAACGACCAGATGTAGATAAAATTACAGGACTAAGCCCAGTGATATCTATAGAGCAAAAAACGGTAAATAAAAACCCTCGATCTACAGTGGGTACCATCACAGAAATATACGATTTCTTGAGGTTGTTTTATTCCCGTGTGGCTGATGCTTACTCTTTTAATACAGGTGAAAAAATGGTGAAATATACCACCGACCAAATCATTGAAAGGATTATGGCAGAATATGATGGAAAGAAAATCATTATTCTATCGCCTTTGGTGAGAGGAAGGAAAGGTCATTACAAAGAGCTTTTTGTAAAAATAAAAAGGCAAGGTTTTATTCGTGCCAAAGTAGATGGAAAAATCATTGATTTGATTGAAGAAGTGAAGCTAGATCGTTACAAAATGCACGACATTGATATTGTAGTAGATCGATTGGAGATAAATGCAGAGAATACGACACGATTAAAACAATCGCTCGAAACAGCCTTTAAGTTTGGAAAAGGAACATTGAGTATTCAAGATTTTGACTCAGGAGAATTGACTTTTTTTAGTAAATCCTTGATGTGCCCCACAACAGGAATTGCCTACGAAGAACCAGAGCCTAATTTCTTTTCGTTTAATTCGCCTTACGGGGCTTGCAACAGTTGCAGAGGATTAGGAACTGTGTTAGAAATTGATATCAAAAAAATAATTCCGGATGACTCTTTGTCTGTCAAAAAAGGGGCTTTGGCTCCGCTAGGAAAATACAGCCAAAACTGGATTTTTAGGCAAGTAGAAGCTCTTTTGGATATGGAAGGGCATACAGTAAATACTCCTTTGAAAGAGGTGGAAAACGATGTGATAAATGAAATTTTATACGGAACTAACAAGCAGTTCAAATTAAAAAATGCTTCGGGAATTCTTGAAACTTCTTCTGGATTTGAAGGAATTATCAATTTCATTTCTCGGTACCAAGACGGTTCTTCCAATTCCCTACAGAATTGGGCAAAATCATTTATGAATAAAGTGAATTGTTCTACTTGTGAGGGTACGAGATTAAAAAAAGAGGCCTTGTTTTTTAAAATCGAAGATAAAAATATTTTTGATTTGGCCGATATGGATATCGAAATCTTGGTGGAATGGTTCCAAAATATTGAATCAAGATTATCTGAAACTCAACTTAAAGTAGGTTCGGAGATTATCAAAGAGATACGAACTCGATTAGGGTTTTTGCTGGAAGTAGGACTTGGGTATTTAACAATAAATAGAAGTTCGGCCACCCTGAGTGGAGGAGAAGCTCAGCGAATAAGGCTTGCCACGCAAATTGGAACAGAATTGACGGGAGTGCTTTATATTTTAGATGAACCGAGTATTGGTCTTCACCAAAGAGACAATGATAGATTGATAAGTTCGCTTAAAAAACTGAGAGATATTGGGAATTCTGTGATTGTTGTGGAGCATGACAAAGACATCATGATGGAGTGCGATTATTTGATAGATATTGGTCCTGGTGCAGGAGTAAAAGGAGGTGAAATACTAGTGGCAACGGAACCAAGTAGATTGGATGAATTTTCGTCAAGCACGATCGATTATCTCAAAGAGACCAAAGAGATTATTGTACCAAAAGAAAGAAGAAAGAACAAAGAAAAGTTCTTGACTTTGACAGGAGCGACAGGCAATAACCTGAAAGGAGTGGATTTAAAAATCCCTTTGGGAAATATGGTTGGAGTTACTGGAGTTTCTGGAAGTGGTAAGTCAAGCTTGATAAACCAAACGCTTTATCCAATTCTCAATGCTCATATTTATAATGGAGTAAAGAAACCATTGCCTTACAAAAAAATTACGGGGCTCGATCATATAGATAAAGTAATAGAAATTGACCAGTCGCCAATTGGCAGAACTCCAAGATCTAATCCGGCTACCTATACGCAGGTGTTTGGAGAAATAAGAAGTTTGTTTGCAGAACTAAACGAAGCAAAAATAAGAGGATACAAGCCAGGAAGATTTTCATTTAATGTAAAAGGAGGAAGGTGCGAAGAGTGTCGAGGAGCAGGTGTACAAACCATAGAAATGAATTTCTTGCCAGACGTTCATGTTCAGTGCGATACTTGCAACGGAAAACGATACAACCGAGAAACTTTGGAAGTGAAGTACCGTGGGAAATCAATCAATGATGTGCTTTCTATGTCGATAGAGGAGGGAGTGAAATTTTTCGAGAAAATACCGAAAATTCATCGAAAATTAGAAACACTTTTGTCAGTTGGATTGGGGTATCTTACTTTGGGTCAGCCTTCTACAACCTTGAGTGGAGGAGAGGCACAACGAGTAAAATTGGCAACAGAATTATCTAAAAAAGATACGGGGAACACATTTTATATTTTGGACGAACCCACAACAGGACTTCACTTCGAAGACATTCAGTTGTTGCTTGATGTACTCAATAGATTGGTAGACAATGGAAATACAGTACTAGTGATAGAGCACAATATGGATGTGATAAAATCTGCGGATTACTTAATTGATATTGGTCCAGAGGGTGGAAGCAAGGGAGGTGAATTGCTCTTCTCTGGAACGCCAGAAGAATTGTGCAAAGTAGAACGAAGCCACACCGGAAAATATTTGAAAAAGGAGCTGAAGCTTTAAGTTCGAAGTGAGAAGTTTAAACAAAAAAATGCGATTCGTTAGAATCGCATTTTTTTTATCATGTTTTTTCTTCATCTGTCATTTCTGAATCCGATTAGGAATCTTAAAATGAGAACATTTCAAATAATAGTTTGTTTTCTCTGCTCTATTTTTACTTCTCTAAAGAAATATCTAGTTTCAATCCCAGTTCATCCAACTGAGCATCATCTACATTTGCAGGAGCATCAATCATTACATCACGACCACTGTTGTTCTTTGGGAAAGCAATATAATCTCTTATCGATTCGGAACCTCCAAAAATGGAACAAATTCTATCGAAACCGAAAGCAATACCTCCGTGAGGTGGTGCCCCGTATTCAAAAGCACTCATCAAAAACCCAAATTGTGCTTCAGCTTCTTCTTTTGTAAATCCTAATAAATCAAACATTCTGGATTGAATGTCTCTGTCATGAATACGAATAGATCCCCCACCAATTTCTACTCCGTTTATAACCAAATCGTAGGCATTGGCTCTTACTTTTCCTGGATCAGACTCTAGCAAATCAAAATCTTCTTTCTTTGGCGAAGTAAACGGGTGGTGCATGGCGTGAAATCTATTGCTATCTTCATCCCATTCCAACAAAGGGAAATCAAGAACCCACAAAGGAGCAAAAGTTTTGCCATCCCTCAGTTCCATCATAGTTCCCATGTGAAGCCTCAAGTCATTCATCTGCGATTGTGCTTTAATTGTATCGCCAGACAATAAAAAGATAAGGTCACCAGGCTTAGAATCACAAGTAGAAACCCATTTTGCAAGCTCATCTTGGTTGTAGAATTTATCTACAGATGATTTTAATGTTCCATCTTCATTCACTCTGCAATAGATTAATCCTTTTGCACCTACTTGTGGAGTTTTTACGTAATCTGTGATTTTGTCAATCTCTTTTCTGGTTAATTTATTTCCACCTTCTACGTTAATGGCGATAATCTCTTCAGCTTCATCAAATATTTTGAAATCTTTCCCTTTCACCAATTCGGTTAAGTATTTAAATTTCATATCAAAACGAATGTCTGGTTTGTCCGATCCATAATTTTTCATGGCATCGACATAAGTCATTCTTTTTACATCGGGTAAGGTAACTTTCAGTACTTCCGAAAATAGATATTGAATCAATCCTTCGAATGTTTGTAAAATATCTTCCTGCTCCACAAAAGCCATTTCACAATCAATTTGTGTAAACTCAGGCTGCCTGTCGGCTCTTAAATCTTCGTCACGAAAACATTTAACAATCTGAAAATACCTGTCGTAACCACTTACCATAAGCAATTGCTTAAAAGTTTGTGGCGACTGTGGCAAAGCATAAAACTGACCCTCGTTCATTCTACTAGGTACCACAAAATCTCTTGCTCCCTCCGGAGTTGATTTAATTAGGAATGGAGTTTCAATTTCCAAGAAATCAAGATTATTCATGTAATTTCTTGTTGCCAATCCTATTTTATGTCTTAGCATCAAGTTTTCTTTCACAGGGTTCCGCCTTAAATCTAAGTACCTGTATTTCATTCTCAATTCATCTCCACCATCTGTTTTGTCTTCAATAGTAAACGGAGGAGTTTTCGATTCATTTAATACAATCAATTCGGTCACCTCTATTTCTATCTCCCCAGTAGCGATATTTTTGTTTTTGCTCGATCGTTCTTTTACAGTACCTTTTATTTGAATCACAAATTCACGACCAAGTTTCCTTGCGCTATCACTCAAAGAAGAATTGATTTCTTCATTAAATGCCAATTGAGTTATTCCATATCGGTCTCTCAAGTCTACGAATGTCATTCCTCCTAAATCTCTCGATTTTTGAACCCAGCCTGAAAGTGAAACTTCTTGATTTACATGCTCGATTCTTAGTTCTCCGTTTGTATGTGATCTATACATTATATATAAAGGTATGTTTTGTTGAAATTTGGTTCAAAGTTAAAAATCAATTACTAATTATGAATTGATATGTGGGATTAGTTTATGACAATCTTAATAATAGACCTACCCCAAAGAAATAGAATTTTTAAAGTTTCATCCCTATTCTTTATCTAGGTGGTATGGTTAGAATCAAATAATTATCAACTCCTCATTATCAATCAAAGACAAGGAGTTCTACCTCCATCTACTGGGAGATTTATTCCATTAATATAACTAGCAAGAGGCGAGGCTAAAAAAGCGATTGCATTCGCAACTTCTTTAGGTTCTGCTATTCTATTCATAGGAACGATACTTTCCATTCCTTTTTTAATGTCAGCAATAGATTGTCCAGTTTTCTTAGACTTTGCTTCAAAAATTTCATTCAACCTACCGGTATTTGTTGCACCTGGCAACACATTATTAACAGTAATGTTAAATTGTCCTAGCTCATTTGCCATAGTTTTAGCCCAGTTAGCAACAGCTCCTCTTATCGTGTTAGAAACTCCCAATCCATTCAATGGAGCCTTTACAGACGTGGAGATCACATTAATGATTCTACCATAAGGTCTGTTTTTCATGTTTGGCAAAACGGCTTGAGTTATTTTATGGTTGGCAATAAGATGTTGGTTGAAAGTATTAATGAACTCCTCCGGATTGGCATTTGTAATTGGCCCTCCTGCAGGTCCTCCAGTATTGTTTAATAATATGTCAATGTTGTGTTTGTCTAAAGATTCACACAATTTATCCAAAGAATCTGATTGGCTAAAATCGGCAATCAAATAATGATGTTGCTGATTTTTACTAGTATCAAGTAGTGAGATTGTTCTTTTTAATTTCTCTTCATTCCTTGAAATGAGAATAATTGAAGCTCCTAAATTACTCATAGCAATGGCAGAAGCCATTCCTATTCCACCTGTTCCTCCTGCTACTGCAGCTGTTTTCCCTGATAAATTCATTGTCTTTTTGTTTTTGTAAAGGTAAGGTGCTTGGCTCTAATAGAGAAATTATTTATTAATTTATGGTTCATGTTAATTTTTCAAGTTCGTTTGTTTTTTTTCTAACAATTATTGTGATAATATTTTGTTAAATGTTTTTCTTTTTATTAATTTCAGAATCTATACAATCAAAAAAAAACTATAAAATGAAGAAAATTTACTCTATTTTGTCTTTACCCAGCGTTATAATTTTATTGCTTTTTAGCTTAAACCTAAATGCTCAGGATTATAGTACGAGACTGGTAAACCAATGTTTTACTACCTCCGTACAGACCATTTCATTTCCGGGGACCACTCCCAATGCAAATGGGTCTGGTACCTTTACTCTAATCTACTACAACGGAGATTTAGATGGTACAGGAACAAATCTTGAAAATATTGATATTACTGGTGAAACAGGACCTTCTTTAGGTAATTCTTTGCCAACAGGTCAATGTAATGCAGCGAGAGACTCCGTTTCCATCACAATCCCTATGGCAACCATAAACGCCTGGGCTGCAACCGGGGGAACAATTGATATTGATTTAACAACGACTTCAGCTGTAAACTTAACTCTTTGTGGAGCAAGTTTATGTGTTGATGCTTTTCTTACTTACCCTGTATCTACCGTACCAGATGATGCTGGTGCTTCATTAGTTACACCAACTATTATTTGTCCAGGCTCTGATTCAGTGAGAGTAACAATTAACAATTATGGGACTAATCAAATAGATTCGGTAATGGTAAACTGGAGTAAAAACGGAATACTTCAAACTCCAATTCATTTAAAAACTCTTTTGGACACTGCAACAGGAGTTGGGTCTTCTTCTGCAATTGTTAACCTTGGTATACATTCTTTCACCGCAGGTGTTACAGAAAATTTTTCAGTTTGGACTACCATGCCAAATGGTGTTGTGGATACAACAACAAACAATGATACAGTTGTTGCAAATATTAAACCTTCTTTGACAGGAGTTTATACTATTGGAGGAGTTTCACCAGATTACGCAACTTTTGCAGCAGCTTTAATAGATTTATATACAATTGGTGTTTGTGGTCCGATTACATTTAATGTGAGGTCAGGAACCTACACTGAGCAAATTGATATGAATCCTGTTAACGGATCATCTGCAGTTAATACAATCACTTTTCAACAAGACCCTACAAATACATCGCCTGTGGTTGTAACCCATGCAGCTATAGGTGCGGCCGATAATTATGTTGTTAGATTTTCTAATTCGCAATATGTTACATTTGATAGTTTAACCATCACCGCTACAGGAGCAACTTACGGATACGCAATTGAATTTTTAACTGCCGATCATGTGACTGTTAAGAATTGTGAAATTAATGCAAGTGCAACATCTACTAGCTCATTATCAATGCCAATTAGAAACACAAGTGGTGTTGGGGTTGAATATTGTACCATTGAGAATAATAAATTGAACAATGGATATTATGGTATGTATTGGTATGGAGGAAATACTTCTTCCAAGGAAATAGGTAATGTTATTAGGGACAACGAAATTAAGAATTTCACTATTTATGGTATGATGTGTTACTACCAAGCAGGTAATACAGTAGAGGGGAACTATATAGAGCAATCAACAAGTGCTACATCTACTTCGTATGGTTTATATGTGTATTACAATGACAGTGCAAAGATTAGAGGCAATGAGGTTATATTGTATGGTTCAGGAACTAACTATGGTTTGTATTTAGCTTATAACTATGGTTCAGCAACGAATAAGACAGAGGTGATTAACAACATGATTTCGACTTCGCCAACATCAACAGCAACAACTTATGGATTGTACTTGAATTATGGGAAACATATCAATGTTTACCATAACTCAGTGAATTGTAACGGAGGGAGTGTAACAGGTGGAAGAGCAGTTTACATTACTGGAAGTACTTCAACGACTTATGGAGAAATGGATGTACGAAACAATGTGTTTGTCAACAGTGCAACAGGAGTTGCCTTGTATGCCCTTACAGGCGCAACCTCAGGATTTTTAACCCACCTCGATCACAACATTTACCAATCCAATGGAACTAATTTATTGAGTTTGAGTGGTACAAACCACACCTTGGCAACCTGGACAACAGCAACAAGTTTAGATTCCAATAGTATAAATGCATTGCCAGGATTTGTGACATCAACCAACTTGCATTTACAAGGAGGGGTGGCAGCAGATGCAGGTGCAAACGTTGGTGTAATGACAGATATTGATGGGCAAGCAAGACCATTGTTGCCAAGTACAGGTTATGATATTGGAGCAGATGAATATATTCCTCCAACATGTCCTATGGGTTATGGGTTGAATGTATTTAATTTGACAGCAACAAGTGCTGATGTAACTTGGACTGCAGGGTCAAGTGATATTTCTTGGGTGTTTGAATACGGTGCGCCAGGATTTACACCAGGAACTGGAACTTCAATCTTTTCAGCTACTGATACCATTTCAATTCCTGGATTAACACCAGTAACAAACTATGATGTTTATGTTAGAGGGATTTGTGGAGCTGCAGATACATCGTTGTATTTTGGTCCAGTTACTTTCAAAACAAGATGTGTGTCATCGTTGTCAGGAATTTATACTATTAATAATACATTGCCGACAGCCGGAGTTAATTACAACTCTTTTGCTGATGCAATGAATGCCTTAAATAGTTGTGGTATTTCTGGAGCAACAATTTTCCATGTAAAACAAGGTACATACACGGAACAAGTGAATATTGGTACTATTATAGGAACTTCATCAACAAGTACAATTACTTTCACAGCGGATCCAACAAATACAACACCTGCAATTTTAACTTATGCAGGAACTTCAACAACAGATAACTATGTAGTTCAATTTTCGGGAGCTGATAATATTATTTTTGATAGTTTAACGATTAACGCAACGGGGGCAACTTATGGTTATGGATTTAGATTTATGACAGCTGATAATTGTGTGGTTAGAAATTGTAATATTAACTGTTCTAATAATTCTAGTTCACAAGCCGTACCGGTTTATAATCAAGGTGCTGCAGCCAATTTAACACAGAACTGTACAATTGAAAACAATACAATTACGAAAGGTTATTATGGATTGTATTGGTATGGTGGTTCTACTGCTTTGAAGGAACTTGGTAACAAGGTTTTGAATAATAACATTTCTGATTATTACCTATACGGTGTTATGTTCTATTACCAAGGAGGAGGGATTGTAGAAAATAATGTAATTGAACAAATGCCTAGTGCACCGACAACTTCTTATGGACTATATGTTTATTACAACGACAGTGCAAAAATTAGATCGAATAAAGTAACCTTGACAGGTTCAGGAACTAACTATGGTCTTTATGTAGCTTATAATTATGGTTCTCCAACGAATAAGGTGGAAGTGTATAATAACATGATTGTTACATCTCCTAGTTCTACCGGAACAAGTTATGGGCTATACTTAGCTTATGGTAAGCATATAAATATATACCATAATTCAGTAAATGTTTTAGGAGGGAGTTCAACTGGAGGTAGAGGATTCTATTGTGCAGGAAGTACTTCAACGACTTATGGAAATGTAAATGTTAGAAACAATATTTTTGCAAATGCAGGGCCAGGAGATGGTATGTATATTTTAACAGGAGCAACTACAGGATTCTTAGATGATATGGATTATAATATTTTTAGTGCAAATGGAGGGAACTTAATTAGCTTGAACGGAACAGCTCACGCTACTGTAGCTTCTTATACTGCTGCAACAGGATTAGATTCAAATAGTTTGTCAGGTAACCCAGGATTTTTATCTGCAACAGATTTGCACTTGCAGGGAGCAATTGCATATGATAATGGAGATCCAACTGTAGGTGTAATGGTTGATATCGATGGTGATACAAGGCCATTAGCTCCATCTACAGGATGGGATATTGGTGCGGATGAATACATTCCACCAACATGTCCAAGTCCATATTCTATGAATGTTACAGCTCTTACTACAACTAGTGCTAACCTAGGATGGACAAACGGTCCAGCCGATAGTATTTGGGAGATTCAGTATGGAGCTCCAGGATTTACTTTGGGAACAGGTACAACAATTAATTCAGCAACTAACCCTGCAGCAATGACAGGATTGACTCCCTCAACATGTTATGATGTTTGGTTGAGAAGTATTTGTACAGTTGGAGATACAAGTGTATGGACAGGACCATTTAACTTCTGTACAAGATGTGCACCAGTTACTGATTACTGTACAAGTTTTGATGCAGATGCTCTAGCTTCTACACCTTTCTGTTGGAACACATTTATCAATACAACTTCAACGGGTCAAATAAGAACGTACAATTTTAACCAAAATACGGGCACTCAATGTCTGTACATGTATAATTCAGCTGATGCGTCAGCAACAATGATGATAATAGCTCCTGAAGTTTCAAATTTAGCTTCAGGAACACACAGAGCTAATTTCTGGTTGAGAGGTGATTCTACCGTTGTTGTGGGAACTATGAGTGATCCAACTAATCCAGGAACATTTACTCCTTGGGATACAATTCCACCATCAATGATGAATACTGGAGCGTATACAAATTTTAAAGTAGGCTTTGATACGTATACCGGAACAGACACTTACGTTGCATTCTTATGGGTTCCAGGAGCGACATATGATTATGTATATATGGACGATTACTGTTGGGAGACTATCCCATCTTGTGAGAAAGCTCCATCAGTAGTAATTCTTAATTCTGGTGTGGATTCCACTTCATTGAATGTAGGATGGAATATTGATACTACTCAAGTAAGTTATATGATTGCTTATGGTCCTTCTGGTTTCGATCCAATCACAAACCCAGCTGGTGGAGATACTACAACTTCGACAACTAACTTTAAGACGATTTTAGGATTACAGCCTTTAACAGAATATTGTGTATGGGTGAAAGCAATCTGTACAAATGGAGATACAAGTTTCTGGGATGGACCACATTGTGGAAGCACAGGAT
Organism: Crocinitomicaceae bacterium; assembly: GCA_024639505.1. GTDB lineage: Bacteria > Bacteroidota > Bacteroidia > Flavobacteriales_D > CAJJDF01 > CAJJDF01. Next base: position 47,211 of record JAHEIE010000119.1, read on the forward strand.
GTCCTTCTGCTACTGGATTGCCATATTTTGAGGATTTTGATACTTATACAACTGCATATCCAGCAGGATTGCCATTATGTTGGCAAGAGGCTAAGGGTGTTCTTGGTGGAGGATCAACAGGGATTCCAATTTCTTATGTGTCTTCTTTCTGGACACCAGATGGATTTGCAAATGTAGGAACGACTGGAGCTGCTAAAATGAATATTTATTCAACGAATAGATTTGAGTGGATTGTTTCTCCTTCTATTAATTTAGGTTCAGATCCAAACAAAACGCACATTATTGAATTTGATATTGCAATGACTGATTATGCTAATACAGGAGTAGGAGTTGTTGGGTATGATGACAGTTTAGCTTTTGTAGTTTCTTATGACGATGGTTTAACTTGGAGTCAATCTAATATCATAGAGTCTTGGGATACAAGCAACGTACCTTCTAATACTGGAGACCATTTCTATCACATTCTTAGAAATAAAACAGGAAAAGTGAAGTTTGGTTTCTATGCTACAACGACAGTAAGTAATGAAGACAACGATTGGTTTATCGATAATTTCAGTATAAAGGATACTGTTTTTGTGGGAATTGATGAGATCACTTTGGAAGATCAGTTTATGGTTTTTCCAAATCCAAACAGAGGAGTTTTTAATGTTCAAAACAATGGTTCTGCAAAGAATACCAGTCTGAAATTGATGGATGTTCAAGGAAGATTAGTGTATGACAATGTTCAGAGATTCTCGAACAACGAAACTTTCGAGATAAATGCTGAAAACTTAAAGAGCGGAATTTATATTCTATTAATTCAAAGCGAAGGGAAACTAGAGCAACATAGAATTGTAATTCAGTAATTTAAATATAATTAATGTGAAATGCCTGTTCAGAAATGAGCAGGCATTTTTTTTGATTTTAATTTTAACATAAAAATAATTCATTGTTAAATAAAAATTAATTTGTACATTGTTTGACAATTTAAAAATTAAATCATAATGAAAATAAATTACTTTTTGGCAATTTTGCTAACAGTTCTATTGTCGGTATCGGGTTATTCCCAATTAACTGCCCCGTTCACTGAGTCTTTTAATTCAACTACGACTTTTCCAACAACCTGGACCCAGTCCGCCACAATTGGTGGTCCTTGGATAGTAGGAAGTACAATGGGTTATGCAGCCTCGCCTATTGTTGATCATACAGGTACAACAGGAAGTTCTAGGGCTTGGATGGATTTTTCAGGAACTGACGGTGGTGTAATCATGATGTCCGATACAATAGATGTTTCAGCACTAACCATTCCTGAGTTGAACTTTTGGTTTAATAATAATTTGGGTACAAATCCTTTAAGTCCATTAAATCAACTTTATGTAGAAGTTTACAACGGATCTGGTTGGTCAACTTTAGATACTTTACAGCAGGATAATCTTGGAATTTGGTCAGAACATTTTTACGCGTTAGGTGCTTATGTTATGCCTGGAGATAAATTATTGGTAAGATTTAGAGCTGAGCCAGGTGGATCTGCCTCGGGATCTGCATTTTATCATGATTTAGCAATTGATGACATTAGTATCAGGCAATTTAGCTTGTGTAGAGTGCCTATTAATTTGTCAGCAGATAACATTACTGATAATTCAGCTACAACTAGATGGAGTGCAGGACCTTCTACCGATACAGCATGGACAGTACAATGGGGATTGGCTGGTTTCAGTATTGGAACAGGTACAACGACAACTGTTTTAGTTGATTCTTTAAATCTTTCAGGATTGGCAGATTTAACAACATACGAATTTTATGTAAGAGGATATTGTACTTCAGGAGATACTTCAGCTTGGGCTGGACCATTTTCTTTTACAACCTTGCCTAGTTGTGTTGCTCCAACGAGTCAGTCAGTTACAGCAGTTACAGCCTTTTCCTCAACTTTAAGATGGTCAGCTGGATCCGGTCCTAATTCAGATACAGCTTGGAGTATTTTGTATGACCTAACAGGTTTTAATCCTTTGACTTCTGGTACTTATGTGCACGTGAATGTTGATTCATTGAACGTAACAGGTTTAACACCTAGCGTGCAACACGATTTTTACGTAAGAGGTTATTGTAACTCGGGTGATACATCTATATGGGTTGGTCCATTTACTTGGAGAACTTTATGTATTACCGATACGATTCCCTATTTAATGGATTTTAACACATGGCCACCAGCTTGTTGGGACATGACTGGAGGTGTAAACCCTTGGTTGTCATACACAGGCACTTCTGGTTATGCAGAAGCAAATTTCTGGAGCATAAGCACAGGTGATTATGTTATGACTTCGACTCCGGTATACACCGATAAGCATACTCGTGTTAAATTTAAATGGTCGCACCAATTTAATGCCTCATATCCGGATGATTCGTTGAGGGTTTTAGTAAAATTAGATACAGATACTGTTTGGGAGACCGTTTGGTCTTCAACGAATTTATCAAGTTTTGAATCGAATGATGGAGCTGGATCAACAACACCCGGATCGTTTGTTTCTGAGTCAGTTATATTGGACTCAACTAAATATAAAAATGCAAGTGTTATGGTACGTTTTCAGGCGTTTACTGATTATGGCCCAGATTTATTTATAGATGATGTTGTAATCGAAGAGATTCCAACTTGTCCTGAGCCGAGTCTGTTATCGCATTATGCTTTATTTTACGATTCAGTTGCTTTAAAATGGACAAATGGTCTAGCTGACAGTATTTGGCAGATTGAGTATGGTCCTTCTGGTTTTGCTTTAGGATCTGGAACTACTATAATTGATAATAATGATTCCATTGCTTTTGGAGGATTAACTCCTTCAACAACCTATCAAGTTTATTTAAAAAGTATTTGTAAAGTGGGGGACTCAAGTTCTTGGATAGGGCCCTATACATTTACAACACCTTGTTCATTTTACACACCTCCTTACTCTGAGGACTTTACATCTTATTCATTTTCTGTAAATCCAACTTGTTGGGAAGAGGCTAAAGGACAATTGACCGTTAACTCTACCTTATCAACAGGAACTTCACTTTGGGGAAATAGGCAGTTTGCAAACAATGGATTGGGTGATAATGCGGCAGTAATGAACATATATTCTACCAATAGATTTGAATGGTTACTTTCACCGTCAATAGACTTAGGTTCTGGTTCAACTCCATATCAAGTTGAATTTGATGTAGCAATAACAGACTACTTTGCTTCAGCAGCTCCAGATGCGGCTGGATTAATGGGTGCTGATGATAAGTTAGCATTAATTATTTCAACGGACAATGGAGTAACATGGTCTGATACAAATATTATAGAATTATGGGATACTGGAAATATGCCTTCCTTTACAGGGGATTATTTTTATTACAATCTGACTGCAAATGGGTACACTGGACTCGTAAGATTCGGATTGTATGCTGAATCATCAGTTTCAAATGAAGATAATGATGCATTTATCGACAACTTTGCGGTTGTTCAAGTCCCCACTTGTCCAAGACCTTTAGGATTAACTTTTGATAGTGCAACCCAAACAACAGCAAATATTAGCTGGACAAATGGAGCTGCAGATAGTTCATGGATATTGGAATATGGAATACCTGGATTTTCGCAAGGAACTGGAACTTTAGTGAATTCAGGAACTAATCCTGCTCAAATTTCTGGTTTGTCGGCAAGTACATGTTACGATGTATACATGAGAAGTATTTGTACAGCAGGTGATTCGAGTTTATGGATAGGCCCATTAAGATTCTGCACAGATTGTGCCCCAGTTATTGATTTATGTGAAGATTTTGAAGCTTATTCTTCTGGCTTGCCTATTTGTTGGGAAAGGTTTGTCGTGTCCACCGGTTCATCATCGGTTCAGGTTTCTACTTTCGGTGGAAATGTAGCTCCTACTTCAGTTCAGATGAACTCAGGAAATGACCCAACTTCAACTATAATATTGATATCTCCAGAAATGACTGCATTAACTGCAGGAACTCATAGGGCTACATTTTGGTTAGATGGTTCTTTTACTCCTGATACAACCTTAATCATAGGAACAATGTCAGATCCTACTAACCCTGCAACTTTCTCACCTTGGGATACAATAAACGATATTTCCTCTTCATATCAAGAGTATAAAATTGCCTTTGACACATATACAGGAACAGATACAAGAATTGCCTTTTTGTACAATCCAACTGCAACTTTCAGAACAATTAATATGGATGATTTCTGTTTTGAGCCAATTCCTTCTTGCGAGAAAGCTCCTTCAGTTCAAATACTAAATTCAGGAATCGACTCAAATTATTTAAATGTAGGTTGGAATATTGATACCTCTCATGTTAGTTATATCGTTGCATATGGTCCATTGGGTTATGATCCAATTTTGGCACCGGCTGGTGGTGACACAGTTACCTCATCAAGTAACTTTAAGTCAATTACTGGCCTTCAGCCATTATCTGATTATTGTATATGGGTAAAAGCGATTTGTACAAATGGAGACACAAGCTTCTGGAGCGGTCCATTCTGTGGCGAAACAGGCTGTCCATCTTCTACGGGAGTACCTTATTTTGAGGATTTTACATCCTACACTACTTCAGAGGTACCTTTATGTTGGCAAGAAGCTCAAGGAGCATTAGGAGGTGGCTCAGCAGGAGTACCTATTTCATATGGAACTTCCTTTTGGGCACCAGATGGATTTGCTAATGTAGGAACGAACGGTTCAGCTAAGATTAATATTTACTCAACGAATAGATTTGAATGGATTGTTTCGCCTTCAATTAATTTAGGTTCTGATCCGAATCAAACTTTTATAATTGAATTTGATATTGCGATGACCGACTATGCTAATACAACTGCCGGTGTTGTCGGTTATGATGATAGTTTAGCTTTTGTAGTTTCTTATGACGATGGCTTGACTTGGAGCCAATCAAATATTATTGAGTCTTGGGATACAAGTAATGTCCCATCCAATACAGGAGATCATTTCTATCATATTCTTAGAAATAAAACTGGAGTTGTTAAATTTGGGTTTTATGCTACAACAACGGTTAGTAATGAAGATAACGATTGGTTTATTGATAATTTCAGTATAAAGGATACTGTTTTTGTTGGATTAAATGAGGTCGCTGAAATGGCTAACTTTAAAGTTTATCCAAACCCTAATACTGGATTATTTACTGTTTTGAATGAAGGAGGTGCAAACCAAACTAGTTTGAAAGTTATGGATATCCAAGGAAGAATGGTATATGATGAAACTTACTTCTTTAATACAAATGGAAGAAAGGTGATTGATGTAAATACATTGAAAGCTGGAGTTTACGTATTGTTAATTCAAAGCGAAGGGAAACTTGAGCAACATAGAATTATTATTAATAAATAAATTCTGATAGTAAAAGATATAATCTCCAAGTGAACGTTCACTTGGAGATTTTTTTTTTGCTGTTATTTATAAGTAGATAAAGTATAATGAGAATTTAATTCATATTGCCCCATTAAGAAGAAGGCGATAAAGGATGTTTATTAGTGTTTAAGGCTGCTGAATTTAATTAATGATATTTGTTGTTCATAGCTTTCACTGACTTTATTTATTGAAATAATGAAGAAGATTGAATAAATAAGTTATAGATATTTACTCTATTTAGAATTTGCTATTATTGTTGTTACTAAATGTGTATTCTGTCTTTTGTATACATTCATTTATAAATCAACAATATTTTTGAAATGGTATTAGCAAATATAAATAGGCTTCCTTCTGTGAATGAATCACAAAACTGAAAAGGTTTTATTTTGAACATATTCTCCAATAAAAAAGGGCTTGAATCACTTCAAGCCCTTTTTTAATATATGTAAATTGCGAGTTTTATTTACTTAAAGCCTCAGCAACTTTTTTACCAATTTCTGCAGGAGAACTTGCTACGCTAATTCCACATTCTGCCATGATTTTCATTTTTGCTTGTGCAGTATCATCATCTCCACCAACAATTGCTCCAGCGTGCCCCATTTTTCTTCCTTTTGGTGCAGTTTGTCCAGCAATAAATCCAATAACTGGTTTTTTGTTGTTTTCTTTTACCCATCTTGCTGCATCAGCTTCCATTGATCCACCAATTTCTCCAATCATTACAATTGCATCCGTTTCGGGATCATTCATAAACATTTCTACAGCTTCTTTTGTAGTAGTTCCAATAATTGGATCTCCACCAATACCAATTGCCGTAGACACACCTAATCCTGCTTTCACAACTTGGTCTGCAGCTTCGTAAGTCAAAGTTCCAGATTTAGAAACAATTCCTACTCTCCCTTTTTTGAAAACAAAACCTGGCATAATACCAATTTTTGCTTCGTCTGCAGTAATAATTCCTGGGCAGTTTGGTCCAATCAATCTAGAGTCTTTGTCCGTTAAGTAAGATTTTACTTTTACCATGTCGTTTGTCGGAATTCCTTCCGTTATACAAACAATTACTCCGATACCAGAATCAGCAGCTTCCATAATTGCATCGGCAGCAAAAGCTGGTGGAACAAAAATAATAGAAACATTAGCTCCAGTTTCTTTCACAGCATCTGCCACAGTATTGAATACTGGCTTGTCAAGGTGTTTTTGACCACCTTTTCCTGGAGTTACACCTCCTACAACGTTTGTACCGTACTCAATCATTTGTCCGGCATGGAAAGTACCTTCGTTTCCTGTAAAACCTTGAACAATTATTTTAGAATCTTTATTTACTAGTATACTCATTGGATTTGCTTGATTTTTTTATGAATACTCAAAAGTAGTTTTTTATCCCTTCTTTTACAAAAAATAGAGTTTTATTATTTGGATAATAATTAATCTTGATATGTCATTCCTATAAAAATGTAAGTTTGAAAAGTGAAACCAATTATATAAATCGACCGAATGATTAAAACGCTTTTTTTTAAGAAATTGCCATTAGAATTAATAGCTGTTAAATAATCAAAAATAAACCTTAATTTTGAATTATGATATTAGATTCTACAGATACAATTTGTGCGCTTTCTACCGCTAACGGTATGGGTGCGATAGCCATGATAAGAGTTTCAGGAGAAAGGGCGTTTGAAATAGTATCTTCTGTTTTTTCAAAAAAAATAGAAATTCAAAAGAGTCATTCGGCACATTTTGGAGTAATTAAAAATGTAACTGAAATCATTGATGAAGTGGTTGTAACCGTTTTTAAGAATCCGGCTTCGTTCACTGGTGAAGATGTAGTTGAAATAGCTTGTCATGGTTCAGTTTTTATTCAACAAGAAATTCTAAAACTATTACTATCCAAGGGTTGTAGACTCGCCAAGGCAGGGGAGTTTTCGATGCGTGCATTTGCGAACGGAAAGTTTGATTTGTCCCAAGCCGAAGCCATTTCAGATTTGATTTCTAGTACGACTGAAGCCTCTCATAAACTTGCGATGCAGCAAATGCGTGGAGGATTTTCAGACGAAATAAATGGATTGCGAGAAGAATTGGTGAATTTTGCTTCGCTCATTGAGTTAGAATTAGATTTTAGCGAAGAAGATGTAGAGTTTGCGGATAGAACTCAATTTAATGAATTGTTAGTGCGTATTTCTGCGAAATTGAATAGTTTGATCGATTCTTTTTCATTCGGAAATGCGATAAAAAATGGAGTGCCAATTTCTATCATTGGAGCGCCAAATTCAGGTAAATCTACTGTACTGAATCGTTTTTTAAAAGAGGAAAAGGCAATTGTTTCCAACATTGCAGGAACGACCAGAGACATAGTAGAAGATGAAATAATAATTGAAGGAATTAAATATCGATTTATTGATACCGCAGGAATCCGTGATACAGAGAATGAGATAGAAAAAATAGGGATACAACGAGCGATAGAGAAAGCTGGGAAGTCGGCTATTATTTTGTATTTATTTGATTCGAATGAGGATCTGGAGAAAGTGAAACGTGAGTTTGAGCTATTAAAATCACAACTCACAGACGAGACTATCGATGTAATTTGGGTGGCAAATAAAATCGATTTGCTCGAAGATGCGTCTAAATTAAATGAGATTGATTGCATTAAAATATCCGCTTTTGAAGGAGAAAATTTGGAAGTGCTTACTCAAAAAATTATTGAGATAACAAATTCAAAACAATCTCAAGAACAGCAAGTTGTGGTAACTAATGTGCGTCATTTTGAGGCTCTTACAAAAGCCAATAATGCCATAATTGAAGTAACCAATGCCCTCGAAATGGGAATTCCAGGAGATTTGGTAGCAATAGATATACGTCAATCACTGCACTTTTTGGGGGAGATTACCGGGGAGATATCTACAGATGAATTACTAGGGAATATTTTTAGTAAATTCTGTATTGGGAAGTAAGACTCAAAATCTTTGATTAATTCCATAATAATCGTGATTGTAATTTAATGAATGAACCATGCTAAAAATCTTCTTAGTTCATCCTCAATTTATTTTTAACTTCGCATTCAAAGAAATTACATAATGCTCAACACTAAACGAACTTTCATCGAAAAGATTACCTTACAAAAAGTAGGAAGTAAACTCCGTGAAGAAATAAATGTGCTTACCCACCAAGAACAACAGCTTACTGAAGAGGAAGAAAAAGCATTGAAAGGTTTGTTTTTGAGTTCGATAAGGGCTTCTCAAGATCTCCAGAAATTTGGTCATCACATTGGGTTGGAATATAATACGGTGTATGATTTGTGTGCAAAGTATTTTGATGGGAAACAGGAGTTTGTTCCTTTTTCAAATTCTATTCTTCATCATTTATACGAAAACTCCAATCATCCGCAGATAAAAACAGGAGAACTGTTTGTGGTAGAGTTTCAGGATTTGGAATTTGGCGATATTATTACAACTGGAATTGGGGTTTTTAAAATTGAGAAAAAACTAGAATACATTAACTTCAACCATCGAAAAGATGGAGTAGATTTTATCATCGAAAAAGGGGTGAAGCTTCAAAAAATTGACAAAGGTTGCTTGATTCTAAATACAGAAAAGGACAATGGGTTTAGAGTATTTTCTGTGGATAATAATTCTTATGATGCCGCTTATTGGAAGCAATCTTTTTTGGGCTTGGAGGATGTATTGAACGATTCTTACCAAACGAAACATTATTTGAATTTAATCAAAGATTTTTCTTCCAATTTGGTAGAGGAAAATGATTCGTATGCCCAAAAAGACTTCTTGAACCAAACGATAAGAGTATTTAACGACAACCTATTCATTACCAAAGAAATTATTGAGGAAGAATTACTTGAGCCTTTTGAGATAAAGGAGAAATTTGCAGAATACAAAGAGAATTACAAGCTTGCCAACCAGGTAGAATTGGAAGAGAGTTTTACAATTTCGCCCGAAACCTTAAAAAAGGAAAAAAAGAAAATTAAATCTGAAATATCATTGGATACAAGAATCCAAATTAAGATAGATGTGGATGAGATTGATACAGTGAAAGAAAACATCGAAAGAGGGTTTGACGATGAGAAAAAAATGCACTTTTACAAAGTGTATTTTAATGAGGAGTTGTAGTTATAAAACCACTCTTCGAGACAATTTTCTATCGAGAATTCCTAAGGGTTTAGCTCAGCAGAACTCTTCGTGCTATGAACTTGTTCAAAATATATCGGCCTGTCTCGAGAATTTTGGGAAAGTCCAATTTATGATAAGAAACCCTACAAAACCACTTTCTCGAAATTCCCGTTGCGGAACAATGTTTTGATTACCGATTGGTAATCTCGGTCTGGATTAAAAACCTCTGACATCAATTTTAGTGAACCAATATTCAATGGAGTTTTTGCTGAAACAAATCCAAACCCTGTAAGTGTTCCGTTTTCGAGTAAAACAAAACCTTTTTCGCTGGCTTTTCTTCCCTTAGCGATAAAAATTCCCGTTTCATTGGGCGAGCCATATTTCTGTTCAAATTTTTCTATTCGCAAATTATAGTCATCCGCGCTTTCCTCTTCTATGCAAGCTCCGTGGCAATCGTGGAGTTGATACCTAAAACAAGAACCTACTCTGTTTTGGTTCTCCAATCCATTTATTTTTTGACATAATTCGTATGTGTCAATTGTTTTTTTGATAAATTCCATTGCTTCTCTCCGCGAAGTGAAATCAATCACAGTTTTTCGGTCTTTGGTCACATTTACAGTTTCTAAAACATGGTATTTCTGTTCTCTGTTTACAATGACTCCAAACGGAAATTTTGTTTTGGTCTGCCTCCGGTTGTGCTTGGGCAAATGAGTTTTAATCGCCAAATTTTCGTACAACAAAGCGAGTGTTTCATTTCCCGTAATTTCAAAATCTACCGTATGAATATTTTCAATAATTGCCATTCCTTTTTTGGTTTGGTAATTATTCAAGTGGCTTTTTACTCTTTTTTTGATGTTGATGCTTTTTCCGATGTAGATTATTTTACCCTCATAATTTTTGAAATAATACACTCCTGGTTTCCCCGGAAGTTTATCAATTCCAATTTTCATCGAAAAATCATTGATAATTTCTGCTTTTTTGTCTTGCTCCTTTATCAGATGAAATATCTCGGTCGTAGCAGCTGTGTCGGCCATTGCACGGTGATGGCTGGTAAGAGTTATTCCCAAAGATCTACTTAGTTTTCCTAAGCTATACGATGGAAGTCCCGGAAAAACTTTGCGCGACATACGAACTGTGCAGAGTTTTTCTGCCTCAAAATCAAATCCCAAGTCTTTGAATTCTCTTTTGATGTGTCCGTAATCAAAATTTACGTTGTGGGCTACAAAAACCCTACCAGTAAGGTACTTCAAAATCTCTTTGCCAACCTCAAAAAATCGCGGAGCCTCCGCAACCATGCTATTGTCAATACCCGTAAGTCGTGTAATGTTGTATGGGATTGGAACTTCCGGATTTATGAGAGTTTCGTATGAATCCTTTATTGTGGTCCCATCCGTAATAATAATCGCAATTTCGGTTATTTTACTATCAATAGGAGTTCCTCCTGTGGTTTCTATATCTACTACTGCGTATTCCAAGTGGATGTTTTTTATAAAAGTAAAAAATTCGCCCTTGGTTATTTCAGTTTTACCAAAAACAATTCTTTTCAATTAAAGATTATCGAGATTCCAATCAATTTTCGCTTTTCCTTTTTTCTCCAAATAATCATTCGTTTTGCTAAAAGGTTTAGATCCAAAAAAGCCACGATGAGCCGAAAAAGGGGAGGGGTGAGCTGAGGTAATAATCAGATGTTTGGATTCATCAATTAAAGTAGCTTTTTGCTCCGCAAATTTTCCCCAAAGGATAAAAACAACAGAGCTTTTAGCATCAGAAATTGTTTTGATAACAGAATCGGTAAAAATCTCCCAGCCCTTTTTTTGGTGACTTCCAGGCGTAGATTTACGCACAGTCAATGTAGTATTTAGCAGTAAAACTCCTTGCTTTGCCCATCCAATTAAGTTTCCTTGAAAAGGAACTTGAATTGTTAAATCTGAGCTCAATTCTTTGTAAATATTTCGGAGCGAAGGTGGGAATTTCACACCATCCGGAACCGAAAAACTAAGCCCGTGAGCTTGTCCATCTCCATGATAGGGGTCTTGTCCCAGTATCACCACTTTAGTGTTTTCAAAAGAACAAGTTTCAAATGCATTAAAAATAAATTTCTCTCGAGGAAAACAGGTCTCTTTCCGATATTCTTCGGAAACAAATTCAGTAAGGCGAGCAAAATAATCAGACTCTATCTCTTCAGAAAGAACTTTTTTCCAATCGTCAGTCAGTTGAGATTTTAGATTCATTTTCCTTTAATTGAGATTTAACTTCGAGCTTCCTTTTTCAGACTCCTAACTATCCATCGTACCCAAACTGATTCAGTTTATTGTCTTTTTCTTTCCAGTCCTTGTCCACTTTCACGTACAAATCCAAGAAAACTTTTTTACCAATAAATTCCTCAATGTCTTTTCTCGCCTCAGTCCCCACTTTTGTCAATTTACTCCCTTGGTGACCAATTATTATCCCTTTTTGAGTCTCTCGATTTACAATGATCAACGCACGAATTTTGGTAATGGTCTTTTTAGATTTTCCCTCAGTAGGCATGTCTTCTTTGTATTCTTCCACCACCACTTCGCATGAATAAGGCACTTCTTTGTTGTAAGTCGTAAATATTTTTTCTCTAATAATTTCCGAGATAAAAAACCTCATCGGTTTGTCCGTCAATTCATCTTTTGGGAAGTAAGCTGGCGATTCGGGCAACAATTCTTTTATTTTTTGAATTACAAAATCAGTATTCACTTTTTCTAGTGCCGATATCGGTAAAATTTGCGCTCCAGGCATTAATTCAGCCCACAAAGCCACTTTTTTCTCCACGATTTCCATGTCTTTGGCTAAGTCAATTTTGTTAATCAGCACAAACTTAGGTACATCCATGTCAGTTATTTTTCTCAATGTTTCAGCGTGATTCATCGAGTCTTCAAAAATATCTGTCACCAGCAAAATAATGTCGGCATCACGCAACGATTCGCTTACAAAATTCATCATTTTTTCATGAAGTTTGTATTTTGGTTCCAATACTCCAGGCGTATCCGAATACACAATCTGAAAATCGCTACCATTTACCAATCCTCTGATTCTGTGGCGAGTAGTTTGATGTTTCGAAGTAATAATCGACATTCTTGCTCCCACCAATCCATTCATCAATGTGGATTTCCCAACATTAGGACTCCCTACAATATTTACAAACCCTGCTTTGTGTGCCATAATTTTTTTTCAACTTTTAGTCTACAAAGAAACGAAGAATATTCGTTTTCTACTCATTTATCACGGTTCAAGCGTTGTATTGTCGTTTTATTTTGGGCGTTTCCCGATAATACGTTTTCATAAACCTGCCGCAGCTATAAGAATCGGGACCGGGCTTTCCGCACTCGCTTCCCGGGAAAAACAAGAGAGCTCAAACAATTGCTCCAATCCCTAACGCAAAACAGCTGAAGCAAATAGAACTGGGTTAAATGTTTAAAAACTAATCCTCAAACAGCAATCACTTTTCACTCAAATTATCTACATTTGAACCATGCTATTTAAGGAAATCATCGGTCAAGAATTAGTGAAGCAAAACCTTATCCAAACGGTAAATGCCGAAAGGATAAGTCATGCTCAACTTTTTCATGGAAAATTAGGGTATGGTTCGTTTGCATTGGCGTTGGCTTACACCCAATATATTTTCTGTACCAACAAAACTTCACAAGATTCTTGCGGAGGTTGCGCTTCTTGTCTCAAAATAAGTCAGCTCTCTCATCCCGATGTGCATTTTTCATTTCCAGTACAATTAGAGGCGAAAAAGAAAACCTCTGACGATTTTGTAAGTGAATGGAGAGAAATGATACAAAATTCGGCTTACTCTTCGGAGCAAGATTGGTATCACAAAACTGGGAACGAGAACAAAAAAGGATTGATTGGGGTAGACGAAAGCAAAAGAATTGCTGAAAAGATCAGTCTCAAATCCTACGAGGGAGGTTACAAAGTGAGTTTGTTTTGGTTGGCCGAAAATATGAATGCCGCAGCTGCCAATAAATTGCTAAAACTCATTGAAGAACCACCAGAAAAAACTTTGATTTTTCTCTGTGCAGAAAGCATCGAAAGCATTTTACCTACTATTCTTTCGCGTACTCAATTGATAAAAGTAAGTCCGCTCAATGATGCTCAAATATCGCAAGGATTAACAGAGATTTTGGGAGCAGATAATCAAAGAGCAACCGAAATAGCATGTTACGTAAATGGCGATTTTTCCTTAGCGACCAATGAGCTAGAAATGGGCGAAGAAAAAAGTTTTTATTTCGATTCGTTTGTTTCCTGGATGAGACTTTGCTTTAAAAAAGATGTGGCTGGAGCAGTTAAATTTGTGGCAGAGGTACAAAAAATGGGAAAAGAAAAACAAAAAGCATTTTTACTTTTTGTGTTGTCAGTATTTCAAAAAAGTTTGATGGGGAATTTTGTAGGAATGCAAAATGTGAAAGCTACAGAAGAACAAAAGAAATTCATTCAAAATTTCATGCCATACATTCACGAAAGAAATATTGGTCATCTTCACGAAATAATGTCCGAAGCTTATTATCACATCGATAGAAACGCCAATGCCAAAATTTTATTTTTGGATTTGTCTTTCGATTTATTCAAGTTAATCAAGAAATAAGATCATCCTTTTTCTTGGTTGTAATTTTTTATTATCTACTTTTTTAACGAGTAAACTATACAACCTTTTTTTTTGAGAAAAGGCTAAAATACATCAGGTAAAATACCTCAAAAAGGAATAGTTTTCAGTACATTTGATATTCATAACTTACGTAAATTCCGCTTTGGAATTCAAAAAGTTACTAGTATTAACAAAGCAACTAATTTATATAGAGTTAGTTTCAAAAATAGAAGATAATAATGGGATGTTCATCATGCTCAAATAATAAATCTGGTGTTCCAAACGGTTGCAAAAGCAATGGTTCTTGTGGTACAGGCGGATGTGATAAAATGTCGGTTTTCGACTGGTTAGAAAACATGCAAATTCCTACGGGAGAAAAACCTTTTGATATTGTTGAGGTTAGATTCAAGAACGACAGAAAAGAATATTACAGAAATTCTGACGGATTGAGTCTTTACCAAACAGATATTGTAGCGGTAGAAGCAGCAAGTGGCATTGATGTGGGAGTAGTTTCGCTCAAAGGTGAACTAGTAAAATTGCAACTTAGCAAAAAGAAAATCACTGAAACAAGAAGTTTGCCTGCTATCTTAAGAAAAGCGAACGAGGAAGATATCAAAACTTGGCACGCAGGAAGAGACGAGGAAAAGCGAATCATGCCAAGGGCAAGAACAATAGCGATTGAGGAAAAATTAAAAATGAAAATTAGCGATATCGAATTTCAAGGCGATATGAGCAAAGCTACATTTTACTACACAGCAGACCAGAGGGTAGATTTTAGAGAATTAATAAAAAAATTCTCATCAGAATTTAAGGTGAGAATCGAGATGAAGCAAATAGGAATGCGACAAGAAGCTGGTAAGCTCGGTGGAATTGGTTCTTGCGGAAGAGAATTGTGTTGTTCAACTTGGCTTACAGATTTTAGATCTGTAAACACATCAGCAGCAAGGTATCAGCAATTGTCTCTTAATCCCCAAAAATTAGCCGGACAATGTGGAAAGCTGAAATGTTGTTTGAATTTTGAATTGGATGCCTACATGGAACTGATGAAAACATTTCCTAAACCAAACACAACATTGCAAACTGAAGGAGGAAAAGCGCGTCACATGAAAACTGATGTTTTTTCTCAAACGATGTGGTTTTCTGTAGAATCGAAAGATAGAAACAATGATTTTATTGGACTATCTGTAGACCGAGTGAAGGAAATTATTGAAATGAATAAAGCGGGGAAAAAGCCTGTGAGTTTGAAAGAATTTGTAGACTTTGAACCAGTAGAAGAAGAAAAGTATGCTGCGGTAGATGCGCAAGATAGTTTGACTCGATTTGATGATAATTTCAAGAAGAAAAAGAAGAAACGTAAGCCAAACAACAAGAATCGAAACAACAGAAATAAGAATTCTCAGAAACCAAAATCGAATGACGCGAAATAATTCTCTTTTTCTTCTGTTTGTTGGAGCGATTATGATATTTTCATCTTGCAAGGGAGAGGATATTTATTTCCAAAAATATGAAACTATCCAAAGTTCGTCTTGGAACAAGGAGGAGGTGAAAGTATTTGATTTTGACATTGTGGATACAACAAAACTATACGAGTTTTACCTCAATTTGAGAAATAACAACGAATATGGTTATGGGAATATTTTTGTATTTTGGACGTTACAATCACCAGATGGACGAACAAAAACAGATACAGCTCAATTTATTTTGGCAAAGCCAAATGGTCAATGGCTTGGGAAATCAGCAAGTGGAACAGTGATTGAGAATAGTATGTATTTTTTAAAAACAAAATTACCTACACGAGGTACTTATTCATTTGAATTTGTACAAGGAATGAGAGACGAAAATTTGGAAGGGATAAAAGATGTGGGATTAAAAATCAAGAAAAAGGATGAGCCAAGATAAAACTGCCCCCAAAAAAAACAGAAAATGGTTGAAGCGACTTGCATGGATTCTAGTTTTAGGTCCATTTGTAGCGCTGGCTTTTGCTCTCTTAATCGTAAGGTATTTTACCGACTTACCGAGTATTGAGGAACTAGATAATCCCAAAAGTAATTTGGCCTCGCAAGTAATTACCAGTGATGGAGTTGTGATTGGTGAATATTATTTACAAAATAGAACTCATGTAGATTATCATGAATTATCCAAAAACTTGGTAAAAGCACTTGTGGCTACTGAAGACGAAAGATTTTATAGCCATTCGGGAATAGATGCCGAGGCGCTTGCCAGGGCAATCAGAGGAATGGGAAAAGATGGAGGAGGAAGTACTTTGTCGCAGCAGTTGGCTTTGAATCTGTATGGAGAAAGAGCTTCGGGATTCATAAACAGAGTGAAGCAAAAGCTAGGAGAATGGATTATTGCTGCTAAACTGGAAAAAAGATATACAAAGGAAGAAATAATGACGATGTATTTCAATAAAGTTGATTTCCTAAACCAAGGAGTTGGTATTCATTCTGCAGCCAAAGTATATTTTAGTAAAACACCAGACGAACTCAGTATACAAGAAGCTGCAATGCTTGTGGGAATGGTAAAAAACCCGAATGGTTATAACCCAAAAAGATTTCCGGAAGCTGCCCTAAAAAGAAGGGAAGTTGTATTGAAGCAAATGATGAATAACGATTTCTTGAACAGAGAACAATACGATTCTATAAGAGTTTTGCCGCTGGGATTAAATCTTACATCGGTAGATCACAAAGAAGGAATTGCACCTTATTTTAGAGAAGGATTAAGAGCTGACCTAAACAGAATGATGGATGAAAAGGATGAAGATGGAAAGTATAAGTATCTGAACAAAGAAACCGGAAAGCCCTATAATATCAGGAAAGATGGATTGAAGATATACACGACAATCGATTCGAGAATGCAGAAATATGCAGAGTATGCCGTGATGGAACACCTAGGAAACGAACTCCAAAATGATTTGCATAAAGCAATGAAAAGTAAGTATTCGTATCCACGATATCCGTTTGTGAAAGCGATAGACGAAAAGGAAGCAGATCAAATTTTGACTAGAGCCAAAAAGCAAACCATGTTGTACAAAACCCTCACTGGCGCTGCTTGTGCTCAATGTGAAAGATCTGGAACAAAAAAGAAAAAAGGGAAATATATCTGTAACTACAATCCAAATCACATCAATAGAAGTTATACCAAAGCGGAAATCGACACGATTTTTAATACTCCAGTAGAAACTCAAGTATTCGATTGGACAGCCAAAGGCTATGAAAAAGATACTGTGATTTCTCCGATGGATAAAATTAAGTATTTGAAGAGTTTTTTGAGAGCTGGAATGATGTCAATGGATCCAAAAACTGGATTTGTAAAAGCATGGGTTGGAGGGCCAAACTTCAAGTATTTTCAATACGACATGGTGAGAACTGGGAAGAGACAAGTAGGGTCTACTTTTAAACCAATTGTATACGCCTCAGCAATAGATGCGGGCGTTTGTTATCCTTGTGAAGAAATACTGAATATAGAGCATTGTTGCCCTATTCCCGATAACGAGAATAGACAATGGTGTCCGAAAAATGCTGGAGAAAAGTTCAATGGATTGCCTTACCAAGTTAAGTTTGGATTGGCTTCTTCTATGAATAGTATTACTGCTGCAGTGATGAGAAAAATTGGCCCTAAAAAAGTGAGAGAAAATGCCATAAAAATGGGATTGGATGGGAATCAAATAAATGAATATCCTTCGATAGCACTTGGGGCCGTAGACCTATCTGTGTATGAAATGGTAGGAGCTATGAGCACATTTGCCAACAATGGGGTTTTTATTAAACCGATCATTATTACAAGGATTGAGGATAAAAATGGAGCTGTTATTTATGAAGCACAACCAGAAACAGACCAAATATTTGATGCTAATTTATCGGCTACCATGATAAAGATGATGAAAGGTGTGGTTGATGGAGTGTACAATCCTGCAACCAAAAAGTATGGAGGAACCTCTATGCGATTGAGATCATCTTGGAAGAAATATGGTAATATAAAATACCCAATTGCAGGTAAAACTGGAACAACACAAAGCAACAGCGATGGATGGTTTATTGGACTTACGCCCGATTTGGTTTCGGGAGTGTGGGTTGGTGGAGAAGACCGTGGAGTGAGATTTGTGAACACAGGATTAGGTCAAGGAGCCAATACGGGTCTTCCGATTTGGGGATATTACATGAATAAGATTTACAAGGATTCAACCATCAAGATATCAAAAGGTGATTTTGAATTGCCCGAGAACTATCAGGATGATTACACAAATTGCTCTGAGCAGGATGTGAATGAATCAATAGATTATAATAATTTTTCGAATAGCGGATTATTTTAAAAGACAAAAAGCATGAACAAAATAGTAGCAAACGTAGAAGAAGCTTGTGAAGGAATACAAGACGGAATGACTCTAATGATAGGAGGATTTGGCTTGTGTGGAATTCCAGAAAATTCTATTTCGGAGTTGGTTAAATTGAATGTAACAGGGTTGACCTGTATTTCGAATAACGCAGGAGTAGATGATTTTGGGTTAGGATTACTCCTTCAGAAAAAGCAAATTAAAAAGATGATATCTTCTTACGTAGGCGAAAATGATGAGTTTGAGCGTCAAATGCTAAGCGGAGAACTTGAAGTGGATTTAATTCCTCAAGGTTCGCTTGCAGAAAGATGTCGAGCAGGTGGAGCTGGGATTCCAGCATTTTTTACACCAGCTGGCTACGGAACCGAAGTTGCAGAAGGAAAGGAGGTGAGAGAGTTTGACGGAAAGCCTCACATATTGGAATCAGCATTAACAGCTGATTTTGCTATAGTAAAAGCCTGGAAAGGAGATACAGCCGGGAATTTAGTTTTCAAAGGAACAGCAAGAAACTTTAATCCGATGATGGCAATGGCCGGAAAAATAACCATTGCTGAGGTAGAAGAATTGTTAGAGCCAGGAGAGCTAAATCCAAATGAAATTCATACGCCAGGAATTTTCGTACAGCGAATTTTTCAAGGAAAAGGATACGAGAAAAGAATTGAGCAAAGAACGGTTCGTCAAAAATAATTTTCAAATAACCAAATTGAATAAACTATGGCTTTAAATAAAAACGAAATAGCACAAAGAATAGCACAAGAATTACAAAGCGGATGGTACGTTAATTTAGGAATTGGTATTCCTACTTTGGTGGCTAATTATATTTCAAAAGGAATAGAAGTTGAGTTTCAATCCGAGAATGGGATTTTAGGAATGGGTCCGTTTCCTTTCGAAGGCGAGGAGGATGCAGACTTGATAAACGCAGGAAAGCAAACCATTACAGCTTTGCCAGGTGCGGTTTATTTCGATTCCGCAACAAGTTTTGCTATGATAAGAGGGCAGCATGTTCAGTTAACAGTTTTGGGTGCAATGGAGGTTTCGGAAACAGGCGATATCGCCAACTGGAAAATTCCGGGTAAAATGGTGAAAGGAATGGGAGGAGCAATGGATTTGGTCGCTTCGGCAGATAATATTATTGTTGCAATGATGCACACAAATAGAGCAGGAGAATCAAAACTTTTGAAATCATGTTCGCTTCCACTTACTGGAGTTGGCTGTGTAAAAAAGATTGTAACAAACCTAGCAGTTTTGGAGGTTGTAAAAGGTGGGTTTAAATTACTAGAGAGAGCTCCAGGTGTTTCTGTAGAAGAAATTAAAGCGGCTACCGAAGGAACATTAATCATTGAGGGCGATATTCCTGAAATGAAACTATAGGCTTTCTATCTTTCTTTGAACTCTAAGAAGAGATAAATCATAAAAAAAGGCTTTCATGAAATTGAAAGCCTTTTTTTATGTCCAGTATAGTATGAGTTATTGTTTGATAAATTTATTTGTTTGTCCATTTACAATAATCAAATAAGTTCCTGCTGCAAATCCCGAAACGTCAATTTTATCAGTAAACTGCAAGGACTTATTTGTATTCTTGTTTTTATACAAAACTTTACCAAGTAAATCCATAATAACAAGATTACTTTCGCTTTGTTGATTGAAGTTAGCCTCTACTGTTACAAAGTTGTGTGATGGGTTTGGATATATGTTCAGGCTGTTTATTTTATCTGATTCTGATAGTCCAACAAGAGAACAGTTCCAGTCGATATCAAAGCCATCTAATTCTAATCCTGCATCTGCATAAAACTTTATGGTTATAGCATTTCCCGAAGAGGTAAGAGGAGATGGAGGGATGCTTGAGTTGCAATATTTTCCGATAAGTGGAGATGTAGTATTAGGACCATCGTAAATGGTCATGTAATCATAAATGCAATTGTCTGCTTCCACATCAAATGTATTGAATGTAAGCGTTAAATTTACAGCTGAAGGAGGGGCTATAGTTACAAAAGTAGTTTGGTTTGGTGAATAGTCGTTTGAGTAACTCCCGTCATCAAGAATCTTCCCGTTACACTCTGTTAAAGTCCCCAAAGTTCCACCGTTTGGCAGGCAAGTTCCTCTTATATTAATGGTTTGGTAAGCAGTATCGCTACCTCCAGGATTACTAGCAATAAGTCGAACTACATAAGAGCCGTCAGCAGTATATCTCAAAACTGGACTGTTAGCAGTAGAGGTTGCAATTGTGCTACCTGTCATTGTCCAGCTATAGCTTGTTGCAGAAAAACTCGTATTTGTGATATTAATAATTTCGTTTTGGCACACTAAATTTGGAGTAGCGACAAAGCTAGCAATAGGAGCTGGGTAGGTATAAAGACAGTTCCAATCGATATCAAAACCTGATTCCTCTAGCCCACCATCTACTCTGAATCTTAAAAACAAACTACTAGAGCTTGATGTGATTGAAGCTGGTGGTGGGTTATTATTGCAATATCGTCCAATTCTTGTTCCAGCAGTTGAAGTTCCTTCGTAAATCTCTAAATAATCATAATTACAAGTTGTTCCTGTAGACCCTTGTTCGACATCAAATAAATTGAAGTTAAGAACAACATTGGTTGCTCCTGTTGGGGATATTGTAAAGGTACTTATTTGATTTGCTGAATAGTTTCCAGACGAACCGCCATCATCTATTAATGTTCCTGAACATTCGGTTGTACTCATCGAAGAGTTTCGAACTAAAATTGTTGGGCATGGAAGCAATGTGTCAATCGTTACATGAGATATTTTAATAATTGAATCTTGTCCGCAAGTTCCACCGTTTGCTAATAAGGTTACATTAAAAGGTCCCGGTCCTGATGTATAAGTGTGAGATGGGTTTGTTGCAGCACTCGTATTACCGTCTCCAAAGTTCCAACTATAGGCAGATGCATTGTTACTTTGGTTGGTAAAAGAAACAGCGTGAGGAAATTTACAGCCAATTGAATCCGATGTTGTAAAATTAGCGCTTACACCCGGTACATAAGCTGGTCCAACACCTACTGCATGCCAAGCATTGGTAGTAGCAATTACCGCGGGAGAACAAGCTCCATACAAATCTGTTGCAGCTTTTATCGCATAAAATCTTGCGTCAGAATGTTGAGAGTTTCTTCCTAGATAAACTGTAAGGTTTCTAAAGGCGATTCTTGCAGCTGTGTCAAGTCCCAAAGGTGCAACGGAATACGAATCTCCATTGTCGTTGGTTCCAGTTCCCCCATTTACCAACAAGTAAAACCAAAAGTTTTGTACTCCACTGTTGGTATGTACTCCGCCATTATCTGCAGTTCCTGTATAGTAATTTGTACCCATATATGTATCCGGATCTCCTTTTGCGTTTGGATTCGACATGGATCTGAAATAATTCGTTCCCGATGTATAAATTTCATCCCCCATTTCCCAGTCTGCTTGTGACGGTCTTGCCCAAAAATCAATAGCGACACCAAAAATATCACTAAAAGATTCGTTTAAAGCTCCGGATTCATAAGAGTAAACTAGATTTGCTGTATTAGATGTAAGTCCATGTGATATCTCATGACCGGCAATCGCCATAGTTGTTAGAGCGGTAATGGATGTTCCATTTCCATCTCCATAGGTCATTCTGCTGCCATCCCAAAAAGCATTTACATAATTATTGTCATAATGAATGTAACTAACCAACTTAAATCCTAGTCCATCAATACTGTTTCTAGCATGAACATTCCAAAAATAATCGTAAGTCATTTCTGCGCCCCAGTGAGCATCTAAAGCATATTGATCATCATTCGTTGTTGAAGTCCAAATGTTGTTATTGTCTGTAAAATCGACAGCACTCCCATAAGTTGTTCCAGTATTCATATCATAGGTTTCAATTCCATTTCCTCTTCCCGATTCTCTCAGTCTGTAGTTGGATGGAGAAGTAGAATCTGTAACGATACTTCTCGTCCCGCTGTATCCGGTGTTGGCAGTTCCTGCAGCGTCAGCATGATGAATGAAATCGTTTTTAAAAACCACTTTTCCCATAGAAGCATCTACATAATAGTCGGCTCTACTCACTGGTTTATGCGCATATATATTAAATTTGTATGCAAGAGCAGTACCATTTCTGGTTTGCAAATACACCAATTCTCCTTTTGGATAAAATGTAGCAGATGGGTTATGAGAATCTTCTTTAATAAACTCTTCTTCTTCTGAAACTTGCCACTTGTATATATCAGCATTAATTGTTCTCAAAGCAGATGCAAGAGCCTCATTCTCCGAAACATAAGTTGTTGTATTGGCTGAAAAATCAGATATCAGATTGCCACTTAAACTGGTAATTATTCCATTTTTTTGATGAATAGTTACAAAGTTCAACTCAAAAGGAATAGAGTTGGCTACTTGCTGATATTTAATGTGTGTAAATCCTAATGGATCGGTTTCTCTTTTGACTTCTCTTAGTTCAAATGAATTTTTTGAAAAAGAATTAACTAAAGCAGTGATTTCTGACAAAGTTGGAGAATACTTGGATTGAAACTCGATAAAACCTGGGATCGCTGACCCTTGATTTAAAAATTCTTGTTTTGTTTTAGAAAGGATCGATTCAATTCTTTCGTTATCACTTTTTATTTGGCTAAAGCCAAAAGTACTGGCTAGAATAAATCCTAGGAGAATTTTTTTGGTCATCACGATGGTTTTATTTATGTTAAGAACTGGTAATTCTGTTGAAGCGTATATTTCTGTTTCTGTTTTCCGGTTGGA
>JAHEIE010000060.1 GCA_024639505.1 Crocinitomicaceae bacterium
ATGCAATAATGGGAGATGTGAAATCTGTAGTTGTATATGGAAAAGGACATCCTTATGGAGAATTTATGAGCGAAACTTCTTTGAAAAACATCGAATTATCTGATGTTCAAGGATATTACAATACATATTTCAAACCAAATAATGCATTACTTACAATTGTAGGAGACATTACTAAAAGTGAAGCTGAAGAGTTGGTTAAAAAACAATTTGGAGCCTGGAAAAAAGGAGAAGTACCAACGCATTCATACAACAAACCGGCTGAACCAACTTCACCTCAAGTTTTTGTTGTAAACAAAGAAGGAGCTGTTCAATCTAACATTCAAATAAGCAACATTGCCGAAGTAAAATTAGGAGATGCTGATTACGAAGCTGCACAAGTATTCAACCAAATTTTTGGAAGTGGATTTGCAGGAAGATTGTTCCAAAACCTAAGAGAAGACAAAGAATACACTTACGGTGCATACGGAGGAATCAGATCAAATAAATTGATTGGAAACTTCTCTTCTAGTGCAAAAGTGAGAAATGAAGTAACAGATAGTGCCATCGAACAATTCTTGTTTGAAATAAACAGAATAAGAACTGAAGATGTATCGGCAGAGGAATTAAAAAATGCTCAGAACTACATCGCTGGAACTTTCGCTCAATCGCTAGAAAGCCCAAGAACGGTAGCAAGATTTGCTGCTAATATTGACGAATACAAACTAAGCAAAGACTACTTTAAGAACTACTTAAAAAGAATTGATGCAGTGACTGTTGCAGATATTAAAAGAGTGGCAACAAAGTATTTGAAACCAGAAAACATTAACATTATTGTAGTAGGTGATGCTGTAGAAGTTGGAGAAAAACTTGCCAAATTTGGAACAGTAAACTACCTAGACAGAGAAGGAAACAAAACTTCTGCGCCTAGCAAACTGAAAGCTGCTCCAGAAGGAACAACGGCAGAAACTGTAATGAATGACTATATGAAAGCAATTGGTGGAAAAGAAGCTATTGCTAGCATCAAAACTATGACTGGAGACTACTCAATGACTATTCAAGGGATGAATGTTATCATGACTAACAGCTTTAAAGCTCCTAACAAAACTAAATCGGAAATTAAGGTTCCACAAATGGGGAATGCTGTGGTTCAAGCGTCAGCTTTTGACGGTGTAAAAGGAATGCAATCTATGCAAGGACAAACAATGCCTGCAGATGAAAATGCTAACATTGAATCAAATATTGAAGGAAGATTAGTTCCTGAAATGGCTTACGCTGAAAACAAAGTAACTTGTACCCTACTAGGAATAAACAAGCTAAACGGGAAAGATGTTTACGTGATTGAAGCTGTGTACCCAACAGGAAAAAAATTGACTTTGATGTATGATACTCAATCTCATTTAAAACTGAAAGAAATGTTTGTTCAATCTACACCTCAAGGTGATTTCAACATCACTCAAGAATTTGCTGATTACAAAGCAATTAATGGAGTAATGATTCCTCATTCATTGAGCGGACAACAAGGTCCTCAGGTGATGGATATGAAACTCGAAACTGTAGAAGTAAACCAGCCACTGAAAGACGAAATGTTCAAGTTATAAGAACTTAACCCTCATTTAAAAGCCACCTCTCGATAGATTCGAGAAGGTGGCTTTTTTCTTTTGTTAAAAATTTGTATCTTATCGATACACCAAACATCGCTCATCATGCTCCAGCACATTGATCTTAAAAAAATTATTTTTCTTGATATTGAAACAGTTCCTTTAGAATACAATTTCAAAGAATTACCCAAAAGAACTATTGACTTATGGGATAAAAAAACTCGATACATTCAAAAATATCAAGAAATAACTGCAGAAGAGGCATATTCCAAAGCAGGAATTTATGCTGAGTTTGGTAAAATTGTTTGTATTTCTGCTGGGTATTTTACCCAAGAAAAAGGTCAGTTGAAACTGAGAGTTAAATCATTTTTCGGGAAAGATGAAAAAGAAATACTAATTCAATTTAACTCATTACTTAACAAAACATTGAAAGAAAACTACATGCTTTGTGCTCACAATGGAAAAGAATTTGATTTCCCATTTATTGGAAGAAGAACATTGATAAATGGTTTACAATTGCCATCGCAATTGGATATTGCCGGTAAAAAACCTTGGGAAATTTTGCACCTCGACACAATGGAGCTATGGAAGTTTGGCGATTACAAACATTTCACATCGCTCGATTTATTGGCACATGTTTTCAATATACCTTCCCCAAAGCAAGATTTAGATGGATCAATGGTTGCCAAAACATACTACGAAGAAAATGATTTGAATAAAATAAAGGAATACTGCCAAAACGATGTGATTACAATTGCTCAATTATTATTGAAATACAAGGGGAAAGAAATTATAGAAAAATCGAACATTGAAATTATTGTGGATTGAAATAAACGGGAAAAGAAACTGAATTGAACTAATTTCCTTGTATTTTTGTTTTTTAAAACATTTTTTATGAGTTTTTGGAAAAGAGTTCGTCTCTACATATTAGGTATTGGCATTGGTTCATTGATGGTATTATTTCTATTTGGAGATCGTGGCTGTGGAGGCTGGTTACCAGGAAACAGGGTCAAAACCTCTATCATGGAATCATTGTTTGAAACCAGTGAGTACACAGATTGCAAATTGACTTGCAATGAATTTACCAAAGAAGAAATTCAGGATATCATTATTAAAGGAACTGTTTTATTTAAAGAAAGTAATACCAAATCCGATCCTAGAGAATACAAATTGGAACATGAAGAAACTTCGCTGACTTTTGCTGTTCCTAACGATTCTGAACTACCAGTTTATATTTTGGATGTATTTGAAAATGAGTGCGCATCTTGCGATACTCTTTCCAAAAAAAGAAACAGAACAGTAAAACTAAATTTCAAAAAAACGAAATGATAAAATGTGTTAAAAGTGTATAAAATAAGTTTCTATCACTTTCATACCTCAATAATTCTTATCACTTTCGCGTATAAAATTGTGCAATGAGCAACACCACAGACAATACAAGCAATAACCCAGAACACGTGGCCATCATTATGGATGGAAACGGACGATGGGCTTACAATCATGGAAAAGATAGATTGTACGGTCACAATACAGGAGTGGGTTCTGTGAGAGAAGTATTAACTGCTGCTCAAAAACACAAAGTTAAATTCTTGACTCTCTACACATTTTCGACAGAAAACTGGAATAGACCTAAGGATGAAGTAGACGGACTAATGAATTTGTTTGCAAAAACGATTGCTGAAGAGATTGAAGAACTGCATGAAAATGGAGTGCGAATTCAATTCATTGGAAACATTGATTTACTGCCTGACTTTGCAAAACAAGCACTTTTTTCTGCTACAGAATATACGAAAAACAACACAGGAATCACCCTCACACTTGCATTAAGTTACAGCTCACGTTGGGAAATCCTGAACGCAACAAAACGAATTGCACAAGAAATAAAAGAAGGAAAACTAAGCGAAGAAGAAGTAGATGAAACATTATTCAGTCGCTACCTTACAACCGCTAATATCCCAGATCCAGAATTAATAATAAGAACCAGCGGAGAATTTAGAATTAGTAATTTTCTATTGTGGCAAATCGCCTATTCCGAATTTTATTTTACCGATACACTTTGGCCTGATTTCAAAGAAAAAGATTTTGAAATGGCTATAAATTCATACCAAAACAGAGAAAGAAGGTTTGGAAAAACAAGTTCTCAAATCAATCAACTTTCTTAATCCATCAGACTAATTTATGAAGTTCATACTCCCATTTATTTTCCTTATTGCCTCTTTTCCAACATTTTTGTTGGGTCAGAATTATTCGTTCTCTGCGAACAAAATAAACTACGAAACTCCAAAAAAATATGAAATTGGAGGAATTCTTGTAGATGGAGCTGTGATAACAGATGTTGAAAGAATTATTTCTTACTCGGGACTAAGAAGAGGAAAAGAAATAACTATTCCTGGAAACGACATTTCATCTGCAATCAAAAAATTGTGGGAGGTTAATAATTATTCCGACATCAATATTTACGCTGACAAAATTGTGGGAAACACAATTTTTTTAAGAATATCTCTGAAAGAAAGAAGCAGAATGTCACGTTTTCAGCTGAAAGGACTTTCTAATTCTCAGGCAAAATCATTGAAAGAGAATTTGGATTTATACAGCGGAAAACTGATTACCGAAAGCTTACTAGATCAAACTAAATTTATCTGTAAAGATTACTTCGTAGAAAAAGGATATTTGAATACAAAGGTTAACATTACAAGTGTTCCTGATTCAGCAGTGAATAATTCGCAAATTTTGGTGATTAATATCAATAAAGGAAACCGAATTAAGATTAACAAGATTGAAATTGAAGGGAATGACATGATGGAAAAGACAAAGTTTCCTTTGAGTATAATCAAAAAAGAAACTAAAGTTTTTTCTGATTCTAAAATTAAAAGAACCTTTAAAGACACGAAAGAAAAAAGATGGTACAGAGTGTGGAAAAGATCAAAATTTGAGGAAGAAAAATACGAGGCCGAAAAACAACAAATCATCGCTTTATATAACTCAAAAGCATTGAGAGATGCCAAAATCACTTTTGATACGGTGTACCAAAACAATCCTTCGACAATCAATATAAAAGTAAACATCAACGAGGGCGATAAATACTATTTCAGAAATATAAATTGGGTTGGAAACACAAAATATTCAACCGGAAAACTGGATACAATTCTGGGGATTGACAAAGGAGACGAGTACAACAAAATGAAACTCGAATCCAAACTATTTATGAGTCAATCAGAACTGGACATAAGTTCATTGTACATGGATGAAGGTCATTTGTTTTTCCAGATTACACCAATCGAAAAAACTGTTGAAAACGATTCTATTGATATTGATATCGTGATTTACGAAGGGAAAATTGCTCGAATTGGTACTATTTCTATCAATGGAAATACAAAAACAAACGACCACGTAATACGAAGAGAATTGAGGACGAAGCCCGGAATGATTTTTAGTAGAGCTGACATCATTCGTTCGCAAAGAGAATTGAGCAACTTGGGTTACTTTGACCCGGAAAGAATGGGAGTTAATCCTATTCCTAATCCAGCAGATGGAACTGTGGACATTGAATATACTGTAGCAGAAAAACCATCGGATCAAATAGAACTTTCTGGAGGATGGGGAGGCGGAAGATTCGTAGGATCTTTAGGACTTTCATTTACCAATTTCTCTATGAGAAACTTTTTTGAAAAAGAATCTTGGTCTCCACTACCAACAGGAGATGGACAAAGATTGAGCCTGAGAGGATCTGCAAACATCTTTTTTCAATCATTGAGTTTGTCATTTACTGAGCCATGGCTGGGAGGAAAAAAACCTACCTCTTTCAGTGTAAATGCATATTATTCTCTACAAAAATTAACACAAGCAGACAGAGGCGAACCAGATTCAAGGACTTTTGATGTATTGGGTGCTTCCATTGGTTTAGGAACTCGACTAAAAGTACCAGATGATTTCTTTACATTATATGGAGAACTAGGCTACGAATATTACACATTGAACAATTACAATCTACTTGATGGATTTGACAATGGATTTGCGAACAACCTAAGTTTAACACTTACTTTATCAAGAAACTCTGTGGATCAACCTATTTACCCAAGAAGTGGTTCTGAACTTACGCTTTCGGTAAAAACCACAGCGCCTTATTCTTTGTTTGACGGACGAGAAGACTACAGCGACTTAACGAACCAAGAAAAATTTAAGTGGGTAGAATACAACAAAATTAAATTCGTATCTAAATGGTACACACCACTTTCCAAAGACCGTAAATTAGTATTGCATTCAAGTATTGGATTTGGTTTCTTAAACTCATTCAGTAAAGAGAAGGGAGTTTCACCTTTTGAAAGATTCTTTTATGGAGGAAGTGGACTTACTGGATTTAGACTAGCAGGAAGAGAATACATTGCCTTGAGAGGATACGAAGACAATTCACTTTCTTCGCAAGGAGGAGACGCTTTGATATCTAAGTACAAAGTAGAATTGAGATACCCTATTTCTTTGAATCCAAGTGCAACGGTATTTGCTTTGGCTTTTGGTGAAGCAGGAAACTCTTGGAACAGCTATTCAGAATACAATCCATTTGATGTGAAAAAATCAGCAGGATTTGGAGTTCGATTATTTTTACCAATGTTCGGACTTATTGGTTTGGATTACGGTTGGGGATTAGATCCACTTTCACCTGGAGACTCTGGTTACA
Source organism: Crocinitomicaceae bacterium (assembly GCA_024639505.1). GTDB lineage: Bacteria > Bacteroidota > Bacteroidia > Flavobacteriales_D > CAJJDF01 > CAJJDF01. The sequence goes on from JAHEIE010000060.1 coordinate 6,253, forward strand.
GACCATCTCTTCACTCTGCAGGCGTTTTCAAACCTCAAGGACAGTTTCATTTTACGATTGGCATGAATATTGGAGAACTGTAATCAAACTAACAAAAAGCTTCACTCTATCTGAGTTTCCTTTATTAGTTTTAAAATATTAAATTTGTTTCACTATTTAAAATTGAACACATGAAAAAAATAGCCATCGTAGTAATTGCCACAGCATTTTCGGTTGCAAGTTTTGCACAAAAATATGCTTATGTTGACACAAAATACATTCTAGAAAACATTCCAGAATACATCCAAGCTCAAAAATCATTAGATGATTTATCTGAGAAATGGGAAGAGGACATCAAAGCCAAGCAAACGAACATTCAAAAGAAATTTCAGCAATATCAAGCAGAAGAATTATTACTTCCTGCCGAAATGAAAAAGAAAAAACAAGAAGAAATTTTTTCTTTGGAAGATGAATTAGCTAAATTTCAACAAGAAAAATTTGGAGTAGATGGCGAATTATTTCAAAAAAGAAAAGAATTAATAGAACCAATACAGAACAAAGTATACAGCGCCATCAAGGAATTGGCATCTGTTGGGGATTATGATTTTATCTTTGACAAAGCGAATCAAACCAACATTCTTTATGCGAACTCCAAGTTGGACAAAAGCAAAAGAATACTGAAAAACTTAGGATACGATACAAAATAAAAAAAACAATAAAACACTAATACAATAACAATGAAAAAAATAATCGCACTATTAGCAATTGCTACTCTTGGATTTGCAGGAAATGCCAACTCACAAAAAAAATATGGTCACGTAAATTCACAAGAAGTATTGAAAGAAGTTCCTGGATATTCTGCTTCTGAAAAAGAAATGGAAAGATACAGAAACTCGAAAGTAGCGGATTTGCAAGATTTGCAAAAGAATGTGCAAGGTGCTTACGAAAAGTACATGACTGAGAAAGCAACTTTACCAAAAACTATCCAGAAATCAAGAGAATCTGAAATTCAGGATATGCAATTAGCAGCACAGCAGTTTGAAACAAAAGCTCAAAAGCAAATTGAAGAAAAATACCTAGAATTGATGGAGCCTTTGACTACACAATTGAATGCAGCAATTAAAGATGTAGCTAAAGCAAATGGATTTGCCTACATATTCGACTCTTCGCAAGGAACATTATTGTACTTTGATGGTGGAGAAGATTTATCTACATTGATCATCGCACAACTAAAAAAGAATGCTTCGGCTGCACCTGCAGAAACGGAAGAATAAATACAAAACAAACCTTTTATTAAAAACTCTTGCATCGGATGCAAGAGTTTTTTTTTGTTTATTTTTGGAGTAAGCAAAGCCTGAACATGTCACAATCTATAATTTCCACTTCCATAGAATACCTGAAAGGTGTTGGCCCAAAAAGAGCCGAAATTATTAAGAAGGAATTAGGCTTATTCACATTTGAACATTTATTGAACTACTACCCTTTTCGCTACATTGACAGAAGTAAGGTTCATTTGATAAAGGATATAAGTTCTACAGAAATCCATGTTCAGTTAAAAGGAAAAATAACCCGTGTAACCGAGGCAGGAGAAAAAAGAGGAAAACGACTTATCGCCTATCTCCAAGACGAATCTGGCTCGATAGAACTGGTTTGGTTTAAAGGAATAAAATGGGTAAAGCCTAAACTAATCGTTGGGAAAGAATACACGGTATTTGGCAAACCAAGTCAATTCAGTAGTTCATTCAATTTGGTTCATCCAGAATTTGAAGAAAAACAAACCAACTCAACAATACAAGCCAGTCTTCAACCCGTATACAGTTCTACAGAAAAAGCGAATTCATCTGGGCTAAATTCTAAAGGAATTGCAAAATTAACCAAATCGCTTGTTCTTCAAATCAACTCACAAGTACCAGAAACATTGTCGCATGCTGTAACAAGCGAAATGAAGCTGATGCCAAAGGAAAGAGCTTTGCGCGAAATTCATGTTCCGAGTAATGCCGAAAATTTAAAAAAGGCAATCTTTCGGCTAAAATTTGAAGAATTTTTCTTTTTGCAATTGAGGTTACTGAAACAAAAAGTGATTCAAGAACAAAAACTGAGAGGATTTATATTTGATACAATAGGAGAAAGTTTCAATACTTTTTACAAAACAAAACTCCCATTTGAACTTACTGGAGCTCAAAAAAGAGTGGTAAAAGAAATAAGGAATGACATGGGAACTGGCAAGCACATGAATCGCCTACTTCAAGGTGATGTGGGTAGCGGAAAAACCTTGGTTGGTTTATTGTCAATGCTCATTGCCAAAGACAATGGTTTTCAATCTTTGTTGATGGCTCCTACAGAAATATTGGCGACACAGCACTACTCTACCATCGCAAAATACTTGGAAGGGACGGGCGTAACCGTTTCTTTATTAACTGGTTCTTCAAAAACATCTGAACGTAAAATAATTCACGAACAACTCCTATCGGGTGAATTGGATATTTTGATTGGAACTCATGCACTCTTGGAAGACATTGTTCAGTTCAAAAACTTGGGACTTTCTATTATCGATGAACAACATCGTTTTGGAGTAAAACAAAGATCAAAATTATGGGAAAAAAATACGATTCCACCTCATGTATTGGTAATGACTGCTACTCCAATTCCAAGAACATTGGCAATGACAGTATACGGAGATTTGGATATTTCGGTAATTGATGAATTGCCTCCAGGAAGAAAAGAAATATCGACTACTCATAAATTTGACAAAGACAGGTTGTATGTTTTTAAATTTATGGAAAAACAAATAGCCGAAGGCAGACAAGTGTATGTTGTGTACCCACTTATTGAAGAATCTGAACATCTCGATTTTAAAGATTTGATGGACGGCTATGAAAGTATGGCCCGAAGATTTCCTTTGCCAAAATACAAGCTGAGTATAGTTCACGGAAAAATGAAAGCCGCTGACAAAGAATATGAAATGCAGCAATTTGCAAAAGGACACACGCAGATTATGGTAGCTACTACCGTGATAGAGGTTGGTGTAAATGTGCCGAACGCAACTGTGATGGTCATAGAAAGTGCTAACAAATTTGGACTTTCTCAACTTCATCAATTGCGTGGAAGAGTTGGAAGAGGATCGGACAAATCGTATTGTATATTGATGACAGATTACAAACTTTCTGAAACAGCCAGAACAAGAATTGATACAATGGTCCGCTCCAATGATGGTTTTGAAATTGCAGAAGAAGACCTTAAACTGAGAGGACCAGGAGATATTTTGGGAACGCAACAAAGTGGTATTTTAGATTTAAAAATAGGCGATTTAATAAAAGACAACAAATTGGTTGCAACCGCCAGAAATTTGGCCAGCGAAATCCTAATAAAAGATCCAGGACTAGAGCTACAAGAAAACTATCTAATTCGCCAACAATTAGCCGAACTGATAAGGAAAAAGCCAAACTGGGGAAGAATTTCATAAAAAAAAAGCTCCCAATTTCTTGAGAACTTTTAAATAAAATAAAGTAGATCGCCTATAATTCTTAACTTGGAGAAAAAGCTCTTTTTTCATCAATTTTTTTTGAAAATCATTAACATTCGATAAAACTCAAATTAATGAGCAAAAAAAAGACTTTCATTTCTGAAAGTCTTTTTGTAATGTAGCGAGAAGGAGATTTGAACTCCTGACCTCCGGGTTATGAATCCGGTGCTCTAACCAACTGAGCTACCTCGCCATTTTTTTTTGGTGTGCAAATATAAGAGAATAGTTAATTCTATAAAAAATAAAATCCCAGAATATTTTAAATATAATTAAAATTGAGTTAAAAAACATGTTTAAATGCTGATTTGCAAAGTTTTATACTATTTTTGTGATTTTTATTTTTTAATAAAAAACCTATTGAAATTGATTGAAAAAGCCTTAATTTTATGGTTAAATCAATTAAACCAAACAAAATTGCACCTGTATGAAGTCATTATTTAGCTTTTTTTTACTGCTCACCCTTACCGTTTTTGGTCTGTCGGCACCCCTTTCGGGAACTTACACCATTAATTCTGCTCTTCCAACAGGAGGAACAAATTTTACTTCTTTCAATTCTGCCGAAGATTCTTTAACATTGAACGGAGTTTCTGGCCCAGTCATTTTCTTGGTAAAACAAGGAACATATGCTGAGCAAGTTTCTTTTGGGAACATAACTGGCGCATCAGCTTCAAACACCATTACCTTTAGAGCTGACCCAACAAATACGGCAATTGCAAAAATTGAATTTAACACCGCTACATCGAGTAACAACTATGTAATACAATTTAATAGCGCAAGCCATTTCATTATAGATAGTCTGATTGTATCTTCTAGTTCTAGTACTTACGGAACTCTTATTAATTTTGAAGGAAACAGTACTTTCATAGAACTAAGAAACAACAATTTTGTTGGTAGTTTATCAGGAGGTAGCAGCACAAATTTAGCCCTAATTAACAAAGGATCGGGAACTACAAAAACAATAAATAACCTAGTTGTAAAAAACAATGACTTTCTGGGAGGATCTTATGGCGTATATATTTATGGAGGCTCACAAGGAAGAATGGCTCATTTCGAAATATCAAACAACACAATACTCAAACCCGTTACTGGATTTATCTATTTCAATTATTGTGCTGATGTGCTTGTAGAAAACAATTACTGTGAAGATGATTCTGCTAGAACCGGAAATTTCAATGGATTTTATGCTACCAGAGCTGATTCTGCTGTTCATTTTAGAAAAAATAACATTGTCATCAATTCTACTTCTGGTTATATTTATGGTATTTCTGTTAGCTACCTATTTGGCTCTGCATCTCACTACACCACAATAGAAAACAATATGATTGCGATGCCACTAGCTAGTGTTGGTGGACAATACGGTATAAAAGTTCAGAATTGCATTTACCAAAACATTTATCACAATTCTGTAAAAGTAAATCATACAGGAACTTACTCATATGCTCTGGATATGTCGGGCATAGGGACAAGTACTTATGGTAAAACTAATATAGTAAATAACATTTTCTTTAATGGTCAAGCTAACTATGCTTTCAAGTTCAACAATTATAGCGCTCCAGGCTATATTGATTCATTAGATCACAACATATATTATTCTACTGGTTCTAATCCATTTAGATTTCATTCGACTGATTATGCAAATTTATCCTTGTTTCAAACTGCAACAGGATTAAATGCAAATAGCTTATTTGGTGACCCAGGGTTCACCTCCTCCAAAGACCTTCATTTAGTAGGTACATTGGCTGACAATGCAGGAAATAACACTTTGGGAATTACAATAGATATTGATGGAGATTCTCGTCCTTTTGCGGGTTCTGCATCTGTTGACATTGGAGCAGATGAGTATAGTTTGATTTCTTGCCCTCCTCCTTCGTTACTATCTAGTATTTTAGTAAGAGATGATTCAGTTAATTTAACTTGGACTTCTGGTCCATCTGATGTGTCATGGATACTAGAATATGGAACGACTGGATTTAGCTTAGGATCTGGAATTGTGTTAAACTCATCGAATGATACATTAGGATTTAGTGGACTTTCAGCTTCCACTTGTTATGATGTTTATTTAAGAAGTATCTGTTCCTCCGACACAAGTCTTGTAGTTGGCCCTTTTAACTTTTGTACTCCGTGCGCGCCAGTTTCTGCGCCATATACCAATGATTTTTCTACAATGTCTAATACGGCTCCACCATCTTGTTGGCTAGAAGGGAAAACTATGCTTTCTTCAAGCTCAAAGGTTGTGGAAGGATATTCAGCATGGACGTCAGATGACTTTGCAAACTCTACAAGCTTAGGATATGGGTCTGCAAGATGTGAATTAGGATACACTAACATCAACGATTGGTTAGTTTCTCCTGTAATCGATTTAGGATCGGGATCAGGAACAAATTACCAAGTAGAATTTAAAATTGCTGTAACAGCTCCAAATGCCACTACTGCTCCAATGGGAGGAGCAATTGCATTGGATGACAAAATTGTATTTTTAATCTCAACTGACTATGGTACAACTTGGTCTGACACCAATATTTTGAGACAATGGGATACATCAGATTTACCAGTACCAACTGGCGAATATTTCTCATATGACCTAACTGCTGCTGGATATACAGGAGCTGTGAGATTTGCTGTCTATACACAATCTACCATCAACAATGTTAGAAACGAGGTGCACATCGATGATTTCAAAGTGGATGCAGTACCAACTTGTCCAGAACCTTCCTTGTTCACCTTCAACTCGAGCACAACAACTTCAGCGTCTTTTGGTTGGACGAATGGAGCTAATGACGTTTCTTGGATACTGGAGCACGGAACTGTAGGCTTTACTCCTGGAAATGGAACATCCACTTCAATTTCTACTTCCGGAACAGGAAACATTAATGGATTAAACGGAAGTAGTCTTTATGACATTTATTTAAAAAGTATTTGCGGAGCTGGAGACACAAGCAGACTTGTTGGGCCTATTAAATTTCAAACCCAGTGTATTCCTCAAACTGACTTCTGTGAAAACTTTGAAGCAGTTGTAAACTCCAACAACCTCCCTGTTTGTTGGTCTACTTTCACGAACTCTACTACTGTAGGAGCTGGGATAGCCAGTGATTTTTCTGCAAGTAATTCTTATTCAGGAAACGGTCACCTGTTAGCTGCCAACAGCACGGATCTAACCTCTGTATTTATGATTGGATCTCCTGAAATATCCAACTTAGCTTCGGGAACGCACAGAGCTAATTTCTGGGTAAAAACATCCTCTACTTCAGCAGTTAGCCAATTGATAATAGGAACCACATCAAACATTGCGAACCCTGCCAATTTTGTTCCATTGGATACTATTAATCTATCTACTGGATACACAAATTATAAAATCGATTTTAATAACTACACAGGCACTAACGACCAAATTGCTTGGTTGTGGATACCAGGAGGAGTTAACAACAGACTTTACTTTGATGAATTTTGTTGGGAACTAATTCCTTCTTGTGAAAAACCAGTATTAGCTTCAGTATTAAATAGTGGAATTGACCCAACAAGTATCGATTTGGGATGGACAAACCTTAGTTCTCAAGTAAACTACCTTATTTCTTACGGAAATGCTGGATATATTCCTGGTGTAGGTACAGAACTTGGAAACTCAACTACCACGAATAACTTTACAACAATTACTGGATTAAATCCAGTAACTAATTATTGCTTTTGGGTAAGATCTGTTTGTAGCAATGGAGATACAAGCCTTTGGGAAGGACCTCTATGTGGAGTGACTGGTTGCCCTGCATCTTTTGGAACACCATTCCTCGAAAACTTTAGTAGCTATATTCCTCAATGCTGGGAAGAGAAACAAGGAAGATTAGGAAGTTCTGGAACAGTATTTTCATCAGCTACTTCATCCAACTGGAGCGAAAGAGCCTTTGGAAACAGTGGTGTAAACCAAGGAGCACAAATTCAGTTATATGGAACTGGATCTGACGAATGGTTCATTTCACCTTCTATTGATTTAGGAAATGATCCAAACAAAATGCACTTTATCGAGTTTGATTATGCATTAACTGACCCAACAAATAACAGCTTAGGAATTTTAGCTTCTGATGATTCAGTTGTATTTGTTGTCTCTTATGACGATGGTGCAACATGGAGTTTATCCAACGCATTAGAAACATGGACTAGCACATCTACAGTATCTGCTGGAACGAATCCTTTCATTCAAATTCTTAGAAACAAAACTGGACTAGTAAAATTTGGTTTTTACGGTGCTTCATCTATTTCTAATAACTATGCCAGATTTCATATTGACAACTTTTCTGTAAAAGACACTGTATTTCAAGATATCGCTGAAAATGAATGGAATAAAACATTCAAGGTATTCCCTAATCCAACGCAAGGATTGGTTCAATTAGTGAACGAAGGAAACGCCAACAACTATGCAATCACTGTACTTGACATTCAAGGTAGAGTTGTATTCCAGAATGAAATTTACATGAATACAAATGAAACTCATCAGTTTGATTTGACTAAAGTTGCTAAAGGAATGTATTCTGTGCGAATCATAAGCGACAACAAACTAGAACAACACAGAATTGTAGTTCAATAATTCTATCTAAAATAATATAAAAAAGGAGAGCTAAGGCTCTCCTTTTTTTTTGCTCTCAGCCCAATATCTGTTGTCCATAATAGTTGTACTTTTATAATATCCAACAAACAAAACAATGAACTATCTCGCTCACCAATTTTTATCTGGCACTAACAAAACAATAAGAATTGGTAATTTTTTGGGCGATTTCATGAAAGGCAAAGATCTCGAGGATTTCCCTGAGAACATTCAGCTAGGGATTTCACTACATCGTATTATTGATGAATTTACAGACACTCACCCAGTTGTGGAAAGAAGTAAAAAAATGCTCCATCCCAGACAAGGAAAATACTCCTCTGTACTACTGGATGTGTATTACGACTATTTTCTTGCCAAAAATTGGGATCGATTTTCAACTCGTTCTCTAGAAGAGTTTGCAGCATCAGTTTATGATGACTTTTGGGAGCTTAGAGAGTTTTTTCCTCAAAAGGTAATTGATTTTCTTCCAGCCATGAGAGAAAATGATTGGTTTAGTAATTACAGGTCGTATTGGGGAATAAACAAAGCCCTTGAAAGCATAGGAAGAAGAGCAAAATACTCCAATACCATTCAAGATGCATTGATAGATTTAAAAGAGCTTGAAACAGAGTTGGAATCAGATTTCCTGATATTTATGCCAGAATTGAAACAAAAATGTGACGATTTTTTAAACGAAAATAAGATGCGACTAAGAGATTAATACCGCATCGCTTATCATTCATGCATGAATAACTATTTAATAGAAAGATATCTGCCTTTGGATGAGTTGTGACAGTAAAAAGTCAAAATAAAAAATACGCACTATTTCTTACAATTAGATTCAACTTTCTTTAATTTTAACCAAACAAACCAAACTATGGATTTTATTAAAAAAGAAACAACCGATGGAGTTGGAATTATAACCCTGAACAGACCTGAAGTTTACAATAGTTTTCATATACCTATGGCCAAGGAAGTACAGTCTGCACTGGATGAATTTGAACAAGATGAATCAATCAGAGCGATTATTCTTACTGCCGAAGGCAAAGGTTTTTGTGCGGGTCAAGATTTGAAGGAAGCAACGAAAGAAGGAGGTCCTTCTATTGGTGAAATTGTAGAAACCACTTACAATCCTATCATTCATAAATTAAGAAATATAGAAAAACCAATTATCGGAGCTATAAATGGTGTGGCAGCAGGTGCGGGTGCAAATATCGCTTTGGCTTGTGACATCACTTTTGCCAGCAATAAGGCTAGTTTTATTCAATCATTCAGCAGTATTGGGTTAATTCCAGATAGTGGAGGAACCTTCTTTTTACCTAGACTAATTGGAATGCAACGTGCTGCAGCTCACATGTTTTTGGCAGATAAATTTTCGGCTGAAAAAGCAAAAGAGATTGGAATGATTTACGAAGTAGTAGAACACGAAGAACTGATGAGTAAGTGTTTAGAATTTGCAAAACAATTAGCAAAAAGACCTACAAGAGGAATTGGACTAACCAAAAGAGCTTTGAACCTAGCGCTCACTAATGATTTAACAACACAGCTAGGTGTAGAGAAAGAATTACAAATAGAAGCAGCAAACACCTATGACAATAAAGAAGGAATTGCTGCCTTTTTAGAGAAAAGAAAACCTGAGTTTAAGGGAAAGTAAGGGTTGCTGGGAGAAAAGAAATGAGAGAAAAGCATTAGAAGTAGAGAATTGAAAAGGAAGTAAA
>JAHEIE010000080.1 GCA_024639505.1 Crocinitomicaceae bacterium
AAATCAATGACTCTTCGGCTTGTTTTTCCCCTACATTCAAGATTAAGTTTGCCAACTCACCATACACGCCTCCAGAGAGAATAATTAAATCTTCTTTGTATTGTTCAATTAGTTTTTTGTTAATTCTGGGCACATAGTAAAATCCATCAATGTTTGAGATAGAACTTAGTTTCGCCAAATTGTGATACCCGTTTTTGTTTTTTGCCAAAATAACCACCAAAGCTCCGTTGTCCTTGTGAGATTTGTCGGTATGGTCGTTGCACACAAAAAATTCGCAACCTACTATGGCTTTCAGTTCCGTTTCGTTGTTTTCTGGATTTTCCTCTTTTCTTTTTTGTATTCCTTTGTTGTGATTGTTCACAGCCCTCACAAAATGAAAGGCACCCATCATATTTCCTGTATCGGTAAGAGCCAATCCTTTCATTTTGTTTGATACAGCAGCTTTTACCAACGAATTGATGTCGGAAGTGGATTGCAAAATACTAAACTGAGAGTGGTTGTGTAAATGAGAAAAATTAAGCTCAGCAATTTCTGATTTACTTAGTTTACTCGCTGTTTTGGTTTGTGAATTCGTTTCAGTTTCTTCCTCAATTTCCTCCTCTTCACCGTAAGGTTTTATATTCAGTCCGATAAGAGCAATCGGTTCTGGGTTTGCTTCTCTAAATTTTTCAAAATATCCTTTTTCTTGTTCTAGTTCAGCAAGAGAAAGAACCTTTTTCCTAATTAACTCCAGAAAACATCTCGCTGTTGCCTCCACATCGGCTGATGCATTGTGAGCTTCCGCAAATTCTTCTTGAAATAGAAACTGGTGAAGCTCTTGCAGTTTTGGCAATTTAAATTTACCACCTCTTCCTCCAGGAATTTGACACAAACTTGCAGTAGTTTCTGAACAAGAGTCTAGTTTGTTCATTTCCATCATAGTGGATTCTATTCCAGCTCTATGAAATTCGGCTCCCACGATGTTCAAATCAAAGTTGACATTGTGCCCAATCACGAACTTAACTTTGCTCAATGCTTCGTTAAATTCCTTGAGAACAAAACTCAGGTCTTGTCCAGTTTTCAAAGCTCTTTCGGTGCTTATTCCATGAATTTTGGACGCATTAAAAGGAATATCAAACCCCTCTGGCTTAATGATAAAGTTCTTTACTTCAACCAATTCACCCATGTCGTTGTGTACTTGCCATGCAAGCTGAATACACCTAGGCCAGTTGTCGCTGTCGGTAATAGGTGCGTTCCAGTTTTTGGGTAAACCAGTGGTTTCTGTATCGAAAATTAAGTACATAGGTTGTGCAAGATTTGAACCTTAAAAGTACAGATTTTTCATCGAGATTTTAGGGTTAGTTATCAAGAATTAGTTAACAAGTAAAAGTCTGATTTGACTCTAACACAATTACCTGAATCGCATTTGGAACAATCGAAACAGTCATGGAATCAAAAGGGATTAATTCTCCATCTGCTTGCATCAAAATTGTTGAATTATTTATAGATTCAATAGAGATTTCGGTGCATTTAAATGTATCAACTTTTGGGTGTAGATGCAGTTTTTGATTAAACATTTTACGAATATTCCATACAAAACCTATAGCTGAAATATCCTTCACTACAGTTATGTCAAATAAGCTATCAGCTGGGTTTGGATTGTGGGTCAGTTGCATTCCACCTCCGCAATATCTACATACACCTATTCCTAATAAATAACTGTTTGCTGTATCAGATTGCACTTCAGACGTGTAGGTTATTGATTGTTTTTTATAGGTAAACAAACTTTTTAAAGCAGCTAGAAAATAGGCTAAACTTCCAAATTTTTTAAAGGAGTTTATTTGATTAATAATATGCCCGTCAAATCCAATTCCTGCTAAATTATTGAAGTATGTTTCGCTGTTTTTACTTGAAATCTTTCCAATATCTTGGAGCATAGTTTCTTCTTTGTTCAGAATCTCAATGCACTTACTTATTTCATTAGGGATTTGGTATTGTTTTGCCCAGTCATTTCCCGTTCCGATAGGAATTACACCAACTTTTATTTGGGATTTAAATTCTCTGCCATATTTCATTATTCCATTTATCACATGGTGAACGGTTCCATCGCCTCCTGCACAAATAAATTTTCGATAGCCTATGTTTATGGCTGTTTCCACCAATTCTTCCTCCTGACCAGAGTAAGAAGTGACAGCGATTTTATACCCAGAAGCTAATTGTGATAATGCCTTAGTTAGTTTTGACCGTTTCTTTTGGTAAAACTTATTCCCAGAAACAGGATTGATGATTATATACCAGCTATTTAAATTTTTCAATCTTACAGTTTAAACACCCTTGAAATAGAAAACCCAAATCTGAATTGACCTTCCATTACATCCGAGAAGGTAGTTGGGATATATTGAGCTTCTCCAAATCCTCTGGAATTGGAAAAATTGAGCTGAAAAATATGTCCTCCCGTGTCAAATTCTACTCCTAATGCAATGGGATTAAAAGTATTTAGTTTTTCTTGAACTCCGTCTTCTAAGAATACATAATGATACTCGCCAATTATCCCGATTAATTTGCTTACTTGAAATCTACCTCCTGCGCCAATGGCAAAAGTTCCGTTTTGGTCGTAAAAGCCAACGAAATTTCGATGCACATAAGTCGGCATAATTTGCAACGACAATCTTTCAGAAAACTTTTTGGCTACCAGTAGTTGGAATGAACTAGAAGTTCTGCTCACAAAATCTGGGAATGAAGTGGGAGAGGAGCTATTTGAGCTCGCAGGCATAGAAGTGACATTGTATTTTGCCAATCCAACCACAGAAACTGGCATTTCATTGCTTTGCGCAAGTACTTTGTATTTTGCATATCCTTCGTACAATTGCAGGTAGGGACCAGCTCCTTTGTAGCGCGTTATTCCTATGTTTAGGTTGTTGGTGATTCCGTATTCCAATCCTACAGCTATGTCCGATGAATTGTCAATTCCAAATAATGTTTTTGCTCCGCCATTGTCTCCAGCAATATCTCCAAATCTATGGCCAATTTTCATGTCCATCGATTTTTTTTCAAGCATTTCAGTCGAGTGGGAGTTAATTACTCTAGTCGAGTTAAATGTGTTCCAGGTGTAGGTGATTTTTTCTTGTGAAAAGCTACAAAAAGAGAGTATTAAGAAAGAGTAGAGAAGTTTTTTCATTGTTGGTGTTATAATGGGTCAAATGTAACTGGATTCTCGTTTTAAGATTACCTCCTCTGAGGGAATGGTAGTATCGTGATTTTTATTTCTTCGCCATTTCATTAATGTAAGCCATCAAATCTTCGAGTTGTTGGTCGCTCAATCGTTCTTTGGTGTAATTTGGCATGTAAGGTTTGTATCCATTTTTGGAGTATGTTCCTTTTCTTGTAATGTCGTAAATCGAGAATGTTTTGTGCGTTCCCGACCAAAATTTCAAATGCTTGTGAGTCAATTTGTCTTCACTAAGTTTGTAATTGGTTACACCGCCTTCTTTGTGGCAAGTCATGCAGCTTAATTCGTAAATTTGTTTTCCTCTAGAAGCATTTCCTGTTTTTCCCAAACCTCTTTCTTCAAGTGATTGGGGATTCATAAAAGTTGCTGGAGAATAGTCAAGAAACTTAGATTTCAAAATTCGTACAGCGTCTTCCTTGTTTGCATTTGTTGGTTCCGAAATAGCTTTTGCAATGTGTTTTTTTTCTGTATCAGTTAGGTTCAATTCATTTGTTTCATACCCAATGCTATTTAAAAAATGCATCACAGCCTCCATTTCTTGTTGAGTCAATTCTCTTCCTTGCGAACAAACCACTGCACACAATTGAACAGCATTTTTTAGCGTATCGCGAGCAGGAATAACAAGACTTCCATATTTTTTAGAGTAATCATCGTTGTACCAATGTTTTTTATTTACTGTCCCGTAAAGAGTGGTTGCGGGCAAAAATTTCAGTTTATTTTTTGCTACATAAGCCAATCGAGCTTCGGGATCGCTTTTGCTTAAATCAGGATCTTCGCGCTGTATATTGTGACAATCGGTACAAACAAAATGCCTGGATTGTCGAGTTTCAAAAGTCTTTTTGTTTTCAGGGTTCAAAAAACCTTGAGTTACCAAATTTTTTCCTTGTGCTATTTTTGCTGAATCGAGTTTGTTTTTTGGTATAAAATGCAACGGCATATCCATTCCCAAATTCTGGACAATGTCCAATATTTTTTCATTTCCTTTCAGTTCTTTTGGTTCAAAAATGTAGGAGCTTGAGATGAATCCAAGAACACCAATTGACAAAAAAGCAAGGATTACCTGATTCTTAATGTTCATGATAGATTAATTGTTTAATCTTCCCTCGTTTATCCAAATTGTAATTGTATCAATGTCAGTTTGCATTAATTTGAGTTGAGATTTTGGCATAGGACTAAATCCTACAGTATGGTTTATTGCGCCAAGTAAGGTAGCGGTTGGAACTGAAACAACATTAGAGTGGGAGATAAAAGATTTTCCATCGGCACCGCCACCATGACAATAGCTACCATTACAATGTGTGTTAAAAATAGGCAAAACATCCGTTTGAAAAGAAACGAGTGCTGTGGTCGGATTGTTTGGTTTCGTTTCATTTTCATCTTCAGATTCTTTTTTACAAGAACCAAGAACGAAAATAAAAACAGAAAGTATAACAAGATGTTTTGTAATTCTTTTCATATTAGTCGTTTAATTTACCACCGTTTATCCAAGCCTCAATTATTGCAATTTTTGTTGCTGAAAGTTGAGCCCCACCTTGTGGCATATTTTTAAAACCAGGGCTGTGCTTTATGCTACCCAATGTTTGTGAATCCGGTACTGAGCTAGCTCCTGCATGAGTTTCGTATATTTTTCCATCGGCTCCGTTGCTACTGCCATGGCAAGACCCTCCAGTTCCGCAACTTTGTTGAAATATAGGTTGAACTTCTGCTGTAAATTTCACCGATTCGATAACAGGAGTTTCCTCTTCTGGGTCTTCGGCTTTGTCTTTTTTACAAGAAAAAAGGACAAAAGTTAATAAGCAAGCTGAAGTAAATATAGTTTTCATCTTTGGTTTGTTTTAGATTGGTTGTTACAATATAATGATTTTTTAGAATTCAATTTTACTCAAGTCTATTTTAAAAATATCCGTACTCCCGTAACTTCCTTTGTAGGTTGATGATACGTAGGCAGTTTTGAGATCGCGTGTTACTGAAATTGTTTTTTCTGCTCCAACTGTATTGATAGGAAATCCTAGATTTTTTGCTTTGCTCCATTTTCCATTTACTTTTTTAGAATAAAAAATATCGTAAGATCCCATTCCATCATGCCCTGTGGAAGTAAAAAACAAAATGTCGCCATCGGGATGAATAAAAACCGAGTTTTCATCTCCTTCGGTATTGATGGAGTCGCCCAGGTTTATGGGTTTTGTCCATTCGTCTCCTATTTTACGTGCGGTATAAACATCAGCTTGTCCTTTCCCGCCCGGGCGATCGCTCACAAAATAAATAAAGTTTTCGTCTTCCGTTACAGAAGCCGAACTTTCGAAATAGGATGAGTTCACATTTTTTCCTTTGTCAATTGTTCCTGCATTTCCAAAAGAACCATCCTCTCTTTTTCTTGAAACAAAAATATCTCCTCCGTTTTCACTTTTGTACACATAAATAGAATTTCCGTTAGGAGAAATGCTCAAAACAGCATCGTGAACAGTTGTGTTTATACCACCCGAAATTGGTTCGGATTGAGACCATTCTTCAAGTGAATCGCTCCAGAAGGAAATGTATATGTCTTCGAAGTACATGTTGTCTGAAACTTCATCTATTTGACCACCTTTTGTGTCAGCTCTTCGGGAAGTAAAAACAAGAGTTTTTCCATCGGACGAAATCGAGCCTGCATATTCTGGATTGAAAGAATTTATTCTTCTTCCCATGTTTTCTGCTGTTGCATTCACGGGGTTAAGAATACTTGTTTTTGCGTATTCGCATTGTTTAATTCTGTTTGCTGTTTCGTAATCTTTGTTGGTGTTTTTGGAAGATTTACTTTCAAATTTTTGATAAGATTCTGAAGCTAAATCCAGTTCGCCCAATCGGTGATAAGATTCTGCAAGAACAAAATAAACATCCTTGTTTGTTCCTGAATCAAGATTTATGGCTCTCAAAGCATACTTTTTGCCTAATCTGGGTTTGTCAAGGTTCAAATGACACTCAGCTACTCGGAAATTTGCAGTGGCGTTGGAACTATCGTAAGAAAGAACCGTTCGGAATACATTCAGAGCTGTTCGATAGTCATTTTCATAGACTAATACTTTTCCTTCATTCAGTAGTTTCTTTATTTTGATTTTTTGAAAAAAACCTGTTTTTTGTTGAGCGAAACTAGGGTTAAGGATAGAGCTTGAAAGTAAAAGAAGTACTATTATTGGTAGAATATTTTTTGTCATAAAGGAGGTACGTTGATTAATTGTTTTGAGTTACACTCGTTTCTTTTTTATTGGCAAAACGAGATGTATTGAGATCTATTAATTTGTGCATAGCAATTGTAGCAGCTACAATAGCAAGGAATGGAGCAAACAACACCCCAAAGTTATCCAAAAATAATTTGAGCCAAGTATTATCTGTTTGAACAAGAGAAGGAACTTTATAAAATAAAGAATACACACCGCCAATTGCGAATGCAAGCCCAGCATGTTTTTTCATGAATGTCCAGCTTTCTTTTATTGAAAAACGTAGCCTTTCGTTGATGTAATCTACATAAGCAAATCCATAAAAATAAAATCCAATAAGAACGGCAACAGTTTCGTAAATGAGACTGTCGATACCTAGTAGCCAACAAAAAGGTTTCCAGATTAAAAATAGAATTCCAAACTCGGCAATAAGCATTCTTATGGCAATTCCTATTCCTCTTTTTACGTCTTTTATAAGTTGAGGTAGATTAAATTTGTATTGATTTCCAGTTAACGCTTCTTCAGTTTTCTCTGAAATATAAGCCAACAGTGGGGAAAGAAAAATTATAACCATATATTTTACAGCATCCACAAATAGAAATTTAAGCAATCCAAAGAATTGAACTTTAATGAGTAGCCACTGCCTGCCAATAAAACCAAGTGAGTGATCTTTTGTTTCGGCTGAGTTTTCGGTTGCATGACTCAAAGTTTCAAATTGATAACCAAAGTAGAGCAATATCCCAAATAAGATTACAGGTATTACCAAATACTTCAAAAATCCGTTCGTAAGGATTAACGAAATGGAATCTTTGTAGCTTTTTAATCCTAGGGCAATTTCTTTATTGAACTTCATTTGATGGTTGGGCTCCGGTTAACTGGTTAAAAATAAGTAAAAACTTTACGGAATGAAAAGAAATGAAGGTGATTGACAATACAAAATCCAAGATTTAACAAATTAATAGGCTAGATAGGGAAGCAATTGTAGGGATTTGTCTAATTTTGTAAAAAATTAAAAGTCACCATGGATCTATCCTTATTAACAGCAGTATCGCCAATTGACGGAAGATATAGAAGTAAAACAGAAGAATTAGGAGCTTATTTTTCGGAATTTGCACTAATCAAATACCGAGTAAAAGTAGAAATAGAATATTTTATCTCGTTATGTCAAATTCCACTTCCTTTTTTGGAAAACATAAACACTGAAGATATTTTTTCTGCTCTCAGAAAAGTGTATTTGGAGTTTAGTTTGGAAGATGCGGCAAGGATAAAGGAGATTGAAGCAATCACAAATCACGATGTAAAAGCTGTTGAATATTTCATCAAAGAAAAAGTAGAAACAATTGATTTGGGTAATACCAAGGAGTTTATTCATTTTGGACTTACTTCTCAGGACATTAATAACACTGCAATTCCTATGATGTTAAAAGACGCAGTGGAAGATGTTTATATCCCTTCGTTGACTGAAATTGTGGAGCATTTGAAAAGTATGGCAAGCTTGTGGGGAGAGATTCCGATGTTGGCAAAAACTCACGGTCAGGCAGCTTCCCCTACTATTTTAGGAAAAGAAATTTATGTGTTTGTTGAAAGACTTCAAGTTCAATTGAAACAATTAAAACAGATAGACTATTCTGCGAAATTTGGTGGAGCAACAGGAAATTTTAACGCGCATCACATTGCTTATCCAGAAATTAATTGGATGAAGTTTGCAGATAGTTTTGTAGAAAAAACATTGGGTCTTCATAGATCGCAATATACGACACAAGTAGAACATTACGATAATTTGGCAGCTCTTTTCGATTGTTTGAAAAGAATAAACACGATTTTGATTGACTTTAGTAGAGACATCTGGCAATACATTGCAATGGATTATTTCAAACAAAAAATTGTAGCAAACGAAGTCGGGTCCTCTGCCATGCCACACAAGGTAAATCCTATTGATTTTGAAAATGCAGAAGGAAACTTTGGGATAGCAAATGCTCTGTACGAGCACCTTTCTATCAAATTGCCTATATCCAGACTGCAAAGAGATTTGACGGATTCTACGGTATTGAGAAATGTGGGAGTTCCTTTGGCTCATACTTTGATTTCTTTTAAATCATTGAAAAAAGGTATGGGTAAATTATTGCTGAATTCAGCAGCGTTAAAAGCAGATTTGGAAAATAACTGGGCAGTGGTTGCCGAAGCAATTCAAACTGTCTTGAGAAGAGAATCTTATCCAAATCCTTACGAGAAATTGAAGGAGTTGACAAGAAACAATGATAAAATGACTCAAGAATCTATTCAGGAGTTTATTCAAAACCTAGATGTTTCGGAAGAAATAAAAGAAGAATTAATGATGATTTCTCCGCACACATACACGGGGATCGACATGATGATATTCTAAAAAAATATTCCTACATTCGTTAACGAAATCAAAATAAATTAACCACCAAATAGCCTCGAACTATTATGATGATCAAAGCAGTAAAATCGAAAATTCATAGAGTAGTAATTACTCAAGCAGAACTAAACTATATAGGAAGTATTACCATTGACGAAGATTTAATGGATGCTTCAAACATTATCGAAGGAGAAAGAGTTCAAATCGTAAACTTGAACAACGCAGCCAGGTTAGAAACTTATGTGATAAAAGGAGAAAGAGGTTCTGGAGTAATTTGCCTAAATGGACCCTCTGCAAGATTAGTAGCAGTAGGAGATCAGGTAATTATAATTGGTTACGGTTACATGGATTTTGAAGAAGCTAAAACTTACAAGCCATCTATGATATTTCCTGGTGAAGGAAATAAATTGGTTTAAAGATTAAAAAGAAATCCTATCCTTAGATAGATTCTTGACCCACCTCCAAATGTTCCAACATAGGGATTGTTCGGGTCGTCAATCAAATCGTATAAAGCCAAAACTTGGAAACCGTTGGAGGCATATCCACCACCAACTAATCCAACTGGAATCCATGCCCTTCCGGAAGAAGAAATTGAATTGAAATTGCTGATATTCAGCATTTCGAATTCTGCGTGAGCTACTAGTTTGTCCAAAAAGCGATACCTAGTAAAAACACTTCCGCCATAAATACTTGAGGTTAGCGCTGGACTAAACCTTCTGTCACTGAAATAGTTATATTTGAGACCTATACCAACAGAGTAATCGCTAGTGATTCTATATCCTAAAAGAGGCGAAATTTCTACATTGGTAAATGTTCCGAAATTTGCCCAAAAATTTCCTCCGGTGTATAATCTTTCTTTCAAAGGAAGTCCTTTGAGGTCTTCTTTGTCTTCGTCACTATAATCTGGATCATACTGAGAAAAGGACGAGAAAGAAGCTACCAAAAAAAGAAGGCTGAGCGAATACAATTTGAAAAGCATGTGAGTCATTTTTTAATTGTTATAAAACAAAAATACAATAATCTTTGTGGTAATCGGGTGTCTGTTTTTTCCAATCTCCTATCGTCTTTGTTTTTATTTTTTCATTACTCAGGGTAATGTTTGCAGCGATACAGAGTTTCATTGAGTTATCACAATGTGTCAAGATGTCTTCAATGAGATGATTGTTTCGGAAAGGAGTTTCCATAAATATTTGTGAATGGTTGTTTCTCGAGAGTCTTTCTAGGTTTTTCAATGTTTTTATCCTTTCACTTCTGTCTTTGGGCAAGTATCCATTGAAAGTAAAGTTTTGTCCATTTTTTCCTGAAGCAATGAGAGCCAATAAAATGGAAGAAGGTCCAACAAATGGTCTTACTTCTAGTTTTAATTCATGGGCGATTTCTACAACATCTGCTCCTGGATCAGCAATTCCAGGGCATCCGGCTTCACTCATTACTCCAATTTTTTTGTCTTTGTAAATATGGATAAATTGACTCAATTCTTTTCTCGAAGTTCGTTTGTCAATCACAAAAAACTCTTTGTCGTCAATCGGGTAAGTAGAGTTTATTTTTCTCAAATACCTGCGAGTTGTTTTTATGTTCTCTACAATAAATACCTCTACTTCATCCATTATTTTTTGAACCCCAACCGGGATGGTAGTTTCCATATTGTATTCACCCATCGTGATGGGAATTAAATATACTGTTCCTTTGCTCATTTTAATTTCTTTAGTGTGTAAAGGTAGTTAGTGTTTGTTGAAACGCTATAATAAAGCAAATAAAAAAAGGACAGTCATTCCGCATTTGATGCGGAATCTGTCAATTAATTACATCACTGTCAAATAACAGACCCTGAATCGTGGTCCAGGGTGACCAATGTGTTTTTATTTTTTTAACCTCAAAACAATCTCCTTACAAGCCAAATTCAACATTTGATAAACATTCTCAAATCCTTCATCTCCGTCATAATATGGATCTGGGACAGATGAGTTAGAATTAGGCTCAATTTCATTCAAAATTAATTTCACTTTGCTTTCGTCAGATGTCGAAGAAGCTAATTTCAAAATATTGTTGTAATTCTCCGAATCCATTGCATAAATAACGTCAAACTCCTCGAAATCTTGCAGGCGAAATTGTCTTGCTCTTTGATTCGTTAAATCAATTCCATATTTGCGAGCCACTTCAATAGACCGTTCATCAGGTAGGTTTCCGACATGATAAGCTGCAGTACCTGCAGAATCTACCTCGATTCGTAAGTTGTTCTCATGTGCTTTGTGTTTCAAGATTCCTTCTGCCAATGGTGAACGACAAATATTCCCCAAGCATACCATTAGTACTTTCATATTTCAAGTAATTATTTTCCATCCTAGTCCAGATTTCTCGGGAGAAGTAGAGTTCTATTATTAAATTCTTTTCAAAGAATTTGGAGCCCCTTACGTTTGGAATAACTAGAATCGGATTTTTTCGATGAATAAAGATGCTGAAATAAATTCAGCATGACAAAATAGGGTGCAAAAAAAATCCTCTCAAATTTCGAGAGGATTTTAGGTTAGGATTTTTGTCTATTATCCATGAATCATTTTATAAATTTCTTTGTAATCAGTTGTGTACTTTCTCAAATAATCATCGTTTTCGCCATAGAAAAATGGCTTTCCAATTTCGATGATACCTTTTGCTTCTTCAAATTTTTTCTTATCATTGAGGTAGTCAGCATATTCTATGAATGCTAGTCTTAGAAAAACTTGTTCCATTTCTGTCATTTCATCGAATGGTTTGATGGGTTTCATTGGTCCTCCAAAAACATCTTCAATTTTTTTGTTTTTTTTCGCCAATTCTTTGTCCGATAACTCTTCTTCTAAAGGCATATCTTCTCTGGTAGCTGAAAGTTTTTCAATTTCAGGCATTATTACCTTTAACATTTTTTTTCCTTCCGTAGTGTTTTTTACCTTTAACTCAAGAACGGCAGCCAATAAATAAGCTCCTTTGTCGTCTGGATCCATTTTGTGTATTTTCCCCATAAGTCCCAATGACTTTTTAGCTGACTTATACACTTTTGCTTTTCGGTCCTCCAGCATGTAGTTTTCCACTTCTTCAGCTACAAGTTTTTTTAACTCTTCAAAATGAGTAATGTAATCTTCGTAATACTGACCTGCTTTGTCTTTCTTACGGTATTTACCCGCGTAGCTTAAGGCATCATTAAATGCTTTTTTGAATTCTTCTACACCTTCATTAGACTGCGAAATTCTTAAACATGCCATGGAAGCATAGACATATATTTCTGGATTGTCCTTGAATTTTGGATTCGATGAGAATTTTATCGCATCGTGGGCACAATCTTGGTATTTTTCCTCTCCGTACATGTCTCTTAGCTTTTCGACCAATTTGTCGTCCCTTTGAGCCATGGAATTTCCGAAGGTAAGCACCGAGATTCCTAAAAATAATAATGTCTTTTTCATCTTGTTGATTTTAATAGTAATTTTGCAACTGAGTATTCAATTTTAATGCCAAAATCGGACAATCTCAATTAAAGGTTCAATAATAACAAATTTATAACAAATGAAGTGGTTATCCAATAGAATTTCTTTTCATCGTCATGATGAATATACAACTATTCTTATTTCTACCAAAGTAGAAAAGTGGAAAGAGAGTATACTTTTTACTTGGATGATTTTATGGTTTGTTGCGGGGCTTGCAATTGTTGGAGTCTTGTTTTCTAAAAAATATTTAAATCAAATTGCTGGGAAAACTCCTAAAGATCAACTACAATTATTTTTAATTTTGTTTTTAGTTTTCTGGGGTTATTATTTGTATAAAATCGTCAAGGTTTATATTTGGCGAAAAAGGGGAGTAGAATATTTGAAATTAGACAAAGCTGGCTTAGTCATAAAAAGAGGGTTTGGTAAATTTGGAAAAGCCAAAAGTTACAATTTAGTTAATATGGGCAGTGTTGAAGTCTTGGAACGACCAACTCGATCTTATTCATGGGTGATGCAAAGTGCCTTTTGGGATATCGGAAACGAAAGTTTAGAGTTTGATTATGAGGGTAGGAAAATTATTTTTGGTGTTCAATTGGATGAAAAAGAAACCAAACAATTGAAGCAATTTCTGCGTACAGAAATACATGCCTATCAAAAAAAAAGAGAAGTAACTAGATAAAGGTTATTTGTTAAGTATATGTGAATGTTTGACAATTTTCATTTTTGTAATATATATTTATATTAGATACTCGGAGCAGCAGGTTTCTCTGTTAATCTGTTGTTAAGTCCTTTGCAAACAAACAATATTTTTACTAGGTTTGGAATGATTATTGAATTTACAAGATCAAAATATAAATAAACAAAAAAAATACACATGAAAAATTTAACATTAACACTCGGATTATTTTTGGTGGCTGTCTTCTCAATGAACTTTGTGTTCAATACAAATTCTGAAGAAGTAGTTTTGGCAGGTGCACAAATTTCAATTGATAAAGACGTACATGATTACGGAACTATTGCGAAAGGATCTGATGGAAGTTGTTATTTTACAATTACGAACAACGGAGACGCTCCTTTGACAATAACAAGAGCAAAGGGAAGTTGTGGATGTACTGTTCCAGATTGGCCAAGAGAACCAATTGCACCAGGGCAATCAGCTAAAATGAAAGTTACTTATGACACGAACAGACCAGGGCCTATTAATAAGTCGGTTACTATTACCTCTAATGCTTCTAATGCTCCAACAAAAATTGTGAGAATTAAAGGTAGTGTAACAGCTACTCCAGCAAACTAATTGATAACCCATTTAATTTTTAATAAAATGAAAAAAATAATATTATACATAGGTTTAGCAATTGCTTTCTTAGGTTTCTCAACAGTATCTGTTGCTCAAGGAAATGAGCTTGTACAAGGAGCAAAAATGTCGCTAGACAAAGATGTTCATGATTACGGAAAGATTAAAAAAGGTGCTGACGGAAGTTGCTACTTTACAATTACGAACATAGGAACTGAACCTCTTACTATTACAAACGCAAAAGGAAGTTGTGGATGTACTGTACCTAGCTGGCCAAAGGAACCAATTATTCCAGGAGAATCAGCTAAAATGAAAGTTACTTATGCTACTAATAGAGTTGGGCCAATTAACAAATCGGTTACTATCACTTCTAATTCAGTAGATGGAAAAGTGAAAATGGTAAAAATTAAAGGAGAAGTGTTGAAGCCAGCACCAGAAGATGGAGCTCCGGTAATCAAACAAAAAAGTCCAATGTTGAAAAACTAAGTTTACACCACTTATTTACAAAGTCTCGATAGCAATATCGGGACTTTTTTTATGCCATTATTTTTGAGGCTATCCCTTTTTTTTCTTGTGTATTATTTGGATTGATCATCCCAATTACTTCTTGTTCACGGTTGCTGAAAAGGAATGTGTGACCAATCTTGTGTTGTAAAAATTTAATTCAAAAAAAACACCAAATGAATTTTCATTTGGTGTTTTTGAAATAGATTAAAGTGTATACTTATTGAGCCGTCAAGGTAAATGTGTATGATTCCATAATAAGGTTGCAAAGCAACTTCTTGCAGGCAGTATCAACTTTTTCATTCGCTTCGTTTTCAGAACTAGCATCTACCATAAGCGTAATGTGCTTTCCGATACGTACGTTTGAGATTTCGTTTAATCCTAAGTTCCCCATGCTTTGAGTTACTGCTTTTCCTTGTGGATCCAAAATTGCCTCAAGTGGCATAATGTCTATTTCTGCTTTAAAATTCATCTGTGTTGTTTTGATTTATTTAGTATTTCGGGTTGAGTAATGGTAACTCAATGACAAAAGTATATACAATAGGATAATAAATGGAATGGAAGCCAATATATTTGTAAACATCCCAAAGACAATTGTTAAAACTACAGCTCCAACAATTAAAATCAACCTGTAAATGTTATCTCCTTCTAGTTTTAGGTTTTTAAGTTTAAGCGAAAACATTCGCAGGTTGGAGGTCATTAAGAGTGACAAGATTATCACTAAAGTTGTTAAAATGTAAATGCTAAAATGAGGATGGTAATTTTTTATAATAAAAAACGTACCAACCCAAAACAACGCATTAGCTGGCGTTGCAATCCCTTTGAAATAATCAGTTTGTTCAGTGTCTACATTGAATTTTGCTAATCGCAAAGCAGAGAAAATGGGAATCAAAATAAAGAAGTATTTCAATAGGTCTTCTTCTGGATAAAATTCATGAATCATTGCATAAAACAAGAAGCCAGGAGCTACGCCAAATGTTATCATGTCAGCCAGTGAATCGAGTTGTGCTCCAATTTCACTTTGAACTTTTAGCAATCTGGCCAAAAAGCCATCTAAAAAGTCCAGAACGGTGGCTGTTAAAATGAGCATGATTCCATTTAGTAAAAAACTATAAGTTGGATTGATTAGATTTCTCAATCCTTGGTCGATAGGTTCTGTAAATTTAATAAAAAACAAAATTGCAAATACCCCACAAACCAAGTTAAGGCTTGTGATAAAATTTGGGATGTGTTTTTTTATTTTCATGGATGTAAAGATAGGAATCAATTGATAATTGATA
>JAHEIE010000094.1 GCA_024639505.1 Crocinitomicaceae bacterium
AGAGAGAATATACCATGTGAAGTTGCTGATAAATTACGGAGTAAAATTTCTTCTGCTTTCGGTGAATTGGTATTGGATTGAAAGTTTCCTTGCGCACCAAAAATAATTGAGTGATTCTTTATTTTTTTAATGTTCCACATACCATTGTACGACAAAGTATTCAGCTTCATTTCAATACCCGGAATCGTTACTTTTTCTTCAAATTCTTGCAGGTCGTTGCTGATGTAACCCAAAGTGAATTTTAGTTCACTGTTTTCAAAAAAGAATTTATTTTCTGCACTGATGTAATGGGTGGAATTTACTTGAAGTGGCAAGGTTTTTTTTCTGGAAGTAGTTTCTTTGAATAAATCCTCTTGTAGCGGAATAGAATCATGAGTATGTCCCGGGATTCCCAATTCGTTTGTGATAAAGGAGTAACGGATGTTTCCAACCCAGTTGTTTTTATTCATCCCCAGAGCAGCCTTTATTGCTTGCCCGTTGAACCGAGAGTTAAAGACATAATTTTCGCTAGGAATTTGGTAGTCGGCATGAGAAGTTTGGTTACCAAATAAGTTAAAACGAATGTTTTTCTTGGCTAGTTTAAAAGAAAATCCATTGGTGAATCCCAAAGAATTTGATTCAAATTGTGAGTTAACACTAGCTTCTAGGTGGTTGGATTCTGTATATTCTGCTTCTTTTAAGTAAATTACTCCTCCCAAAGCATCAGAACCATAAAGCAGAGAAGATGCCCCTTTTATTACTTCTACTTTCTCAATTCCAAGTGCATCCACACCAATTCCGTGATCGCCTCCCCATTGCTGGTTTTCTATTTTTAGTCCATTTAAGTATGTGCTTATTCGCATTCCGCTCATTCCTCTTATCACTGGCTTACTTATTCCATTTCCTGTAGAATTGCTGTACACTCCCGAAATATTTCCTATTGCTTGCCCCAGAGAAGTAGTAGATATCGTAGTTAATTCTGCTAGCGTTTTTGATTCTATACTGGTAACTGAATAATTTTCGAGGATTCCGGTAGAGGTGGAAATCTCCATTTCTTGCAATTCTATGTGAGAGGGAGAAAGTGGTATGGTAAAGTTCGATAATTTCTCTTTCTTCACTGTAATTGTAGCCGAAGAATAGCCCACCGCTGATACTTTTAAATGAACAACATTAGGCAGAGAAATAGGCAGAGAAAATGTTCCGTTGGCCAAGCATGAGGCTCCTGTATTCAGTTCAATTACCCAGACAGATGCAAACGGAATGGATTGGTTATTTTCCTTATCAATTACAGTCCCATTGTAATCTTGCGAAAAGGAATATTGGGCGATTAATAAAACTGAAAGGATTAATATTTTCTTCATATATTTGCAACTGTGATGCAAATATAAATATTAATCTCAATAAATGTAACGATGTTGCATTTATTTATCCGATAGAATATGGATTCAATTTTAAAAAGAAGAAAAATGAGTGAAACGCCTTTCAGGCTTTCGGTTTTGGATATTATTCAATCTTCTCACTCTGCTGTTTCTGTTTTAGATATTGAGAAAAATTTGGGGGAACACAATCGAGTTACTTTGTATCGTACAATCAAAACTTTTTTGGAACAAGGCATAATTCATGCAATTTCCATTGCAGGAGACGAATTAAGGTATGCTATGTGCGAAGACAATTGTGGAAAAGACAGTCACGTTCACAATCATTTGCATTTGCAGTGCCTCACGTGCGAATCTGTTTATTGTGTGGATTTACCAGCCACCTCTTTTGTCAATAACAGCCACCACCAAGTAGATTCATTTGAGGTACACGCTCGCGGAACTTGTGAAGCTTGCCTGAATTAATAGTTATTTTTCATCGTTGTATTTCGATGGGCATTTTGCTTGATGTTCTGTAGCGAAAAATGCATTTTTTTCACCGTCAGCTGTTCCTGTAATTACCACCTGATCTGATCGGTCAAAATGTTCTTGAACTGTTTCATTCAAGTATACTTTGCATTCCTTTCCGTTTTGATCAATCATATTAAAAATAACCAAATTTGCTTGTGGTGTTTCCACAGGAATTTCTTTATTTAAAGTCCCAATTACCTTGAATATTTTTCCTTCTTGAGCAAAAGCTTCCGAAAAATTACCATATCTACTTGCTTGCGAGGAATAACTAAATATGATTCCGATAGTTACTGCAACCACTATAATAAGTGCTATTTCTACTTTTCTCATTCGAATTATTTTTTTGTAAAATTAAACTATTTAGTCTTTAGTTTCTTTTTCAATCTTTGAAATTTTCTTTTCTAATCGAATCATGTAAAATATAATTCCGATAAAAATAACGGCCACCACAGCTACTACAACATTT
The DNA here is from genome assembly GCA_024639505.1 of Crocinitomicaceae bacterium. GTDB lineage: Bacteria > Bacteroidota > Bacteroidia > Flavobacteriales_D > CAJJDF01 > CAJJDF01. The sequence goes on from JAHEIE010000094.1 coordinate 2,332, forward strand.
ATCTTTCCTGATTCGTGGAAAGTTTGTTCAATAGTATTGCCCTTGGCGATACTTGCATTGTAAAAAAAGGTTACGAAAGCTAGAATCAAAAATATTATTTTCTTACTCATTGTCTATTGCGTTTTCAAGGTTTGATATTCTTTTTTTCAGTGACAGCATCCAAACTCCAAGAAGCATCCAGCCCAATACGGCAGGATAAAAAACCATTCTTAAAGTACTGTCCAAATCATATTTGCCGAAAGCTGGATTTCCTCCATTTCCAGGATGAAGCGAATCTGTGATTCGAGGTAAAATCATGATGAATACAATCATCAATACGAATGCAAAAATATTGTAAACGGCACTCACTTTGGCCTTTTGATTTTCTTCCTGAAGCGAATTTCTCAAGATTCGGTAGGCCAGATAAATTAGTGTCGTAATTGCAGCACCATTGAGTTTCACATCATTTACCCACCAACCCGAAGTTGTAAAAAGATCTGTGTGCTCGCTCCAAGTAAATTTTGCCCAAATAGAGCCAGTTATAAGTCCCAAAACGGCAAAAAGCAACCCGATATTCACGGCTTCTTTTGCAATTCTGTCGTATTTTAGGTCAAATGTATTGAGGTATTTGATAGAGTACCAAAATGAAATACAGAGAATGAGCATCATTGTAAAC
>JAHEIE010000097.1 GCA_024639505.1 Crocinitomicaceae bacterium
AGGTGATACCAATTTCATTGATATTAAATCTATGATTGATTCTAATGAAACAGTTACAACAATTCGAAACAACAACGATGGAAGCTTTACTTACTTTAATGAGTTGGGAGATTCTGTAACTATAAATATGTTAGATAGTGGTTTTATTAATTACGATTCTATCGTTATTTCGACTTTACTAACAAAAGGAGATACCATATTTAGCAATTCTAACTTTGTAGATAGTTTAAAATCATTTATCTATAATAACGGAGACACATTATTTAGTAACGTAAACTTTACAGATAGCCTAAGGTCATTCATTTATAATAACGGTGATACCTTATTGAACAATCAAGCTTGGTTAGATTCTTTGATTTCTTTGATAGCAGATTCAATAGAAACGGTTACAACCCTGGTTGATAACAATGATGGAAGTTTTACATACGTAAATGAAGATGGAGACTCTGTGACTATTTCTTTGTCAAATGGTACTGGAGGATCAATAGATACCATCTATAATAGCAACGACACCTTGTTCGTTGTTGAAGGTGATGACACTACCTTTGTTAGAATGAATTATGTTGATTCTGCTGAATGGCTTGACAAAGGAGATTATATTTTGGCAAGAAGAGCTGATGAAAGAGGAAACAAAGTTGTGATTACAGACGAGGGAAGAATGGGGATGAATACAACTACACCTTCTACACAAATTGAAGTTGTACCAAGTGCAGGAATCGAGCCAATTAAATTGGATAGTTTAAGACAAGGAGGTGTGAACGACACGTCAATAGTAGTTGTTGATCCTGCAACAGGGGTGTTAAGACACATGAATATTAATGATTTGAAAGTGAAGTACGCAGAAATATATGCTGATGGAACGGAATCAAGTTTAGGAGCTAATGGTGAGGTGATTTTGACCGAAGGTGATGTGACATCAAGCTTATTTACAATTACTGATTCTACAATAACTGTAGCTACTGATGGAAAATATAAAATTACATACAGAGTTGGTATTGTATTGACTTCAAATAATGCGGCAATAGTTGATGCTAACTTAATGAATAATTCAGTCGATATACCTGGAACTACAACACATGTATTTATTCAAAACAACGTTAATAAGTGGGGAACCCTTAATGCTGTTAAAATTGTAGATTTATATGCAAATGATGAGATCAAACTGAGAGTAAGTTCACCAACTGCTGGAGCTTCATATAGAACCGCCCCTGATGGTTCTTCTCTATTGATTGAGAAATTGTAATATAGACTAAGCCAACTGAAAGCGACAATAATTATTATTGTCGCTTTTTTTTTGATTTGTTTTTATACTTCAATCTGAATTTTTTGAACGAAAAAAATGGTTCCTCAATTTTAAAATAAAAGCGTAACTTTAAGCTCATAATTTGGCTTCAGTATTTACTCGGTAAATCTGAATGCGAAACCTAAAAATAGTCTTGTTTACATGAATAGAGGGTTAATTGGAATTGTTGTCTTAGGATTAGTAGCTGTTCTTGCTGCCTTTTTTGTAATCAATTCGAAGAGTAAAACGAATCAAAATTTACTTGGTTTTTATGAAATGATACCCAGCAATTTTACTGAGGAAATCATAGAAATGAAACAACCCAATAGGTTGGTGGAAGATCTTCTTAATTCCAATTTGATTTGGAAAGAATTGGATGAAAATAAAATTGACTTAGAAGATTTTTGGAATTCAACAGACAGTCAGTTTAATGAATTAAAAATCGAAGCTAAGTCATTACTCTATTTCAATTGTAATAAGGAAAATTACTTTTTGTTGGAATTGGAAAAAGGAATAGATTCTGTTTCCAAAAAGAAAGGGTATACGTCATTTGTCCTCAATAATTTTGTCCTTTATTCTAAAGCAGATTTAAGAGATTTTAAGAAGAAGTTTGAAGAAGAAACTCCTATAGGAGAGCACAACTCTTTCGCAAGTATTAAGGAACGAAAAAACAATAGTAAGGACGGAGTAAATCTTTACAAAAAGAAGAATGACAATTGGAATATACATGAAATAACTTTTTTGCCAGAACAAATATTCAGTAGTTCCAATGTAAACATAACTTCAAAAGAAAATCGTTTTTCTGGTCAGTTGGATTTTTCTGTTTTCGATTTTTTACCCGCCAGATTTAATTCTATTAAAATCATTCAATCGGATAGTTTAATGATTTCTAATGTTGATGAAGAAACTGTTTCAAGATTATCTGAAGAATGTGGTTGCGATGCTCAGTTCTCATTGTTTGGATGGATGAAAAGTCCCGTAGTGAATTTTGTTCCTATGGAAGATTCGAATGAAATAGTAATGGTAAAAGCGAGAAGTCTTGCAGGGTTTTTAGAGGGAATGAAAGACCTGAAAACAGACAGTGTTCTTTTTTCTGAAGAGAATGGAGTAATCAATTTTTTATCAGAAGGATTGGCTTTAGGAGATTCTAAATTGCCTTTCAAATTTGTTTTGAGGATAGATGATTTTATTTATTTTGGACGTGATAAGTCTCAATTGGAAAAATTGAATTTCAGAATTTTTTCGGGATTGACGATGAGTTCCTCTGAGCAAGTGTACACGTTTATAAAGAACAATATTAGCAAAGGAGCTTACTCTATTTCAATTCATCAAGGTTTGGACTTGGGATTGATAAAAAGTAAGAAAGGCCTCTCTTTGTATCAAGAAAAAAAACAGACCAAAGAATTGGATTACGTAAGTTTTATTTACTCTCAAGAATTAGAGATTGGCAAAGGGATGGTGAATCCAAAATGGATCAAATCATTTTCGACTGAATTAAAAAACAGGATTTACAAGGTGAAAAATCACCGTACAAATGACCATAATTATATTATTCAGGACAAAAATAATGTAATTTACTTTATGTCACCCAATGGCGAAATAGTATGGAGAAGAGGTTTAGAAAACCCAATTGTGGGAGAAATAAAGAACATAGACTTATTTGGAAATCAAAAGTATCAGTTGATTTTTAATACTTACAATCAATTGTTTTTGATGGATATCTTGGGAAGAAATGTTGGAGATTTTCCGGTAACTATAAAAGACAGTGCTACAGGAAATGTATCTGTTATGGATTACGACAAAGATTTGAATTTTAGATTTCTGGTACCTACAAAAGCAGGTATTAAAAGTGTGAATGCTCAAGGAAAACTCGTAGATGGATGGTTACAACCTAATCCCAAAAGTGAAGTTTCAAAAGATATAGAACATCTTCAAATCAATAATTTGGATTACATCTTGGTGAGAGGTAATTCGCATCAATCCTATTTTTACAACCGAAAGGGTGAGGAGCGGCATAAGGTCATGGCTCGTTTTGGAGAACCATTTTTCTTGTTTCAAGGTAGTTCTATCAGAAATACAAGGGCTATATTTTTGGATAGTAATGAGAATACAATTTGTCGCCAATTCTTTGATGACAAACCCGTTTCTATATTACTGAGTCCTCAAAAAAGGATAACTCAGTTTTTCTTTGTTGATTATGACCAGAATCAACAAAAAGATTTCGTTTTGGTCTTTGCAGATGAAGTAGTGGTGTACGGTCAGGATTTAATTATAAAGGAAAGAATTGCTCTTCCAATAGCTCATAAAAATCTAAAGGTATGGGAAGAGGGGATTAGTTACATCAATGAGATAAATGAATTGGTAATTAATATTAAAGGAAAAAATCATTTGATTGAAAAAGTACAATCATATGAGCTAGATTTCGTAAAAAACAGACTGAGAGTTTTGGTGAAATATAGAAATGACTTAAAGTTGTTACATTTGCAATAAGTATGAAAGTAAGCGGCTTCACCTTTATAAAAAATGCAACCAAGTTGTATATCCCACTTAGGGAAAGTATTCTCTCGGTTCTGCCCTTATTAGATGAGTTTGTGATTGCAGTGGGTGATAATGATGCAGATGATAGCACCCAGCAGATAATAGATAGCATTGATTCGAATAAGATTAAAGTAATTCATACCAAATGGGACACGAAAACTTATATCAAAAACACAGAATTTGCTAGGCAAACCGACATTGCTAAAGAAGCTTGTACAGGAGATTGGTTGATTTATATTCAGGCAGACGAAGCCATTCATGAACAAGACCATTTGGCAATTCAAAAAGCGATGCAGAAGTATCAGAATGATGAGGATGTAGAAGGTTTGTTGTTCAAATACCGTCATTTTTGGGGGGATTACAATCATTTTCATAAATCACACAATTGGTATCCAAGAGAAATAAGAATCATTAAGAATTCACCACAAATTCACTCTTGGCGAGATGCTCAATCTTTCAGAAAATTCGATTCTTTTGATTATTCACCTTCCGATTACAATTCAGAAAGAGGAGAAAAATTGAATGTAAAATTAATAGACGCTTACATTTATCATTACGGATATGTTCGTCCGCCACATATGATGAGTTACAAGTCGCAGGTAATGCACAGTAGTTACCACGGCAAGAAAAAGGCAGACGAAATCGCAGCTCGTGAACCCAAGGAGTTTGATTATGGCCCGTTGCAACATCTTGTGCATTTCAAAGGAACTCACCCTAGAGTGATGAAAAAATGGATGTCTAAATTTGACTGGGAAGAAAAACTGCAATATTCGGGAAAACGAAATACTGAGAGACCAATGCATAAGCACGAAAAGCTGAAATATAGGATTGTCACTTGGATTGAGCAGAATTTGCTGAACGGCCGAATGATAGGTGGATTTAGGAATTACATCTTGAAAAAATAGAAAGTATCTATTTTTTCAAATTAATATTGATAGAAGGTTCAGGTCCGGCCAATAGTTTACCAAGTTTTTGTGTTCTTGGGAATTGGTCTAGAATTATTTTTAGTAAAACGGTAATAGGAATACTCATTATCATTCCAGGAACTCCCCACAGGTATCCCCAGAACATTAACATAACCAATATGGCAATGACATTGATAGAGAATGTTTTTCCCATAAAAATAGGTTCTAAAATAGCTCCAAATAAGATTTCTACTCCTCCAACCACAGCAAAGAACAAGAAAAGTGTTGTGGGTGCATCTATCTCAACAAAAGCAAACAGTGTGATTAGAACAACGGCAATCACCGAACCAATCATCTGTACAAAATTGATGGCAAATGCAAATACTCCCCAGAAAATAGGGAAGCTTACATCAAAAAAGTAACAAGCCAACGAAAAGCCAATTCCGGTAAAAAGACTCATTAAAAACTTAACTATTAAGAATTTATAAATGTCTTTTTCTATTTTGATGAATGTTTTGACAGAGGCAAACTCTTGTTTGAAAAGGATGTCCTTCATTATAACTTGGAGGTTGACAGAACCAGCCAGTAAAAGAACCACAAAAAAGAGAGTCATCAATATCATGGTGACAGTTCGGTTGGCAAACCCCAGAATTTTTCCAACATTAAAAGAAGATTTATTATTTTGAAAATAATCTAACAGTACATTATTACTGTGCTCTTTGGTAAGACCAAAAAACTCTTCTACGGTCAAAATTGCAGTTGTTATTTTTTCGTTTGCCTTGGCTATAAACACTTCATCCGACTGCATAATCTCTTTACTAGAAATCTGAATCAATACCGAAGCAATGAATATAACTCCCACCAACAGCGATACAGAAATCAACAAACTTCCTAGCTTAGGCATTCCTTTTTTTTCCATCCATCGCATGAGTGGAAGAAATAAAAGAGCGATAAACATGGATCCGAAAAGAGGGATAAATATAAAAGACAAAATCTTCAACAAGTAAAAAATTACCGGCACTGCAATTACCAGTAATAGTATGTTAGTTGTTCTTATGTCTCTCATCGATCTTTAGGTTTAAAAAATATAAACGCAAATATAGAGATATATTTTATTCGGATAGCCGAATATTATACCAATGGTTCTATTTGGCTATGAAAGACTATAAGTTTGTAAAATAATTTCCAAAAGTATCTTTGAACTGATATCCTTCATCTACTCTCGTTTTCGAAAGTTTGTCGAATTCTACCAATCCCCAAAGTATAATTTCTTTCCAAAAATACTTATCTTTTTTATCCAAATCGGGTAGGTAAGTCTCCAGAAGAATGTCTAGAGGTATCACATCATCCAGTGTGGTTTTGTATAGTTTTTCGGAGGCATCATCCATGATTTCAAAACCAGATTCAGCAAAAAACCATTCCAAGGTATCGTGGTAAGGAGTTTTTTCGTCTTGTTTTTCTAGTTTCTGAATCTTAGGAAAATTAGCGGTGAATAAAGTTTTTACGGCATCACCAATTAACGAAAGAGCTACATTGCCAGCTCCTTCTTGCTCGCCTTCGTAAACAAGTTCCACTTTTCCGGTGATGGAAGGAATAACCCCCATAAAATCAGAAAGACGAACAGTGGTTTTCTTTTCTCCAATAATTAAACACCTTCGTTCTGCAGAGCTCAATAAATTTTCGTAAGCAGTTATGCTCATTCTCGCACTAATTCCGCTTTTAGCGTCAATGTATTCACTTTCTCTGGCCTCAAAACTGATTTGTTCTAGCAAATCTTTTGCAATCTCTGGAACATAAATGGCACTTTCTTGTGCTTTTTCTGATTTTGCTTCTTGATGAGTTATTTTTTTTGCAGTTTCAATATCCTCGGGGTAATGTGTCAATATTTGCGAACCAATTCTATCTTTTAATGGAGTCACAATACTTCCTCGGTTGGTATAGTCTTCAGGGTTTGCAGTGAATATAAATTGCATGTCAAGCGGAAGCCTTACTTTAAATCCTCTGATTTGGATATCGCCTTCTTGCAAAATATTGAACAATGAAACCTGAATTCGTGCTTGTAAATCTGGGATTTCATTAATCACAAAAATACACCGATTCGCTCTTGGAATCATTCCATAATGAACCACACGATCATCGGCATAACTGAGTTTTAAGTTGGCTGCTTTTATTGGATCGATGTCACCAATTAAATCGGCAACAGTTACATCTGGAGTTGCCAGTTTTTCAAAAAATCGTTCGTCACGATGCATCCAAGTTATGGGAGTTTTATCACCTTTTTCAGCTATTAATTCTTGCGAATACCTGGAAATAGGATTCATGGGATCATCGTTAATTTCTGAGCCAGCCACCACTGGGATGTATTCATCTAGCAACTCAGTCATTTTTCGTGCAAGTCTAGTTTTAGCCTGACCTCGCAATCCTAATAAATTAATGTTATGACGTGAAAGTATTGCTCGTTGTAATTCTGGAATAACTGTTTTTTCAAAACCATGAACTCCTTCAAAAGTAGTTTCATGATTCTTCATTTTTTCAATCAAATTATTCCTCAATTCATCTTTAATGGATTTCGATTTATATCCCGATTTTTTTAGTTCTCCGAGTGTTTTTATTTTATTCATTTGTTGTATAAATGTTGTTTTCAATTTTTCTATTCTAAGTCACCCTGCATCACTCTCCTTTCAGTCGAACTCAGGGTTCATTTTTGTACTCAATTCGAACCCTGAGGGTTTTATTCCATTTTCGGAACAAAATGTCTCGAAGGGTGATTCCGATCAATCTTTATCTTATCCTCTTCTTCCTATTGGTTTCATAATCTTCAAATATCATCTCACCCAAACCTTTTAGTCCAGTATAAAATGCTTTTCCTTGGTTTGCCTCGGTAAAATTCTCAACGAAACTTTGCAGATATGGATCTTGGGCAATCATGAATGTTGTAATAGGGATTTTCAGCTTTCTGGCCTGGCGAGCTTGAGTATAGCATTTTCCCACAATATATGGGTCCAATCCGTTGCTATTCATGTAATATTGTCCGTCTGGTTCGATTACGCAACTGGGTTTTCCGTCAGTAATCATGAAGATTTGTTTGTTTGTATTTCGTTTCCTTCGCAAAATATCCATCGCCAATTGCAATCCTGCGACTGTGTTGGTATGGTACGGACCAACTTTTAGGTAGGGGAGGTCTGCAATTTTAATTGCCCATGCATCATTTCCAAATACTAGTATGTCCAAAGTATCCTTCGGATAGCGGGTTGTAATCAATTCAGAAAGTGCCATCGCAACCTTTTTTGCAGGAGTAATTCTATCTTCTCCATACAATATCATGCTGTGACTAATGTCTATCATAAGGACAGTACTCATTTGAGCCTTAAATTCTGTTTCTTCCACAACTAAGTCTCTTTCTGTCAAATTAAAATCTCCCATTCCATTATTGATTTGGGCATTTTTCAGACTTTCAGTCAATGATATTTTTTCAATTCCATCTCCAAATCTAAACTCACGCAATTCTCCGGTGTGTTCATCTCCAGTTCCACGATTTTTGGATTTGTGGTTTCCAGAAGCACTTTTTTTAATGTTTCCAAAGATTTGTTCCAGAGCTTTCTGTCGAATCAATCGTTCAGTTTTTGCTGTAATTACAGGAGAACCTTTTCCATCGTCATCTAATTCTTCACGGATGTAACCTTTGTTTTTTAGGTCTTCAATAAAGTCTTCAATGGTGTAATCTTCTGTGGTTAATTCGTATTCCTTGTCCAATTCTCGCAACCAAGAAATAGCTTCGTCAAAATCTCCAGAAGTATGAACAATTAGCTCTTTGAATACCTCAAATAATCTATCGAATGGCGATAGGTCTGGGGCTTCGTACTTAGTGAAATAAAATCCTGTTCGTGTGTTTTTGCTCATAAATTGGTATGTAGCTTCCCGTTTTTAAGGGACTTAGTTTGGCTACAACTAAATTAAAACAAAAAAGAATGGTGTGTTGGGAATTTTATATTTCTTCTGCTTCCAAAATTTGCATCAATATCTCTTTTGATAATTTCACTTCCTTTTTGAAAAAATAATTAAATACTAAAAACAGAGCTATTGGTGCAAGTACTATTAAGTAGGCTGGTGGAAATAATTGTCTAGAACTAATTGCAGAGAATATAAAAAGAGAGGAGCCAAGGGTGAATCCTGTAAACCATATAATCGAAAATACTTTTACTAATAAATGTATTCTAAGATTTAATTTTATTTCAGTAGAATTTCTATTCTTTCGGTGAATTTCCCCAAAAACTATTGGCGAAAAGGAATTTCGGTAGTTCAAAACTCTGTTGGCTTTGAAAGAGTTGTTTTTTATTTTACCTATGAATCTTTTGGGACTCGAAATTCCAAAACCAATTTGGAAAGTATTGTTGTCTTGATCAATGTTTTTTTTCAAAAGTTCTAATACCTCTAATTGATCTAAATTAGTTTCGAGAGTATATCTTACGACCTGAAAAAAGTTCATCTTAAGGTGTTTAATAATTCAAATGCTTCTGAATATGATTCTTTTACTTTGGAAAAATAATTGTAGCAATATTTCGTATGAATAGAGTTGCTGAAATAAATTTAGTATGACGTTACCTTGATGTTCTAATTCTTTAAAAGTAAAACTGAGTGCAGTCGAAGCCTTCTCAAGATTTAGTTTCGCCCTCTATTACATTTCGATTGTGAATCGAAATACTCAGGGTTCAGTTTTGAGCAATTAACCAGCAAACCCATGAATCCCAAAAACCTGTAAAGAAACTAGCTTATCGCAGAATTAATTCTCCCGTTTATCTCTTCCACAGTTCCAATTCCATCTACGCCAATTTGTTTTCCTTGGTTGGCATAAAAATCTTTCAATGGAGCGGTTTCATTGTTGTAAACAGCCATTCTGTTTCTGATGATAGATTCGTCTTGATCATCTTTTCGTCCAGAATCCTTTCCTCTTAGCAACAATCTCTTTACCAATTCATCTTCATCCACTTCAAGAGAAACCATCTTAGAAATCCCCCAACCTTTTTTAGAAAGCAATTCATCCAGAGCCAAGGCTTGGTCTGTGGTTCGTGGGAAACCATCAAAAATAAATCCTTTTGTATCGTGCGATTCACTCAATTTGGCGTCAATCATATCAATCACAAGTTGATCTGGAACTAAGTTTCCAGCTTCCATGTATTCTTTTGCCTTTTTTCCTAAATCCGTGTCGTTTTTCATATGAAAACGGAACATGTCACCCGTTGATAAGTGTGTCAAGTTAAACTTTTCTTGAATTAATTCTGACTGTGTTCCTTTTCCTGCTCCCGGAGGGCCAAATAAAATAATGTTCAACATAGGTTCTTTTATTATATATAGTTCGTCTAAATTTCTGCCAATTTCGTTGTAATCCAATCCAAATCCTACTAAAAATTCATTCCCAACCTCAAATCCTACATAATCAATAGGATAGTTTTTCGTGTAGGCTTTGGGTTTGAAAAGTAATGTTACAACTTTCAAGCTTTGTGGATGGTTTGAAGAAAGGTCTTGAATGATATTTTCTAGAGTGATTCCAGTGTCTACAATGTCTTCAACGATTATTACATCCGTATTCTCAATGTTTTTATCCAGTCCCAAAATTTTCTTTACATTTCCTGTAGTTTCGGTTCCTTTGTAAGATGAAACTCTCAAAAATGCAACTTCACATTCAATGTCAATTTGTTTCAGTAAATCGGAAAAAAACAAAATTGACCCATTCAAAATACCAACCAAAAGAGGTTTCTTTCCTTTGTAGTCGCGGTTTATTTCTTGCGCAATTCTCGCTATTTCTTTGTTGATTTTTTCTTTGTCCAAGAAAGGCACAAAGGTTTTGTCCTGAAGGGTAATTTCTTTCTTCATTTTCAAAGTTAAAACTTTCTGATTAATCTCTCTTGTCTGAGTACTAGTTTTATTACGAATTGTTCCTTTTTATACTCAAATTAAGATTTTTTTATTCGAAATCATGGTAAACACTCAAATCTAATTCAACTTGTTATGAATTGGATAAATAGGTGAGATTTAAAACATACAAGATAACCTCTAATTCGCATTCAGTTTTCTCTGATTCAGTTTCTTTTTTCGAGTAATGAATTCTTTCCAAGTGTTGAATTCCTTTTTGTAGTAAACGCCTACGCCACTTGTTGTTTGAGCCTGATTGGCGTTTGTAATATCGTAGTCGTTGGTACGAGTAAATACTCTTACTCTAAAAGTTCCGTCTTCATTCAGTTTGTATTCCACGTTCACATCGCCAATAAGAGCGTTTTCATTTTGGTTGATTTCGTTTCCTTGGGCAACCCCAAAATTTGAACTAATCACTAACCTTTCGTTCAGTAATTCGGTAGAGAGCGCAACCGCTATTTCATCACTCGTAATGTCATCGCCTGGTCGGTAATTGAATCCAACATCTACGTTGTTACTTAGCTTAGAAATCCAATTGCTCAGTTGGTTTGATAGCAATTCTGAAGCTGTGGCGCCAACCGCTCCTGTCGTTTCTAATCCATTTTGGTTGTTGGTATTCTGGGTAGGCAAAAATCGGTTGAGAAGGAGCAAGGCAAATACCTGCTTATTCAATTCCTGCTTAGTTTGCATAAGGTTTGCAATCACTCCTCGTTCCGTTTCATCGGCTCGCGGTAATTCAATGAAAAAATCGATAGTGGGAGTCATTAAATTTTCAGTTAATTTCATCACTACCTCTATGTCCGATCTTGCTTTGTACCTATTATTGTCGTTGTTCAATTGCGGCATTATTTCGTATATCGAAGTTTTTAGCCTGTATATCGCATTGATGTCAATTTCTGCATTATATGGATCTCCAAACCAGTTGATTGTACTTCCGTTGGCAATCTCAAATTTTTTGTTTATCAGGTTTTCAAATCGCTCTAATCCTAAAGTAAAAAGGTAGTCACCTTTGTCAATGGTGTACTTCCCACTCATGTTAAATTGATCTTGTTTGTCTACCGTCATAGAAAGATTTCCATAACCAGTTCCAGCGATTATGTCACCGTACACTTCGTCAAAAATCAATTGTAAATTAGCCTCGGGAGTTACTTCTACATTAATATCAAGATTTATTCCTTCAAGATTTACAATTTCTTCCTCATCTGCCACCGAATCTCTGTTGTTGAACACAACAAAATCGGCCATAGTTACCTCCGAACTACCGTAGAGTGGCAAAGTGAAGTTCGTTCCTTTTTCGGTTTTTGCGTTCACTGTAATGTCAATTTCATCTTGGTAACCTTCTACGTTTATACTTCCTGTTGCGTATACTCTTCCGTAAAAATCATTGTTGAGCTCTAGGTTGGTATTTAAACCGATGAATTTGTTCTTTACTTTTTTTGAACCCTCAAAACTTTGCAACTCAGATTGTGCTCCTTTTCTGTATACCGAAGTAGGGATTTCCACAAAAACGTTGAAGTTAAAGTCGGTATAATTATCGTGAATAATAGCACCGTTGAAGTAGGCTAAGTTGTTTTCCTCGTCCCTTATTTCAATTATGTTATCGGTGTAAATATCGTTGTTTTCGATAATCATCAACCCAGAAAAATCATAATGCGTATTCAAGTAATTTACATTAAACCCTGTTCGCATGAATGATATTTCACCTTTTAATAAAGGAGCTTCGGGTTCGCCCGTTACCGAAATGTTTCCTTTGGCTTTTCCGTTGATTTCAGAAATACCTTGATCTTCCAAATAAGGATTTAAAAATGCAAGATTGGTGTTTTGAAGAATACAACTAAAATCGAGCGAGTTTTTTTCTCTAAAAGGATAGAAATAACCCAAGAAATCGAAAGTGTTGAGGTCGTTTCTCAATAATTCTCCTTTTATATTCATTCCTCTTGTCTCTTTTATCCAATCGGTATTAAATACCAAATCTCCAATGAGTTCTTTGTTCACTTGAAGAGAGTCAATAAAAAAATCGGAGACAATCTCAATGTCATTGTACACATTGCTAATGCAAGCACTTCCGTTAATATTTCCTTTGTATTTGGTAGTTGCCGAACCGATAAATGGATTGAGGTATTTCACATTAAAATTATCCAAATATACTTTGAGTAAATCTTCTGGTTTTTCCGAAATGTTTCCCACTACCGTAACTCCTTCGCCCAAGTTGTTTGTAATGGCGAGTTCATTAAAATTAAAACTGGTTGAATCTACAATAAGCGAGGCATCTTCTTTTATTTTCCAATCTCGGTCTTTGAAATGAAAGTAGGAGGGTAGAATTAGCATGTCAAAATAATTTTCGGAGTACCAATAACCATCCCCTCGGAGTTTCCCGTAACTCTCTCCATCGGCTGATTGCCATTGAATTGTGGGCATGATATGATCTTCCTTGATTAGAGATGAAACTTCTATATTGTCCAATGAAAAATCATTTCCAGCTTGAAATTTATTTACCGTAATTCCTACATCCAAAATGTCAGAAGGTTTTTCAAGTTTTCCTTTTATTCCATAAAAGGAATTGTTGAGATAGGACGCAGAATCTGAGAATACTTGTACGAAAAACTTGTCGGAAACCGAATTGAAATTCCCAGAGACTTTGGTGTTCTGGGCTACGGAAACATTAGGTGTAAACAAATCATGAATAGGAGTGAAATCTTTTACCAATAAGTCCAAATCAAAAATTTGATTTTCTAGTGCCACTGTATCTTGTGAAGTGTAGAGAGCAGGAACTACTTGTTGACCAATAATATCGCCTATTTTTCCCAGCTTGGTGAGCGAAAATTTCCCTCGCAGCGTGCCATCGACCACATCAGAAAATATACTTAAGTTTCTTATGCTGTCCTTGTCTGTTGAGGTGATTGTTATCTCTTTGTTTCGGTATGTTTTTTCATTTTGTTGGTACTCCAGGTAGTTTATTTTGGCTATCCCCGTGGAGTTATCAATTGAATTTCCTTGGCCTTTCAAGTTAATGTTTCCAGTCACAATATGCTCGTTGGAATCTGTGAGGATATTCAGCTTACTTAGGTTCATTTTTACCACCTTCGAGCTGAAATCAAATTCAGGAACTTCGGTTTCAAAATTGATCGAACCTAGAAAATCTACTTCGCCATACAAGTCTTTGATGGAAGCTTTTCCATCAAATGATTTCTCTGTAAAAGTACCGTCCAGTTCAATGTTTTTGTAGGTATGACCTTTAAATGCCAATTGAGGCAGCTCTCCCTTTGCGTTTATTTTGATTCCAGATTTTGAATTCCATTCCAGATCAGTTTCAAAGTTGGCATCTACATGAGTCAAGTCTTCGTTTTTGGCAAAAGTTCCTAGGTTTAGTTGGTTGGCAGCCACAGTTCCTTTCAGGTAATCTGTGTTGTTTTGGTTCCAATATCGAGCATCTATGGATAGCTCTCCTTGTGTAGTTTGAATCGTAAGTTTGCTATAGAAATCATCAAACTTACCAGTCATTGTTCCTGTAATGTTTACGTTCCCAATCCCTTCTGTTTCAGTGGGCAAAGCAAGCTTTTTCTTTTTGTCAAAAGGAGGAATGTCAATGTTGTTTATGTTTTGTTCATTAGAAACAAGGTTGTTTATTTTTATTCGAAAAGTAGTTTTGTCTGTGTAGGGCAATCCTTTCATTGCTAGGTCTCCATCAAACGAAGTAGCGTTGTCTATCTTTAATTTTAAATTTTTTGTTTTGAAATCTGCAACAGTTCCATCAAACTCCCCAGAGAGTTCTACCATTCGGTCGATTCCTTCAAAAAAGGAGGTGAAATATGCCAAATCAGCCAAATTCAAATCGGTTTTTTTAAAAACAGTCTTCATCGTGACTTTATTTTCAAAG
>JAHEIE010000030.1 GCA_024639505.1 Crocinitomicaceae bacterium
CCCTTACAATCAGAATTATTTTTATGACTTTTTTGATAACGGAAATTATGCCAAAGATTTTGTGTGCGAAAAAGAACTAAAAGAGGAATGGGAACGAATTTCTGAACAACCGTTTTACCCGAAAGAAAATACGGATGGAGCGCAATTTATTCTTATCCGATATCTCACCTCAAAAGGTTTGAAAAAGGATCGTGAAGGGGTCCGCCAGCTATCCGATTGGGATATAAATAACATTGAACAAGGAGTCCCTAATTATTTACATGCAAGCACCAATATTGTTTCTCGCTTGCATAGAATCATGTTTGAATTGGATGGCTATATGGCCGGTGTAAACGCAAGCGGTAATTCGCTGGCGCAAAGACTAGAGTATTGGAAAGTTGGCGCCAAAATCATTAGGGAAAAGCCTTGGTTTGGCTATGGAACTGGTGATGTTGCAGATGTATTTGAAACACATTATAAACTGAGTGAAACTAATTTAGAGAAGAAATATCAATTGAGATCACACAATCAATATCTATCTGTAGCTATAGCTGTTGGAATATTTGGACTAGCTTTTTTCTCGTTTTGCTTATTGTTTCCTGTTGGATTTGGATTTAAACAAAGAAATTACTTTTACTTAATTTGTCTTTGTATCTCTCTCCTATCTTTCTTTTCAGAAGACACATTAGAGACTCAAGATGGTGTGTTCTTTTTTACATTTCTTACCAACTTCTTTCTTTTTAGTTCAAAAAATAGATACCTAAAAAGCGTGGAATAATTATCCGTAAATTCTTATTGTACTGTTAGAAGAATTAAAAGAGACATTGTATCCTTTCAATGGCAGTTCAGCTGGTCCATTGGTTACAGAACCATCAAAAATATTGTAAGTACTCCCATCACAACTACACTCTATCGTAATGTTGTCAGTTGCGACAGTGGCTTTTCCACAAGAATTTTCTTCTTCAAATGTGCAATTTCTATCGTAGGCCACAAATTCATTTCCGCCTCGTGCGTATACAATAATTCCTTTGAGACCACCATTTACATAAGCCCATCCTCCTGGTGCTTGAAGAGCATTATATGAAATCAAAGTAATGTTTATGTATTCGTCTACGGGCGGATAAAAAGCACGTTGAACGTTCTTTTTACAACTACCTAAAGCCAAGGCTATCAGCAAAAAACCAACTAAGAATACATACTGTTTTTTCATAAATCGAACTGTGTGGGTGAAACGATTATTTTTTGATAAAATTATCTTGGTACAACTTAATCCAAGTATCAGGAGTAAATTTACACATTAATTCTGCAATTAACCCAAACGGAATATCCTCCATTTTTTTGAAACGGATGCAACTCTTTCCCATGTCCAGTTTGTATTTACATACTTTTTTGTACTCTTCTTTAAACCAATCATAAATAGCTTTATCCGCATAAATCCCCATGTGATAAAGAGCAATAAATCCTTTTTGATTGGCAATACTCACAAACGGCAATGGCAACTTTGGGTCACAATGATATCCAGCTGGAAAAATAGAATGTGGAACGACATAACCCACCATTCCGTAGCTCATTCTTTCGTCAAATCCTTCTGGGATATTTTCTAAAATTGTAGCTCTTAGCTTCTCAAAAGGAGCTTTTCTTTCTTCTGGTATTGCTTCGAGATATTCTTGGATTGTAGTTGGTTTTGTAGGCATCAAATTATGTTAAAATCGACCCGAATATAATCAAAAAAACCCTTTGAGTTACTTACTCAAAGGGTTTAATATTATTAAATAAATTGACTAATCAGCTAATCTATTAAGCATATTCCTCAATACTAGGACAAGAACAAATTAAGTTTCTGTCTCCATATCCTTGATCTACTCTAGAAACATGTGCCCAGAATTTGAATTCGTTCAAATAAGGCAACGGCATAATTGCTTGTTTCTTTGGGTAAGCAAACGGCCATTTGTCTTCCATTACATCAGAAAGAATGTGTGGAGCGTTTTTCAATAGGTTATTTTCCTGATCGTAAACACCTTCTTCAATTTCTCTAATCTCATTTCTAATTGAAATCATAGCGTCACAAAATCTATCCAATTCTGCTTTCGATTCACTTTCGGTTGGCTCTACCATCAATGTACTAGCTACCGGAAAAGAAACCGTAGGTGCATGGAAACCATAATCAATCAATCGTTTTGCAATGTCAGCAACTTCTACATTCAATTCAGCCTTAAACTCTCTACAGTCCAAAATCATTTCGTGAGCCACTGTTCCGTTTTCACCTTTGTATAAAATCCCGTAATGGTTTTCTAATCTAGCTTTGATGTAGTTCGCGTTTAAAATCGCATGTTCCGTTGATTTTCTAATTCCTTCTTCACCTAACATTTTGATGTAAGCATAAGAAATCAATAAAATCAAAGCACTTCCAAACGGTGCTCCCGAAATAGATGTAATAGCTTGATCTCCTCCTGTTTTAATCAATGGATTTCCTGGCAAGAAAGGAGTCAATTGCTTTGCCACACCAATTGGTCCAACTCCTGGTCCTCCTCCACCGTGAGGAATTGCAAAAGTCTTGTGTAAATTCAGGTGACACACATCTGCTCCAATATTTCCTGGAGAAGTCAATCCAACTTGTGCATTCATGTTGGCTCCATCCATATAAACTTGTCCACCGTGCTCGTGAATCAAATCTGTAATTTCAATTATTGACGCTTCAAATACTCCGTGAGTAGAAGGATAAGTAATCATTGCTCCAGCTAAATTTTCGCTGTGCTTTTCTACGTTTACTCTCAAATCTTCTACGTCAATATTTCCTTTGTCGTCACATTTTGTAACCACAACTTTCATTCCTGCCATCACAGCACTTGCCGGATTTGTTCCGTGTGCCGATGAAGGAATAATCATGATGTTTCTGTTAAAATCTCCTCTGCTTTCGTGGTAAGCTCTTATCACCATCAGCCCAGCATATTCTCCTTGTGCACCAGAGTTTGGCTGCATAGATACTTTATCAAATCCAGTGATTTCAGAAAGCATTTCGTCCAATTCGTTTATCACTTGGTGATATCCTTCGGCTTGGTTTGAAGGAACAAATGGATGAATGTTAGCAAATTCTGGCCAAGTAATTGGCATCAATTCACTTGCAGAGTTCAATTTCATTGTACAAGATCCTAAAGAAATCATTGAATGTGTCAATGACATGTCTCTATTTTCTAATTTCTTGATGTACCTCATCATGTCAGTTTCTGTGTGATACATATTGAAAACAGCATGAGTCAAAAACTCAGTATTTCTTTTGAATTTAGAGTCGAATGAAATTGTTTCTTCTCCTTTTTCGATATTTTTAGTTGAAACTTCTGTTGCTTCTGCAAACAAAGCCAAGATTTCGTTCACATCTTTCAGCGAAGTTGTTTCATCCAAACTTAATTTAAGCGTAGAATCTGATTTGTAAAAGAAGTTCATTTCTTGTTTCAATGCCAACTCCTTTACTTTTGATAAAGCAGAAGTAGAAATTGTAATCGTATCAAAGAAATTAGTAGTTTTTACTTCTACACCCATTTCTTTCAGTCCATTGGCCAAAATACTGGTAAGTGAATGAATTGTGGTTGCGATTCTTTTAATTCCTTGTTGACCGTGATATACCGCATACATTGCTGCCATATTCGCCAACAAAGCTTGTGCAGTACAAATGTTTGAAGTAGCTTTTTCTCTTCTAATATGTTGCTCACGGGTTTGTAATGCCATTCTTAAAGCATTGTTCCCATGTCTATCTTTAGAAACTCCAATAATTCTCCCTGGTAGGTTTCTTTTGTATTCCTCACTTGTTGCAAAATAAGCTGCATGCGGTCCTCCAAATCCCATTGGCACACCAAATCTTTGCGTATTTCCAACTACCACATCAGCTCCCCACTCTCCCGGAGGAGTTAGTATAGCTAAACTCATGATATCTGCAGCAACTACCATTTTGGCATTTACGGAATGAAGCTCCTTTGTCATTTCCGAATAATCGTGAACTTCTCCGTTTGCTGCAGGATACTGAACTAATGCTCCAAAATACTCCGCGTTTGGCGTAAATTCTTTGTGGTTTCCGATTACCAATTCTATTCCAAATCCTTTTGCTCTTGTTTTTACCACATCTATTGTTTGTGGGAAACATTCTTCCGAAACAAAGAACTTAATTACATTGTTTTTTACCTGATCTCTTTTTCTTGTGTTGAATAGCATGCTCATTGCCTCAGCAGCTGCAGTCGATTCATCCAACAAAGAAGCGTTTGCGATATTCATTCCAGTCAAGTCACTTACCATTGTTTGGAAATTCAACAAAGATTCCAATCTACCTTGTGCAATTTCTGCTTGGTATGGCGTGTAAGCTGTATACCATCCTGGGTTTTCCAATACATTCCTCTGAATAACTGGAGGAACAATTGTATTGTAATATCCCATTCCAATGTATGATCTGAATACTTTGTTTTTTGCGCCAATTTGTTTCGCTAAGTTTAGGTATTCAAATTCTGAAAGGGCTGCAGGAATTGTTAAATTCTTCTTTAATCTAATTGCTGCAGGAATCGTTTGGTCTACTAATGTTTCAACTGAATCAACGCCAATTTCTTTCAACATCAATTCTTTGTCGTTTCCTAAAGTACCAATGTGTCTGGTTTCGAACAATTCTTTATTCATGGAATATGTTTTTTATGAGTAAGAGGTAGTTTTTAAAGGACAAAATTAAATCATTTTTGATTAAAAAAACCTAAAATTAATAGATAAATATGAGCTAAAATTTCACGCCAAAAAAAAGCCTTACTTTACTGTAAAAGAAAACTTTATGTTCTTTTTTTATTCGTTCATGGATACACAGATTTTTGAGGAAGTAACTTTCATTGTTTTTTGAAAGATTATTTTTCGAAAAAACACAAGTAATATTTAACTGATTGCAAAAATATAGAACCAAAAAAAAGAGCGAATGTCTGTCGCTCTTTTCTATTCGTTATAAGGATCAAAAAATCTCCTAATCTACTTTTACTTTAGAAGCTAAGGTTTTTGTTTTTTCTATCAACTCATTCATGTCGCACCCTATCTTGTCGTGACCCAAAGCAACAGCCATTCTTCTGTAAGGTCGAGTTACTTGTTTACCAAAAATCTTTATGTCTGTATTGGGTTGAGATAGTAATTCTTCTATTCCTTCGTAAGTTGGGTACTCACCATGCTCTTTAGCCAAAATTACTGCGCTTACACCCGATTGTAATTGCTTGATTTCAGGAATTGGAATTCCCATAATTGCTCTAAAGTGCAATTCAAATTCATTGAAATTTTGAGTGTTTGCTAAAGTCACCATTCCAGTATCATGAGGTCTTGGAGATAATTCCGAGAAATAAACTTCATCCTTTGTTAAGAAAAACTCTACGCCCCAAATTCCTGCTCCACCAAGCTCCTGAGTTACTTCGGCCGCCATTCTCTGTGCAGTTTCTAGCAATGAATCTTCGATTGTTGCGGGCTGCCAACTTTGTTGGTAATCTCCCCTTTCTTGCACATGACCTATTGGCGGGCAAAACAAAGTATTTCCTGTTTTTTGTGTTACTGTAAGTAACGTTATTTCCGATTCGAAAGGAACAAACTCTTCTACAATTACTTCTATCAAATCTCCTCTAGAACCCTGAACCGCATATTTCCATGCTTTTTCAATATCGTTTTCTGTCTTTATCACAGATTGTCCTTTTCCCGAGGAAGACATCAATGGTTTTACCACACATGGCATTCCTAATTTATCTACTGCCGTTTTCAATTCTTCTCCAGAAGTAGCATAGAAATAAGTAGCCGTTTTCAATCCCAATTTTATAGCTGCCAAATCTCTAATCTCCTTTCGGTTCATGGTAAAATTAGCTGCTTTAGCACTTGGCACAACCGTTATTCCTTGTTTTTCGTAGTCATAAAATCTTTCTGTACGGATGGCTTCTATCTCTGGAACAATATAATCTGGAGTATGTTTCGCTACTATTCTATCTAACTCTTCGCCATCCAGCATATCAATCACTTCATACAAATCAGCAACTTGCATCGCTGGTGCATTTTCGTAACTATCTACCGCAATTACCGTCTGTCCCATTCGCTTTGCCGCAATTACAAACTCTTTTCCTAGCTCTCCAGAGCCTAATACCATTATTTTATTTGCCATTTTTATTTCTTTTAAGAGTGATAAAATTAGGTAAATTTTAGGAAAAGGATTGATTCGATTCGTATTTCGTTTCTATTCCACATCAATTCCTCTACCTTCTTTTAAATCCAAATTCAAAATCTTTGAGAATAAAACCAAAACATAAGTGTATATTTTTATACTTTTGGGTAATTAATTGTTAAAAACAAACTTATGAGAACTGACCAATTTCAAGCGCCAGATTATTACAACTTAGATGATTTATTGACTGACGAGCACAAATTAATTCGTGATTCGGCAAGAGAGTGGATAAAAAAAGAAGTGAGCCCAATTATAGAAGATTACTACGAAAGAGCTGAATTTCCTAAGCAAGTTATTCCGGGATTGGCTGCAATTGGTGGTTTTGGACCTTACATTCCTGAAGAATATGGAGGGCCAGGATTGGACCAAATTTCATACGGGCTAATCATGCAAGAATTGGAAAGATGCGACAGTGGGTTACGTTCTACTTCATCTGTTCAGAGTTCTTTGGTGATGTACCCAATTTATGCATACGGAAACGAAGAGCAAAGAAAAAAATACTTGCCAAAATTGGCGACAGGAGAATTTATTGGAAGTTTTGGATTGACAGAACCGGATCACGGATCGAACCCAGGAGGAATGTTGACGAACTTCAAAGATATGGGCGACCACTATTTATTGAATGGTGCTAAAATGTGGATTTCTAATTCTCCTTTCTGCGACATCGCTGTGGTATGGGCAAAAAATGAAGAGGGAAGAATTCACGGATTGATCGTTGAAAGAGGAATGGAAGGATTTTCGACTCCAGAAACCCACGGAAAATTATCGTTGAGAGCTTCAGCAACTGGTGAGCTTATTTTTGATAACGTGAAAGTGCCAAAAGAGAACTTATTACCAAATAAATCAGGATTAGGAGCACCACTTGGCTGCCTAGATTCTGCAAGATATGGAATTGCTTGGGGAGCGATAGGAGCTGCGATGGATTGTTATGATTCTGCTTTGAGATATTCGAAAGAAAGAATCCAGTTTGGAAAACCAATTGCAAGTTTCCAATTGATGCAAAAGAAATTGGCTGAGATGATTACAGAAATCACGAAAGCACAATTATTAACTTTCCGTTTAGGTCAACTTAAAAATGCTGGAACAGCAACTACAGCACAAATCTCAATGGCTAAGCGTAACAATGTAGAAATGGCATTGAACGTGGCGCGTGAGGCAAGACAAATTCACGGAGCAATGGGAATTACAAACGAGTATTCTATCATGCGTCACATGGCAAATCTTGAGTCTGTAGTGACATACGAAGGAACTCACGACATTCACTTATTGATTACTGGAATGGATATAACCGGAATACCAGCATTTAAGTAAAATCATAATTAAACAACTTAACAAATCCCACTTTGAAAAATCAAGGTGGGATTTTTTTGTTCAAGTCTTCGGCACTCAGATTGAGTTCTATCCTTTACAATGCTCACATCGATTCAATCCTAAAGTTCTTTTATCAAAAAGCTTCACGTCCTTCATCTTGGGAAGATACTGCTTGCAGTCATTACACTTGATCGTGCCATTGATAGCCATTCGTTTTTTGCTTAAAAGAAAAACAAAAAGAATGGGAAGTAATAAAGAAATAGCCAAGAAAGAAGACAACAATAAATTTAAATTTTTCAGAAAATATAAACTTAAAATACCTGGATACAAAAATACCAATGGTACTACAGAAAACTCGAATAAAATGACATTCCAAACATCCTTTTTTAGGCGGTAAAGAATTATCATGGCTAAAACTAAAGTACTGTAAAGAATTAATGAACTCATGTTTTCTATTTTGATGAATGAATTATACTTTCATTTTTCAACACTAAAACACCCCTTTTCCCAATCTCAAAATCAATGAAATTTTCTACAGAACTAAATTCCAGTTTTTTGTCAAATTTGATCAAATCATAGCTAAAAACTTCGTTTTTTACTCTAAAAAAGACTTTTTGGGTGTAAAACTTAACTGTTTCTGCATTTTTCAATTCTATTCGTTTGGTGTAATTCCCAAATAAATCGAACACAAACAAACCTTGATTGGGATCAAAAAGATAGACTTGGTTGTTGTATTCGGTAAGTTGAGTTGGCAAAATATCTCGCTGAACAAGCTGTCCTATGTTATTGAATCTGCTCACCACTTTCCCATTTTTATCGGTTTTGATAAGCGACTGTGTGGTCATCGAGTACAACCAAAAAGCATTGTCTCGATTTGAAAGACAAGCCAAATCAATCCATTCGAAAAACTGAAGGTTAATCTTGTTCGTTTGCGACAATGTATTGTCCAGCAACTGGATTTCTTGTTGTTGCTTGTAAAACAACATCAGCTGCATGGGATTTCGTGTGTCTAATGAACTAATTGTTCCGCTACTAAAAATAGAATTCGACTGAATGGTATCTAATTCACTGGAATATTTCACAATTTTCATGTCGGTAATTTTGTAGATATTACCCAGTTTGTCTTGCGAAATAAACGAAGTGGTTTCTGTAGGTTTTTGAGTCGATTTGAGAGTTGTGCAAGCTGTTAGGATTAGGAGTAATCCTATTATGGAAAGTGATATGTTGGTTTTTGTTTTCATTTTATTTTCATCTGTCATTCTGGACTCGATCCAGAATCTTGCAGAGTATATTTCACGTTCGCTATTAGCAATATTTCAATGAATAAAGATCCTGAATCAAGTTCAGGATGACACGTGATATTAAAAATGTAGTGTAATTAATTACTGCTCCTCATAATTCTGATACAAGAAATCATTGTAAGGAAATCTTGTAATGTGTATTTTCTTTACTTGGGCGTACATTTTTTCTCTTAGCTCTTCAATGTTTAATCTTTCGTGTGCCGAAATAAAGATACAATTATCCTCATTCATTCGATTCATCCAAGTGTTTTTGAGTTCTTCGAGCGAAATGTTTTCTCTCAAAACAGGAGTCAAATCATCTTCATCCTTTTTGATATACGAAAAAGCATCAATTTTATTGAACACCAAAATAGTGGGTTTATCAATCGCCTCAATTTCCTTTAGAGTTTCGTTTACTGTATTAAAATGATCCTCGAAAGCTGGGTGAGAAATATCAACCACATGCAACAATAAATCAGCCTCTCTCACCTCATCCAAAGTAGATTTGAATGACTCCACCAACTGGTGAGGCAACTTACGAATAAAACCTACTGTATCGGCTAATAAAAAAGGAATGTTCTGGAATACAATCTTACGCACTGTGGTATCCAGAGTAGCAAATAATTTATTTTCGGCAAATACTTTTTCTTTCCCCAGTAAGTTCAAAATAGTAGATTTACCAACATTGGTGTACCCAACCAAAGCAACCCTTACCATTTTTCCTCTGTTTTGTCTCTGGGTGAATTTTTGCTTGTCTATTTTCTCCAGTTTCTTTTTTAGTAAGGAAATTTTGTCGCCAATAATTCGTCTGTCTGTTTCTATTTCAGTTTCACCAGGTCCTCTCATCCCAATCCCTCCTTTTTGCCTATCGAGGTGAGTCCACATTTTGGTAAGTCTAGGAAGTAGATATTGATATTGTGCTAATTCAACTTGAGTTCGAGCATGAGAAGTTTGGGCTCTGCTCGCAAAAATATCTAAAATCAATCCGCTTCTATCCAATATTTTTACTTCTAATTCTCGTTCAATATTACGAAGTTGCGAAGGCGATAATTCGTCATCAAAAATTACCAAATCAATAGAATTAGACTTCACATAACGTCTTATTTCTTCTAGTTTTCCTTTTCCTACAAAGGTTTTAGGATTGGGATACTCTACCTTTTGTGTAAACCTTCCGTGAGTCACTGCTCCTGCCGTTTCGGCCAAAAAAGCTAACTCATCCAAGTATTCGCGCACATCATCTTCGCTTTGTTGTTGGGTAATTACACCAACCAACAAAGCTTTTTCTTCTATGTATTCTATTTTTTTATTCTTATCTATCATAAAAGTGAGTTACTTTAAAAAAGGATTGTGTTGTTTTTCATGCCCAATCGTTGTTTCGGGCCCGTGACCGCAATACACAACAAAATTATCTGGCAACGCAAACAACTCTCGTTTTATACTATCAAGCAAAATCTGATGGTCTCCTCCCGGCAAATCTGTTCTGCCAATACTTCCTTGAAACAGGCAGTCTCCATTGATTACAAATTTTTCGTCTTGCGCTACAAAAACTATATGACCCGGTGCATGACCTGGCACAAATTTTATCTCTAAACTCGAGTTCCCAAACGAAACATATTTACCTTCTTCCAAAAAATTGTGTGGAGCAACACAAGGCTGATAATTCATAAAACCATAAGTTGCAGCATAGGTTTCTACTGCCATTAATGTTTCTAAATCTTTGGAGTGAATGTGCAAATCTACTCCATATTTTTCCATCACAAACTTATTTCCCAACACATGATCGATGTGGCTGTGTGTGGATAATAGTTTTACGACTTTTAATTCATTTGACTCAATAAACCGAATAAGTTCTTCTTCCTCATGCGATTCATAACATCCCGGATCTATAATTACGCACTCTTTTGTTTCGTCAAAAAGCAGGTATGTATTTTCCTGAAAAGGATTGAAGGTGAATTTTTTAACTGTAATCATAATTTATAGTACAAATAGTGCTGCAATGATAAAGATGACAATAATTAAGAGATATTGCCAAATATCCACAAAATAAGGCTTAATTTTTATCCAGTTTTCTATCAAAGCTTTCATCTCAAGGGCATTTGTTGCAAAGTTACAAGATAATCTCACACCAAATAAGAAAACACGCTATGAAGTATCTTCGAAATCGCCTTGAAATTATCCTATATGTTGACTTTGGATAAAAAAGGAAAGCGAAAATCAATGGAAATTTATTAATTTAGAACTCAATCAATTTGAAATAAAAATGAAAAAATCTAAAAAATTTATTTTAGCCGTAGTTGTTATTTTAGTTGCAGCAATCGCTATTATCTTAGCTAAACCTGACCTTGTTGATTCAGAAGAAACAGTAAAAGTGGAGGTAAGCGAAGAGGTTCAAGAAACAAGTGAAGAACTGAGTGACGAAATTTTCGACTAAAAATTTTTATTAAAATCTCAAAGTAGCTCCTCCCATAATGTTAATTCCCTGAACTGGATATTGATAATACATTAAATAACGCTGACTTAACAAGTTGTTGAAATTGACAAAAGCAGAAATTGTTTTGCTGTATCGGTATTCAAACCCAAGATTAAAATCTACAAAAGCTTTAAGATTTACTGAATAAGAACGATCGGGCTCTATAGCTACTCCTTCACCAGATGTATTCACTCTTGCTTTTCGTTCACCAATAAAATACACTTCTGAGCGAACCAATATTTTATCAGCCAAATCGTATACACCTCCTAGAGTAATATCAAGTGCTGGAATATTCCATACATGAGCCTGATTTAGCGGAGAAAAGAAGCTGTATTTTCCTTTTAAAAATACTCTTAACTTTTCGCTTTTGTCGTACATGACTTGCGCTGTCACTTCCGTTACATCCATCGAATCGTACAGTACATTCATTTTATTTCCAATAGAATACAGTGTATCTGTTACGAACAAAGCTTGTCCATAGATGCTTTTGCGAGCTACCTGTACATTGAACGAAATTGCATTGGAAATACTTCCTCTTACCCCAGCATAAATGTTGTAACGTGTATTGGTATTCTTCAAGTTTACTTGCGACAGTAAAAATGGATTGTCTTGAGTAAACGATTTAAAAGAATTTCTTTCTAATCCTCCATTTATTCCAATGTAAGGAATAAAAATATCGAGAAAATTATACTTTGCCTCAATCTCGGGATAAAAATGAAACTTAGTTTTATCTTGAATATCAGCAAACACACCAATCCCAGCTTTAACGTACCATTTCTTACCCGAAGTGATAACCGATGGAATTACTTTTACAATTGTATTGTTGGTCGTAATTGGATCAGGAACAACGGAAACCAGGGGATTCATTGAGATATCTTCTTGACTTTTGTAATTGTTGAAGTCTACTCCAAAATCGAGTGAATATTGCTCCGAATTGATGAGCTTTTTAGCATTAAAATCCAACAGCACGTTATTCTCCTGGGCATTGTATTTGTCCGAATAATTATAATAAGCCAAAGAACCTGAATAATTCAATTCTCCAGAATCCGTATCGAATGTAGAGGTTGACACTCTGGCCCCAAAATTATTATATGCTTGGTTGATAGATTCTTTCTCTATCGCAGTATCCTCGGGATTGAAACCATAAAAGTGATTGGCATCTCGCTTGTAATTCAATTCTCCTTTCCAGTAACTTTTTTTAGTAAAATGCTGATAGTAGGCAGAAGCTTTGTTTTCACTCAACCCGCTAAAACCAGTATTCTCGAGCGAGCTATTGGAAGAAATATGCCTTCCTTGTACTCCCCAACTACTATTTCTCGACCTCAGCGAGTTGTAATATATTTCGGCAAGCGGAGTGGTATACATTCCTATTCCACCTTTCACGTAACCTCTCTTTAATTTGTCAAGCGGTTGAATCACTTTTAGTTTAGCCGGAGATATCGGTTCCAATTGTAACTCCGAAGGTGCGGTGTATTCATAAAACACAAATTCTGATTTCAGTTGAGTTTTTGAAGTATCCTCAATTAAAGTAGGAACTAAACCCGCTTTTGGCGTAGGTTTAATGCTCCTTTTTCCTTTTCCGATAGCATCTATTTCTTCGATAATGGTATCGTTCTGAGCAAAACCTTGGAACGCATACAACGAGATAAAAATAAATAATGACTTTTGAACTATTCTTTTCATACTTGTGGTTTACTCTGTAATTTCTATTTCGATCAATTCCTGGGTTTTGTTATCCTTAGCTTCTTCTGCCGTTATAATCGCATCCAATTTAGATTGTGCTATTGTTTTAATATCGTCTTCTCCTTTGTAATAATCTATAACACTTTGAAGAGTCGCTTTCGCTTGGAAGTTATCTTCCAATTTAACATATACATCTGCTAACAAAATGTACCCTTTCGCCAACCAAAAATCATAGGAAGGTTTCTGTTTTAAATAGCTAAAAATCTCAGCCTCTGCTTGCTTGTACTCACTATTTGCGTATCGTATCTCGCACAACTTGTATCCTGCTTCAGCTTTATCAATATCTGTAGATAAAGCCACTACCTTTTTGTACCAAATGGCAGCATCTCTATTATTGCCTAATTCGTAGTAAGAATTTGCCTGAATCATGGTAGCTTCCTCCTTTTCAGATTTACTCAACTGACTTTTTGCTAATACCTTTGTAGAATAAGTTACCGCCTCAGGAAAGTTTTTCATCTGATAGTGTGTTAGCATCAATCCTTTGTTCATCACTGGAATTTTGAGCTCATCGGTATTTATTTTCTCCAATTGAGTGTAATAATTATTGGCTACCTCATTGTTTTTTAGTCTAAAGTTGATGTTCGCAGCATGGAACAAAGCTTCTAGCATGTGCTTTTCATCCTTTTCAATTACCTTATTGTAATGGAACAAAGCTGTTTCATACTCTTTGTTCAAGTAATTACATTCACCCAAATAAAACTGTGCAGTCACATAATTTCTCGGTGCTTCTATTTTGCTCAAATAAGCAGAAAGACCACTAATTGCATTTTCACAATCTGCATTCAAATACGCCTGATTTGCAGGATACCACAAAGTAGAATCCAATTTAGATTGAGAATATTCCACTCCCAATGAAGTTAATAAATCGGGGAATTCTGCAATTTTATTTTGAGCCAAATAAGATTTCTCAATTTCATTCACTGCCGCTTCACCTTCTACAGATTTTGGGTATTTCTGAATTAAAGTTTTAAACGCAGATTCGGCTTTCTCGTATTGCTTTCCTCTCAAATAAATACCACCAATTTCCAACCTCGATTTTCTCTCTTGGTAAGTTCCCTCTTTCGTAGCAGCAATTTGATTGTAAAACTTGAGTGCTAGTTCATTCTTATTTTGAATTCGATAATTATTAGCCAATTCAAATTCTGTGTTTGTTGCATAATTGGAATTTGGATGATTCGTCAACAACAAATTAAGCAACCTTCCTTTTTCGGGATAATCGGCTAAATAACCACTACTTACCGATTTTTGATACAAAGCATAA
>JAHEIE010000109.1 GCA_024639505.1 Crocinitomicaceae bacterium
TCTCTGCCATAATTTTAGAAGCTCTAAACTCGTCTCTTCTTACCAGCATAGTAACTTTCGTACATAGTTTTGACAAATAATGTGCTTCCTCACAAGCAGAATCTCCCGCACCAACGATAATTGTTTCTTGCCCTTTGTAAAAGAAACCATCGCACACTGCACAAGCAGAAACTCCTCCTCCTAATTCTAGGTATTTTTGTTCGGATGGCAATCCTAAGTACTTTGCAGATGCTCCTGTCGAAATAATTACGGTATCGGCATGAATCTCTTTTTCATTATCTCCAACCCAAATTTTGTGAACATCTCCTGTAAAATCAACTTTTGTTATCCATCCACTTCTTACATCCGTTTCAAATCTTTCTGCCTGAGCTCTCAACTGAACCATCATTTCTGGTCCTGTTACACCTTCTGGGTAACCAGGGAAATTTTCTACTTCATTTGTAGTAGTTAATTGTCCGCCAGGTTGCATTCCTTCATACAAAACTGGACTCATATTTGCTCTTGCTGCATAAATTGCTGCTGTGTATCCTGCTGGTCCTGAACCAATGATTAGGCACTTTACTTTTTCAATATTTTCTGACATTTTTAAACTAATTTGTTATTTGATTCTTTAGTTGATTACCTTTGAATAATCTTACAAAATTAATCATAAAATCACCGAACATCAAATCACAATACGATTATATTATAGTAGGTCAAGGATTGGCCGGAACAATTCTTCATTTTCAATTGTTGCAACGAGGAAAAACTTGTCTGGTTATTGATAACAACCTAGAAAAAAACTCTTCGCTAGTAGCTGCCGGCATGTACAACCCTATTGTTTTTAAGCGAGTTACAAAAGGATGGAATGTAGATAAATATTCACCCTATTTGGCTCCTTTTTATTCCAAAATGGAGAATCACTTGAATACAAAGCTGGATTTTCCCATCAATATTCTGCGATTTTTTAAAACGCTTGAGCAACAAAATGATTTTTTCTCAAAAACAGAAGAAGAAGGCTTTTCACAGTATTTAATTTCTGAATCGAAAGCCGTAACAAAAGACTTACCCGTAAAAAATGAAATCGGTTTTGGTGAAATCACAAAAACTGGCTGGGTAAACACAGTTTCCTTGCTTACACAATACAGAAATTTCTTGGATTCAAACGGAATTATTCTCAATGAAAAATTTGAGTTTGACAACTTAGTTTTTTCCGATAAAAAAGTAATGTACCAAGGTATTTCTGCCGAAAAAATTATTTTTTGTGAGGGAACATTCATGGAAAACAACCCTTATTTTAAATATTTGCCTTTAGTACCTACAAAGGGTGAATTATTCACTATAAAAGTTCCAGGCTTGGAAGTTGACAAAATACTGAACAAAGGATTTTTCTGCTTGCCATTGGGGAACGACTTGTTTCGAGTGGGAGCTACCTACAACTGGAAAGATTTGACTTATGAAACTACCGAAAACGGAAAAAGTGAACTGCTCGAAAAAATCAACAGTTTATTGGATTGCGACTTCGAAATCATGGATCATCAAGCAGGAATTCGCCCGACTGTGAGAGACAGAAGACCGCTCATAGGTTTGCATCCAGATTTTCCGAGTTTAGGATTATTTAATGGACTAGGGACAAAAGGAGTTCTTATCGCTCCTTGGCTTTCCAATCATTTTTGTGATTTCTTGGAAGATAAAAGTCCTCTCGATAAAGAGTATGACCTTCAACGAGTAAAAAAACGAAAATAAAAAAAGGCTAAGACCTTATTTAATGGTAATCAAATAAGGCAATCTTGCCTGAATTCTGTCTTGCGATTGAAGATTTATAGAATTCAATTGTTTCAATTGCTCCATAATTTCTCCGCTAAATGAACCCGGCTTATAAAAAGCAGAGACCTCATTGTCTTCATTATCCTGAGACAATGCTTTCAGTATTTCCTCGGCAGCATCCACTTTTTTCTTTGGAATATCCATAACTCTTGGGTTAGATATTTTTGCAAGCTCAGCAGCGTGAGCGACAGCTTCTTCAATCCCACCAATTTCATCCACCAAATTAATAGACAAAGCATCCTTCCCCGACCAAACTCTTCCCTGTCCTATGCTATCTACCATTGCTTTAGAAATCCCTCTTCCCTCGGCAACTCGTGAAATAAAATCATCGTAAATTCTATCTACCTCTTTCTGTATCACTGAGTATTCCTCATCTGTCAATGGTTTTGTAAAAGACATCAAATCGGCATGTTCATTTGTTTTGGCTCTATCAAATGTAATACCTACTTTCTCGTTCATTAGTTTTTGAGCATTTGGCACTACACCAAATACACCAATAGAACCTGTAATAGTGTTTTCTTGAGCAAAAATACGATCAGCATTGCAAGATATGTAATACCCTCCAGATGCCGCCAAATCTCCCATAGAAACCACTACTTTTTTCCCTGACTTCTTAATCAATTCAATCTCTCTCCAAATTACATCCGAAGCCAAAGCACTTCCTCCAGGAGAATTTACTCTCAACACAACCGCCTTTATAGAATCATTGATTCTGGCTTTTCTCAAATGCTGAACAGTTGTTTCCGAACCAATCATTTCAGCAGTTCCCTTTCCGCTTACAATTTCACCATTGGCATAAACTATCGCAATATTCTTTACTCCACTATTTTTTACCAATAGTTTTGTTTTGGTGTATTCCATGTAATCCGATAAACCAACACTTTTCAATTTATCCTTCTCTGTCAAACTCAATTTTTCTTTCAAAATCCCTTCCACTTCGTCTTGGTACTTTACGGCAGTTGCCAATTTGTTATCCACAGCCTTTGCAGGACTAGAAATAATCAT
>JAHEIE010000046.1 GCA_024639505.1 Crocinitomicaceae bacterium
CTAGTGCTTGGTGGATGAAAATGGTGGGTTACCAAGGTCTTATTTCTGGAAAAAACAGAATAGCAAACAGAATTGAAGAACTAAAAACAGAGTTGACTCTTGTTTCAGAGCCAACAAAGAAATCGAAGATAGAAAGACAGGTTAGCGAGTTTACCATGGAATTGAATAAAATGGAAACTCTGATTTCAAAGCTAAAAAGCGAAGAAAAAGATGCCAAAGTGATTGATTATCTGAATAATATGAGATAAATACGGTTCAATATTTTAAAAATTAGTATATTTGATAAATCATTAAAAATAAATAAATTAATGAAAAGAGTAATAACAGTTTTAGTCCTATCGATTCTTGCATTCTCAGGAATGTCGCAATGCCAAGATTCTATTTTTGTAAGTGGTCATACTTTAAATGCAGGAGTTTCTGGTTTTAATTACCAATGGTATTCAAACTGTAACTCAAATTCTCCTGGTGGGATTACAGCTATTCCTGGAGCGACAAATCAAACATATACACCAACTAATTTTGCAACTGGTTATTCTGTTGTGATTTCTTCACCAACTTGTGTAGATTCTTCTACTTGTGTTTCTATTGATTCTAATTGTAGAGCTTATTTCTATCCAACTCAAACAACCCCAGGTCAAGTAATTTTAGTTGACTCGTCTTATGGTGCTGGACCTGTAATGTCATATGTTTGGAACTTTGGAGATGGTTTTGTTGCTGCTACTCAATTCCCAACTCATACATACTCTTCTCCTGGAACTTATCAAGTTACTCTATATATTTTAGACAGCCTTTCCGGTTGTTCTAATTTTTTCCACGATACAATTACTGTAGATTCTGCTGGAATCCTGAGAAGTGGATTTTCTGTGACGGTTATTTCGCACAATTCTGTAGGTGTAAATGAATTGAAATCGGAAATTGAGTTCAATGTTTTTCCAAATCCAGCTAATGACATTGTGAATGTAAGTTTCGCAAGAATTCAGGAAGAAGGAATGATTGAATTATTAGATATTAGTGGAAAACTAATTGTTTCAAAATCAGTGAATGGACTTATTAAAACCTCCATAGAAACTCAAAGCTTAAAAGCCGGAATTTACCTGATTAGAGCGAGTAGCCAAACTGGTAAAACGACTAAAAAATTGATTGTAGAATAGGAGTTGAAATATTCCATTGTAAAAATCCTCCTTGTGTTCAAGGAGGATTTTTTTTTGTTTTATTCATTGGAATTAGAATCTCTTTTTAATCTGAATTCATTCATACATTGATAACAAGCTTGACCTCTTAATGGATCCCAGCCATGCTCACAAGTGTTTTTTACCCTTATTTTAAGTTGGTTTAAAACAGCACCAGATAGTTTTAGCGGAACTTTATTCGTTACCTTTAACAAATGATAGGTCCTGAAAAATCCCCAAGAGGAGTTTCCTATGTAAGTATAGAATTTCATTCCATGAAAAATAAGGATGGAGTCTCCGTAATGAGACTTTTGACTTGAAAAGGTATCTAGCTCGAAGTTATCTAATGGCCCTTCATAAAAGTTTTCTTTGTCAACTCTCACCAGTCGGTAATTTACTATTGTTTTTGATTTTATCTTGTCTTTCTCAAAATTTAGTTGCTGATTTAACCATATAGAATCGTTTTTCCAATTGATTTTTCCAATAATTGAATCTTCAATTTCATTCAAAATAACAATTTGACTAGTCGCAACACTAGACCAGAAACAAATGCAAATAACTAAAAAGAAAGAATTTTTCATATCAACGAATCTATTTAATTTGGATGAATTTAAATCCGGTTTTAAGATTTTTAACAATATTTCTACTTCCAATTTCCAATTCTTTCACAACTTCATTACCTTAGTGAAACCATTGTAAAACGAAGTTTTATAAAAATTAAATACTGATTACTAACGACTAATTACCAAACATAATGTCAGACGATAAAAAAATAATATTCTCGATGGATCGAGTGAATAAAACCACTCCATCGGGACAACACATACTGAAAGATATTTACTTGTCATTTTTCTACGGAGCCAAAATTGGAATCCTTGGATTGAACGGATCGGGTAAATCTACTGTAATGAAAATTATTGCAGGATTGGATAAAGATTACCAAGGAGAAGTAGTGTTTCAGGATGGATACACAGTAGGATATTTGCCTCAAGAACCAAAATTGGATCCAACAAAAACGGTAAAAGAAATTGTACAAGAAGGTGTGCAATCTACCATGGATATTTTGGCAGAATACGAAGAAATCAATAACAAGTTCATGGATGAAGAGATCATGAATGATCCCGATAAAATGAACGACCTAATCGAAAGACAAGGAAAAGTTCAGGAACAAATAGATCAATTGGATGCTTGGGATATTGATAGTAAGTTGGAAATGGCAATGGGAGCACTAAGAACTCCAGAAGGAGACACTTCGGTGGAGAATTTATCGGGTGGAGAGTTGAGAAGAGTTGCTTTGTGTAGGTTGTTGTTGCAAAATCCAGATGTATTGCTGCTGGATGTGCCAACGAATCACTTGGATACTGAATCGGTACAGTGGTTGGAGCAACACCTAAACCAGTACGCAGGAACTGTAATTGCAGTGACCCACGATAGATTTTTCTTGGATAACATTGCAGGATGGATTCTTGAATTGGACAGAGGGAAAGGAATTCCTTGGAAAGGAAACTATAGCTCTTGGATGGATCAGAAATTAAAAAGATTACAACAAGAGGAAAAGAACGAAAGCAAGAGACAAAAACACTTGCAACGAGAATTGGATTGGGTGAACCAAAATCCAAAAGGAAGAAGAGCTAAAAACAAAGCGCGTATTGCCAATTACGAACAAATGCTGAATCAAAAATCGGCAGAAAAAGAGCAAACTCTTGAAATACCAATTCCTAACGGACCAAGATTAGGGAAAGAAGTAATAGAAGCGACAAATGTAGCTAAAGCATTTGGTGACAAAGTCTTGTACGAAGATTTGAATTTTAAATTACCACCAGCTGGAATTGTAGGAATTATTGGACCAAACGGTGCAGGAAAAACCACCATGTTCCGAATGATAATGGGGGAAGATACACCAGATTCGGGAGAATTTAAAGTAGGGGAGACTGTAAAAATTGGTTATGTGGATCAAAAACACAAAGACATGGATCCAGAAAAAACGGTTTATGAAGTAGTTTCTGGAGGAGCTGATAACATAGAAATTGGCGGAGAGAAAATCAATGCAAGAAGTTATATTTCTCGATTCAATTTTGGAGGAAACTCGCAAAGTAAAAAGATAAAAGTATTATCGGGAGGAGAAAGAAACAGACTTCACTTGGCAATGACTTTGAAAACAGAAGCGAACGTATTGTTGCTTGATGAGCCAACCAATGATTTGGATGTAAATACACTGAGAGCCTTAGAGGAAGGAATTCAAAACTTTGCTGGATGTGCCGTTATTATTTCACACGACAGGTGGTTTTTGGAGAGAATTTGTACTCACATTCTCGCTTTCGAGAACGATTCGGAAGTATATTTCTTTGAAGGAACCTATCAAGAATACGAAGAAAATAAAATAAAGCGTTTAGGGAATACAGTTCCTACACGAGTTAAGTACAAGAAATTGTTGAGGGATTAATTTTTTGTCGTAATAAACGATTTAGTGAAGCTCCCTATTTTTAGAAGAAAAATAAGGAGCTTTTTTTAATTTTTCATTTTGCGCTTCCATACTCGATCTCACAGAGAACATTTTCAAAATTATTTTTTTAAAACAGTAAAACTAAAAGTTGCCTAAATAATTTTAGAAAGCTCCACATTACTCCTCATTTCTCATTACCTTTAAAGCAAAGAACTATTTACTAATGAACTGCCAAAGGCAGTCAAGCTAATCACTAAAATAAATATGGCACAACAAGACTTTGAAATACCAAAACTATCCAAAGGAGGAATATTTGGAGTAGGAGGAATAATAATTACAATCGTATTGCTTATCGTTGTCTGGAAATCTTCAATAAATATAGATTACGGAAAAGCGGGAGTTCTATTTAAAACCTTCGGAGGAGGAGTTGTAATAGATGAGCCGCCATTGGGTGAAGGATTTCATTTTGTAGCTCCATGGAACAAAGTATACAAATACAATACGAAGCAACAAGAAATCTTCGAAAAAGGAATGGAAGTACTTTCTTCCAATGGATTGGTAATTACTTTGGACGTTTCTGTTTTGTATCAACCAAAAACATCTGAGCTTGGGATTTTACATAAAACAAAAGGAGAGGAATATAGAAATACTGTAATTATTCCAGAAATTAGAGCTGTAGCAAGAAGTGTTATAGGTCGTTACACACCCGAGCAATTATATTCTAGTAAAAGAGATGCAATTCAGAATGAAATTTTTGAAGAAACGAAATTGAAAGTAGAAAAACAACATGTACAATTGAATGCCGTGCTGGTAAGAGATGTAACACTTCCACAAAAAATTAAGGATGCAATTGAAAGAAAACTTTCTCAAGAGCAGGAGTCACTAGAATATGAGTTTAGGTTAGAAAAAGCCCAAAAAGAGGCCCAAAGACAAAAAATTGATGCAACTGGTAAAGCAGAAGCAAACAGAATTTTGAATGCTTCTCTTACAGATAATATTTTGAGAGAAAAAGGAATTCAAGCAACTCTTGAACTTTCTAAATCTAACAATTCCAAAGTGGTAATTGTGGGTAATGGAAAAGATGGAATGCCTTTGATTTTGGGAGATAATTAACATTGTTTTTAATTGTCATTCCTGACTAAACAGGAATCTTACTCATTAATTTCAAACCTCCCAGATTTTTAAATTTGGGAGGTTTTTTATGTATTCAATAATTAACCCTCGTTGTGATAGGGTTGACCTTTTAATATTGTCATTCCTCTGTAAATTTGTTCCAACAAAAATGTGCGAATCATTTGATGAGAAAAAGTCATATTGGAAAGGCTAAACTTGTTTGGGTACTTTTTGTAAATTTCTTGAGAAAAACCATAAGCTCCACCAATCACAAAAACCAAGTCTTTGATTCCTTGGTTCATTTTTTTTTGCAAAAAATCTGAAAACTGAACAGAAGTTTTTTGCTTTCCTTTTTCGTCCATCAACCACACTTCATCAGTTGGGTTAATATGTTTCAGGATAAGCTCCCCTTCTTTGTCAGTAATTTGATCAGGAGATAAGTTTTTTGTCTTTTTCAACTCAGGAATAACAATGTAATTCACTTTTATGTAATGTTTCAAACGATTTATATACTCGTTTTCTGCATCTATGAAATACGATTTATCCGTTTTTCCAACTACTATTAATTTAATGTTCATTTTTCTATTTTTCATTGTCATTCCTTTAAAGACAGGAATCTTATTCTTTGGCTTTGCTTTTCGGGTTATAAAGTCTCTCGCTTCAATTTA
The DNA here is from genome assembly GCA_024639505.1 of Crocinitomicaceae bacterium. GTDB lineage: Bacteria > Bacteroidota > Bacteroidia > Flavobacteriales_D > CAJJDF01 > CAJJDF01. The sequence goes on from JAHEIE010000046.1 coordinate 5,394, forward strand.
CCATGAGTCTTGGTTGAAAGGCGTTGAATAATATGGAGGAATAAAATTATTTTCTATGATTTTGCAGTAGAGAATGCCTCTTTAATTTCATCAGAAATTCTTGCAGGTCGATGAGTCGCTAAATCGAGAACCACAAAGGTAACTTCTGCACTTGCAACAAGCTCACCAGTACTTTTCTTTGTCATAATTTGATCAATGGTCATACTAGAATTCCCCATGCGTTTTATGATTTGAGTAAAAGTGATTATATCACCATTGTGAGCAGGTCTTTTGTAGGAAATATTAATGTTTACAACCGCAAACCCCCAATTGTTTTTCGTGAGATAGTCTTGAAAATTTGTAGCGTCAATGTATTGCCATCTTGCTTCCTCCATCAGCTCGAGGTATCGCGCATTGTTCATGTGCCCAAACACATCGATGTGAAATCCTCTTATTTTTATGTCAGTTGAAAAATCCATTTTGTTTTTTTATTGAATTTCAAAGGTAATTGTTTAAAAGTCAAAATCAAATAGTTTGTCATTCCTGCGAATGAAGGAATCTAAAACAGAGAATCGTACCTGATAACCTGATGAAAAAGATTCTCCCCCTCTTAAGAACATATAAAGTGGTGTGTTTTCTATATTTGTATTCCAAAAACAAAGTTTTTAATGTCACAAACATACGATTATGCAGTAGTAGGCGGAGGAATAGTAGGACTATCCACAGCCTACAAGCTCACACTGAAATTTCCACAAGCTAAAGTCTTGGTTATAGAGAAAGAACAAGAACTTTCGCACCACCAAACAGGGAATAATTCTGGCGTAATTCATTCGGGATTGTATTATACTCCAGGATCACTTAAAGCAGAAAACTGCCGAGAAGGAAGACACGAGCTCGTAGCTTTTGCCAAGAAATTTGATGTTCCTCACGATGTATGCGGAAAAGTAATTGTAGCAACAGATGAAAAAGAGCTTCCATTCATGAACAAAATTTATGAAAATGGAATTGCAAATCAAACAGAGGGAATTAGCAAAATTACCGCAGATGAAGTGAAACAAATAGAGCCTTTTGTAGAATCTATAGGAGGAATTCATGTAGCATGTACCGGAATTATTGATTACCGAGCGACTGTACATAAATTAGCCGATTTGATAAAACAACACACCGTTCCTGCAGAAATAAAATTAGGGGAAGAGGTCAAAGAGATTGTAAAAGGAGAGGTTTCGGAATTAGTTACAAATAAAAGAAGTTACAATGCAAAAAGATTAATTTTTTGCGGTGGACTTCAAGCCGATAGATTGGCCAAAAAAGATGGTGTAAACCTGAAAGAAAAAGTTGTTCCTTTCCGTGGCGATTATTATGAACTAACAGAGAAAGCCAAACACAAGGTGAAACATTTGATTTATCCTGTTCCAAATCCAGATTTTCCATTTTTGGGTGTTCATTTTACCCGAATGACTGATGGAGAAATAGAATGCGGACCAAATGCGGTGTTCTCATTCAAACGTGAAGGGTACAACAGAACTTCATTCAGTTTACGAGATACGGCAGATGCCTTAAGTTATTCTGGCACATGGAAACTCTTGACCGAAAACACAAAGTACGCTTGGATGGAATACCGAAGAGCATTTTCCAAAAAGCTATTTCTGGAAACCCTGCAAAGAATGATCCCAAGTCTAGAAATGGATGATTTGAAAAAGGGAAGGAGTGGAGTAAGAGCTCAATTATTGGGAGTAAACGGGGAAACCCGTGATGATTTCCGAATAGAATATAGCGGGAATAGTATTCATGTTCTTAATGCACCTTCTCCAGCAGCTACAGCAGGTTTGGCTATCGGTCAGAAGATTGTGGATATGATCAAGGATTAAAAAAAAACAATGAACTTCAAAAAAAAATCCCCTTGAATCTTCAAGGGGATTTTTTTTGTAAAAATATGAAACGAGTTCTTAGAACAATTCGCTAGCCGAAAAGTGAAAGTTAGCTTCAATTTGTGCGTTTTCGTCACTATCACTTCCGTGACATGCATTTTTTGCTTTAGATTCAGCGTATGCTTTTCTGATAGTTCCTTCAGCTGCTTCTGCAGGATCAGTAGATCCAATCAAAGTTCTGAAATCTGCTACTGCATTGTCTTTTTCCAATACTGCTGCAACGATTGGTCCTTCACTCATGTAATCAACTAATTCCCCGTAAAAAGGTCTTTCGCTGTGTACTGCGTAAAATTCTCCAGCTTCTTCTTTTGAAAGTTGCTTCAATTTCATTGCTTTAATTTTAAATCCTGCTTCAATTATCATATCGATAATTTTTCCAGTTGTCCCGTTTGCTACTGCTTCGGGCTTAATCATTGTAAATGTGATGTTATTTGCCATTTTCTGTTAAATTTTGGGCAAAATTAATCATTCTTTTAGGAATTGAAAGTATATATGCTCTTTTATCTATAATTCTTTTAGTTTTCAAAGCATTTTGATTTTTCATTTTGTCTTTTTAAGTCTTGTTGTTTCGAGTTTTCAAGATTCAAGTATTCATTTCTCTTTGTTTGGAATGAAATATGTAAGAAGTTTTCGAGTTAATTTTACATATTAATTGATACAACATGAAAAAACTCTTCGCACTTATTTTATTTGGTTTGCTTTTTACTTTTCAGTCCTTGGCTCAGGACAGAAAAGTAGATGTGCTCGAAATTTTGTACAACCAAAAGAATTACCGATCTATTGTGAGAAAAACCACAAAGATGATTGATAAAAGAGGATATGAAGACAATGAATTGGTTCATCTTTTCAAAGCTGTTGCTTTGGCAAGATTATCTCAGGATTCGCGTTACACCAATTCTCATTCTGAAGTTTTGAAAGAATCAGCAATCGCTTATCAAAATTATTATGAGCTCGACAAACAACTGAAATTCCAGCAAGAATCTTCTTGTTTGTTGGAAGATTTACGTCTTATTTATAAAAAAAGCAATTATACTAAAATAGAAAAAGAGTCTTACGCTTATTTGCAAAATCAAGAAACCAAAGACCCAGTCGTGCAGAAAAAAAGAGTTGTAGTGGTGAAAAATCAACCAGGAAAAAAGGTAGATTACAAAACCGACTTTAAGGCATCGGCAGTGGATACGGTATGCGAAGAATTGTATGTGGAGGAAGTGGACAAAATGATAAATTATGCCAAGAAATTTATTGGTGTTCCTTATGTGTTTGGTGGCACGGGAGATGGCGGATTCGATTGTTCGGGTTATACACAATATGTGCTGGGAAAATATGGAACAGAATTACCAAGGAATGCAAGGTCACAAAAAGATTTTATCGAACAAATAAAGATTAAAGAAGCCAAAAAAGGAGATTTGGTTTTTTTCTCGAAAAACAAGAGCAAAAATAATATTACACACGTAGGATTAGTAATTTCAGAACCAGGCGAAGACATAGTGATGATACACGCAAGTTCGAGTCAAGGGATAATGATTACTAATGTGAGTACAAATACGTATTGGTTGCCAAAATTGGTTGCCGCTGGACGTCCGCCAAAAGAGGAATCATGAAAGGAAACTACCGCATAATATTAGCTTCTAAATCACCAAGAAGACAAGAGTTATTGAAAGGACTGGGTATAGATTTTGAAATACAAACAAAAGAAATTGAGGAAGTGTTTCCTCCGGCTTTGTACAAAGAGGAAATACCTTTGTTTTTGTCCAATTTAAAAGCAAAGGCTTTTTCGCATGGGATTCTATCGAATGATTTGGTTATCACTTCCGATACCATTGTGTGGAATCAAAACAAACAACTGGGAAAACCAAAAAATAGGGCAGAAGCAATCGAAATGCTTCAAAGTTTGTCGGGGAAACAACATGAAGTGATTACCGCTGTGACCTTAATGTCAAAATCTAAAACTCATAGTTTTTGTGACATAACTAAAGTCTTTTTTAAAGAATTATCTCTTCAGGAAATAGAATTTTACGTAGATAATTACCAACCTTATGACAAGGCAGGTTCATACGGAATTCAAGAATGGATTGGATTTGTTGGCATTTCAAAAATTGAAGGAGACTATTTCAATGTAGTTGGCTTGCCTTTGTTTAGATTGAATGAGGAATTGAGCAGGTTTTAGAACAATGAAATTACCGCCAATTTGCTGCACTTGTGCACAGAGAGTTCTAAGAATTATTTATGCGTTTTTTTTTATGATTTTTTACTTCAATTTTATTTAAGTTTGTGGGCAATAAAAATAAAGCGATATGCCACAAATTTCTGACAAAGCGATTCAGATGCCTGAATCACCAATTCGTAAGTTAGTTCCATTTGCCGAAGGTGCAAAAAAAAGAGGGGTTAACGTATTTCATTTGAACATTGGACAACCTGATATCAGAACTCCAGAGGTTGTAATGGAAAAGATTAAAAACATCGACAGTACTGTAATTGAATATAGTCATTCTGCTGGTTATGAATCTTACAGAAATAAACTGGCTGCGTATTACACAAAAAATAACATTCCGGTAAGCCCAGAGCACATTATGATTACCACGGGTGGTTCAGAGGCTTTGCTTTTTGGAATGCAAGTTTGTCTTAACCCAGGAGATGAAGTAATCATACCCGAGCCATTTTATGCAAACTACAATGGATTTGCAACGTCTAGCGGTGTTAATGTGAAACCAATTACTTCTAGAATTGAAGATGGATTCGCTTTGCCGCCAGCCAAAGATTTTGAGAAACTGATTACAGATAAAACAAAAGCAATTGTGATTTGTAATCCTGCTAATCCTACTGGATATGTTTATTCTCAAGAGGAACTTGAGGTTTTGAGAGACTTAGTGAAAAAGTATGATTTATTCTTATTTGCTGACGAAGTGTACAGAGAGTTTTGTTATGGGTCAACTCCATTTTCTGTTTTAAACCTAGAAGGTATAGAAGAAAACGTAATTATGATAGATTCTGTATCGAAAAGATACAGCATGTGTGGAGCAAGAATTGGAGCAATAGTTTCCAAAAATGCAAGTTTAATTTCGAATGCTCTCAAGTTTGGGCAAGCTAGATTGAGTCCGCCAACTTTAGGACAAATAGCGGGAGAAGCAGCTTTAGATACACCTCAGTCTTATTTTGATGAAGTACAAGTAGAGTACCAAAAAAGAAGAGACATTGTGGTAGAAAGATTGAACAATATGGAAGGAGTAATTTGCCCAAAACCAAAAGGAGCATTTTACGCCATAGCTCAATTGCCAGTAGACAATGCAGAGAAGTTTTGTCAGTGGTTACTCGAAGACTTTTCTCACGAGGGAAGCACAGTAATGTTCGCCCCAGCTGCAGGATTTTACTCTACGCCAGGAATGGGACAGAAGGAAATAAGAATTGCTTACGTATTGAATGAAACAGACTTGAACAAAGCAATGGATTGCTTGGAAGTTGCCTTAAAAGTGTATAAGAAGTAAAAAAGTTTTTTCTTTTTTTTGAAACGCCAGAATGATTTTTATTCTGGCGTTTTGTTGTTATATGGTTAGTATTACTAACTCATCCTTTTCAGGATTTAATCATAAAAGAACTTATAGTTCCCACTTATTGATTTTATTAATTGCATGATGAGCTGTCATATCAAACTGAACGGGAACAACAGAAACATATCCGTTTTTTAAAGCAGCCATATCTGTATCGTCAGCCTCTTCTTGGTCTTTGAATTTTCCTGTAAGCCAATAGTATTTTTTTCCCAGAGGATCTTCTCTTTCATCAAATCTATCTTCCCAAAAAGCCATCGCTTGCCTACATACTTTTATTCCTTTTAGCTCGCTCAAAGGAAGTTTGGGTACGTTTACATTGAGACAAATTCTGTCAGGAAAATCCGAATCCAAAGCTTGTTTGATAAGGATGCCAGCAAAATGTTGAGCAGGTATAAAATCAGCTTCATGAGAAAAATCATCTAAAGAAAAACCCAAAGAAGGGATGTTTTCCATAGAACCTTCAACTGCCGCAGACATTGTTCCTGAGTAAATGACATTTGTGGCCGCATTGGATCCATGGTTTATTCCAGAAACTATTAAATCGGGCTTTTGTTTAAGAAGTTGAAAAATCCCTACTTTCACGCAATCTACTGGAGTTCCCGAACAAGTGTAAGCTTCAATATTTCCAAATACTTTACTTTTGTCAATACGAATGGGATTGTTTACCGTAATGGCATGACCCATTCCCGACTGTGGACTATCTGGCGCAATTACAATGACTTTTCCTAATTGAGATGCGACTTCTACCAAAGCTTTTAGTCCTGGAGCAGTTATTCCATCGTCATTGGTTACTAATATTAAAGGTTTACTCATGAATTATACTTTTTTGTAACTGTGTTCGTTATTGGTTTTTAGCGAATAGATGCTATCTTTACTTTTATAAAAATGATAAAAAAAATAAATACCACAATGAAGATTTTCATAAAGTTATCCTTAATTCTTTCTCTAATTGTTTCAAATCTTTCTTTCGGACAAATACATGTTGTTTCGGAAGTGAGAGAAGCAACTGTATTTTCAAACCAGGCTCAACTTACTAGAGAACAAACGGTAAAGCTAACAAAGGGAACAAACCAAGTGAAGTTCATTGGAATGGAAAATAGCATTTTGAGTCCAACGATTCAGGTTTCGGGAACTGGTGGCATCACTGTTTTATCTAATTCGGTTAATAGCGAAAATGTAGAAAAATCGATGCAGCCTACTTCTATTGTTGCAATTCTCGATAAGATTGAGGAATTAAAAAGTAAGGAAGAGCTAACAGGAAAGCAAGCTCAAAATTTAGAATATGAAAAAAATGCAATTCTCTACAACAAAAGTGCAAATGGAACCAACAGTGGATTTAATTTAGATAATATGCTAGATTTGGTAGAGTTTTATCGAAACAACCTGAACAAACTAGATTCTTTGATTTATGAAAAGAACAAATTGGTTTCTGAATATAGAGAGGAAAGAGGAGAGCTGAATACCGAATTGTCTAAATTGGGATACAAAACTCGAGGAAATGTATTGAACATTGAGGTGATTTCAGACAAAGCTCAAACTGTTTCTATAAAATTGGAATATGTGGTTCAAAATATAGGCTGGACACCTTTTTATGAAATAAAAACACAAGGAATAGGAGATAAAGTAACGGCTATTTGCAAAGCAAAAATTTATCAAAACTCTTCCATTGATTGGAAAAATGTGGCACTTACCTTATCTACCACAAGTCCTGCTAACGTGGGAGTATTACCTACAGTTCATCCTTGGGTGTTGAGGTTCCAGAACGACAGTAGAAGTAAAATGAGAGGTTTGGCATTAAGCCAAGCGAACTCTGCTTATGCCCCGGCTGCCGAAATGATAACCCAAGACAGTTATAATTCTAAGTCGATGGCAAGCTATACTAGTGCAACAGAAAGTATGGTAAGCAGAGAGTTTGCTATTTCTATTCCTTATTCGATTAGTGGAATGAACGGAAAAGCTGCGGTAGATTTAGAAGAGTTTGTAATGGATGCAAACTACCTTTATTATTCTGCTCCTAAATACAATTGCAATGTATTTTTGATTGCGAATATTCAAGAATGGGAAAAGTATAATTTTTTACCAGGCTCAGCCAATTTATTTTTGGAAGGAACTTTTGTAGGAACAACTTTTATCAATCCAAATGCAACGGAAGATACGATGAGTCTTATATTAGGAATAGATAAAAGTATCGTAATTGAAAGAGAAAAAATAAAAGACGTTAGTAAAAACGCAATGCTAGGAGGTAAGAAAAAAGTAGACATGGGGATTCAGATTACTGTAAAAAACAAGAAAAGTCTGGATATAGATTTGATGCTGGAAGATCAAGTTCCAATTACAAGCGATGAAAGTATAGAGATTAGTGTAAAAGATGTTTCTGGAGCTAAAAAGGAGGAGGAAACTGGTAGATTAACTTGGAAAGAATCTATTCCTAAGGGAGAAACAAAAGTGTATAAAATAAAGTATGAGGTAAAATATCCAAAAAGCAAACCTCTGTCTAATTTTTAATATTTTCCTTTTGAAGTTAACTGAATTGAACTTGCCTCCATTCGAGGTTCAACTACACCAATCAGGTGAAATGACATTTATTTATGATGTGATTAGGAAAAAGAATGTTGTCTTGACTCCAGAAGAGTGGGTCAGACAACATTTTGTTCATTTTTTGTTGAATAACCATGGTTACTCAAAAAACTACATAAA
>JAHEIE010000004.1:0-17508 GCA_024639505.1 Crocinitomicaceae bacterium
TTATGTGTGTAGATTCGAACGCTGGATTTGGTGAATGGGATGTCGCTAATACAGGACTTGATACTCTAGCTGTTGATGATTTATTGTTTGCATATGTTCCTGTACAATATCAAGGATATGATGTTACAGGGTTAGTTCAATATTCTTTCGGTGAATTCAAATTGGAGCCAAGAGATTCAATGGATATTGTTCAAAACATCACAGTTTCTTTGAATGAATTATCAAGTGAATTAAACCTTTCTGTATTCCCTAATCCAGTATCTAGCTTCTTTACAATTGAAGGAGTGAATCTGGGAACTGCTGAAATAATGAACGCTGAAGGAAAAATCATCAGAAGTATTTCTTTGAACTACATTAATATGATAGATGTTTCTGATTTAACAAATGGTGTTTACATCATTAAAGTAATTTCAGAAAACAAAGTTGGATTCACAAGATTTGTGAAGCAATAATAAAACCTTTTACTACTTTCTTAAAAAGTGCTTGTGAATATCGCAAGCACTTTTTTTATGCAAAAGAAAAAGTATCTATTAACTTTGAAGTATGAAAATATTTAAGTTTGGAGGAGCTTCAGTAAAGGATGCTAATTCTGTTAGGAATTTAGTAAATATTATCGAGCAGTATAAGTCAGAAGAGCTGATAGTGGTTGTATCCGCAATGGGAAAGATGACAAATGCATTTGAATGGCTCATCAATTCGTATTGTTACAGTTCGGATAAAATAAAAGCGAGATTAAATACAATCGTAAATTTTCACAATGAAATTCTTTGGGATTTATTTCCCGACAAGGCAAATCCTGCCTATGTTGCAGTAAATGAATTGTTTTATCAATTGCAGGCAGTCCTTGAATCTTCTCCTACAAAGAATTATGACCAAGATTACGACAGTATCATTGGTTTTGGAGAACTTATTTCCACAACAATAGTAAGTCATTATTTGAATGAAAACAACATCTTGAATACATGGATGGATGCCAGGAATTTAATAAAAACAAACTCAGATTTCAGGCAAGCGACCGTAGATTGGTCACTCACAGAACAAAATATTCAAAAACAAAAATTTGATTCGGTTCTTATTTCTCAAGGATTTATTGGGAGTGATTCTGACAATCGCACGACAAGTCTAGGCAGAGAAGGTTCGGATTTTACCGCAGCAATTTTTGGGTATTGCACCAGGGCCGAGAGTGTTACAATTTGGAAAGATGTAGCAGGTGTATTAAATGCTGACCCAAAACACTTTCCTGATGCAACCAAAATTGACAAAATGAGCTACAGAGAAGCTATTGAATTGAGTTATTATGGGGCTACAGTAATTCACCCAAAAACTATAAAACCATTAGAAAACAAACTGATTCCGCTTTATGTAAAATCATTTATTCATCCTGAAAAAGAAGGTACTGTAGTTCAAAAATCCACGAGCTACGATGCTTTGGTTCCTTCTTATATTTTTATCGAAAACCAAATACTTGTTTCCATTTCGCCCAAGGATTTTTCTTTTATTGCAGAAGACAATCTTAGTTTTATCTTTGCCAAACTTGCTGAGACAAAAATAAAAGTGAATTTGATTCAAAACTCTGCATTGAGCTTCTCGGTATGTTTTGAAAATGCAGAAGATAAGGTTCAGAAATTATTTTCGCTTCTCAAGGGAACTTTTGAAGTGAGATACAACGATGATGTCACGTTGTTGACAATAAGACATTACAATGAAGAAATTCTGAGTGCCATGACGGCAAATAAAACAGTGTTTCTTGAGCAAAAATCTAGGAACTCCGCTCGGTTCGTATTAAGGTAGTTATGAATTACATTTCAATAGAAAACGTTTCTAAATCTTACGGAATAAAAATATTATTTGAAGAAGTAACATTTGGAATAGACAAAGGAGATAAGATTGCCCTAGTGGCAAAAAATGGTACTGGAAAATCAACTTTACTTAAAATTATAAAAGGAATTGAAACCCCTGACACCGGCCAAGTAATCATGAGAAATGATACTACCATTGGTTTTTTGGATCAGGCAGATTCCTTTGATCAATACGAAACTATAAAGGACTATATTTTTGATTCTCCAAAATTTAAAATTGTCCAAGAATATGAGAAATTGGCTTTAGATGCTCCTGAATCCAATGAATTTCAGGATGCGATGGAAGAAATGAACCGAATAGGAGGCTGGGATACTGAACAACAAGCACAAAAAATTCTTTCTGTTCTGGGTCATCATGATTTTGAAAGAAGTGTAAAAAAAATGTCGGGTGGAGAACACAAGCGACTGGCTCTTGCCAAAGTTTTGCTTAATGAGCCAGATGTGTTGATATTAGATGAGCCTACAAACCACCTAGATTTAGATATGATTGAGTGGCTAGAAGAATATCTTTCTCAAAAAAACTTAACTCTTTTTATGGTGACACACGACAGATACTTCCTCGAAAGTATTTGTTCAGATATTATCGAACTAGACGGAGGAGCTTGTTACAAATACAAAGGGAATTACTCTTATTATTTGGATAAAAGAGCCGAACGATTTGCTAGCGACCAAACTACTATTGACAAGGCCAAAAACTTAATGAAAAAAGAATTGGAATGGCTAAGAAGACAACCTAAAGCAAGAGGAACAAAACAAAAAGCAAGAATTGACGCTTTTGATGCAGTGAAAGAAGCCGCTACAAAGAAGATTGACAATTCTACGTTGGATTTAAAAGTTCTTTCTACTCGATTAGGAACCAAGATTTTAGAATTTCATAACGTATCAAAAAGCTTTGGAGACAATAAAATGTTGGATAAATTCAGCTACAATTTTAAAAGAAGTGAAAAAATTGGGATTGTCGGTAAAAATGGAGTAGGGAAGACCACGTTTATAAATATGATAATGAATGAGTTGGATCCAGATGCTGGTAAAATTGTAACTGGAGATACGGTAAAGTTTGGGTATTACAACCAAAAAGGAATGACTTTTAAGCCAGGAAAAAAAGTAATAGAAGTAGTGAAAGATATTGCAGAATCCATTCCTCTTGAAAAAGGAAAATCGATTACCGCATTGCAATTATTAGAGAAATTTTTCTTTCCAAAAAACATGCATTATCAGCATGTAGAATTACTGAGTGGAGGGGAGAAGAAACGGTTGTATTTATTGACAATACTTCTCGAAAACCCCAATTTTTTAATCTTAGATGAGCCAACAAATGATTTGGATATTTACACCATTCAAGCTTTAGAGAATTTCCTTGATTTGTTTCAAGGTTGTTTGATTGTTATTTCTCATGACAGATACTTTATTGATAAAGTGTGTGACCATATTTTCTACTTTAAAGGGGAGGGTCAAATCAAAGATATTCTCGGAAATTACACGAAGTATAGGGAGTTATTAATGGCTGACAACGAGCAACAAAGAATAGAAAAGAGAGAGGAAAAAGGGGAGAAGGCCGAAAAATATGATATTTCTGAAAGTAAAGCTGCGGAAAAGAAGGACTACAAAACAAAACCTACTATTAGCAACAACAAGCGAAAGGAATTCATGAAACTTGAAGATCAGATTGCAAAGCTTGAAACCAAGAAAAAGGAAATTACAGAAAAAATGTACAACCCTGATTTGACTCCTGACGGATTACAAAAATTGGCTAGCGAACTAAAGGAAACAGGAGAAACATTAGACGAAAAATCTATGCTTTGGTTGGAAATTGCCGAAATGATGGAAGAAGGTAATTAGTCCCAATTCCAAATGTATTTGAGCTCGACACCTGGTTCTGATTTGTAAAATGAATCGTGGTTATTAGTTAAGTTAAAAAAACCACTTACTCCGATTGTAAATCCCCACATGTCGTAACCCAAGCTGTATTTAGCATACAAATCTCTAAAATCGGTTGAAACTCCCAAGGTTCCGTTAATGCCAAGTGGGATAATTAGAAAACTACCACCGTACCCTCCAGCTACACCCAAGCTGAGCATCAAGGCAGAAGCCCCGTCATTGGCCTTGAAGAACTGAGCTTTCCCCTGAGAATTTGCCAAATTATATTCTAATCCTAAAAACGGAGCCGAAATATACTCCCAAGTTGTTGTAATAGGGACTCCATTCCAGTCTACCATGTCAAATTCGCCTTCAGTCAAACTAATAGCAGCACTCAGTGTATGAATAGAAACGGTATCCGAACCGTCAAAGATGAATGCAGTTGATTTATAGGAAACAATTGGCGCTCTATTTGCTGTCTGAATCCATCGTTTTAGTTGTGAATCTCCATGAAAATGAACGAAGAAAATGACAATAATTATCGTAACTTTTTTCATGAGTTTTTTTTTGATGATTGAAGATGAAAAACAGAAGAAACATCCACTACCCATTCTCCTGAAAGGAGAAGAATTCCGCTAATTTCTAATCTTGAGAAAACACCAACCCAAATTACTGAGTGAAACAAAAAATGACTTTGACGAGAAACAACCAATTCAGTTAAAAAAAGAAATAACAAAACACTCCAAAATTTAGCAAGATAAGTGTGAGTTGCAACAGGTTTTCTGAATTTTAAAAATGCTATCAGATAGGCCAAGAATTCTAAGAAAGTAACCAAAAAAATGAGAAAAATATTGTCTATCATAAAATGTATGTTTAATCCAAAAACAGATAGTATTGCGACCACCCAAAAGAATAGGTCTACGTTAGAATCAAGCACTCTTAATTTCTTTGTGTCAACTTTTAATTTTCTTGCTATCACTCCGTCAAAAACATCTGTCAATATCGCGGTAAGCATTAAAAATGCAATTATCAATCCCGAAAATTCAGGATTGATAATTGCCGTTATTCCAATAATTAACCCAAAAATCACTCTGGAATAAACAAGTAAATATGGAAGGTTGTGTAATTTCATGTTGGTCATTATAACATTCACTTGAAATAGTATAATATTAGAAGTAGAAAGAGCATTATTAAAAATAAATTATCCATTTTAGTTACTATTTCCTTTAGCATTAAACCCAAATGAAATTCCAACTCTAAAGCTCTTTTTTTGCATTACAGTAAATAAATTGACTGGAATATTTAGGTCTCCGCTTTTGAAACTAAATCCTACTCCAAAAAGGAATCCAGCATTCAAAGTTACATTTCCACGGCTATCTAATCGGGTAACAATAGGGTTTGGATTACTACCTTCTTGATCCCATTCAGTTCTTAATTTCCAAACTTCATCATCAAAGTATCCCTTTGCCACTTTAGAAACACCAAAAGTAGGTCCAAATGCAAATTCTAATCCAGTTTTATTATCTCTCAATCCGTGCAATACTGTTAATGATGGCAAAAACAACCCTTGTTCCAATCCTGTAATTGTTGGGATAAATTCAAACAAACCTTGAACTCTTCCCTGATTTAAGTATTGTGTTTCGAACTGATAACCAAATTGAAATAAAGTGGCTGATGCATCGTATCCTCCTTGTCCAGCGGGTCTTTTAAGAATATCTCCATTGTCTCCCAAAATATGAACAACTCCCATTCTTACTCCTGAATGATTTAGTCTTTTTACATCTGGATTGTTTGGAACACCTTCACGGCTATTAATTTGAGTCAAATAATCTATCATTTGTTTTTCTCTTTCTACTCCGTACATCTCTTGTAAGGTCAGGAGTACCATATTCTTTAATTCTGTAGGAATGTCTTTATATTCTCTTGAAATAGAATTTGTTATTTTTGAAGTAGAAACATCTAATTCTCTAAATGAAATAATAATGTTACCTCTAATTCGTTCTACATATCCACTAAGCATTTTATTGGAATTCAATAATTTAGCAACATTCTCCAAGCACTGAATGCTATAGCAATCGTAAGTAAGTTTCTTACCCAAGTCTGAGCTTTTTTCCGTTAAAGCGTAATTAATATCTTGATCGTACAATATGTTGTAAATGCTCAATTTATTCATTAAATGTCGAGTTATGTTTCCTGCCTCGCTGGACGAAATCATTTGTTCTCCTTTTACCTGAATATTTAGAACTGTGCATGTCGGCTTTATTTGGTCTTGACCAAAAGAAAGATTTGCTGTGAAAAATGCGATTGTAATAATTGTTTTTTTAATTGTTTTCATAACTTTAGTTTTTGTGTTATTGATGATTCAAAATTCGCTGATTGGGAAATGATATAAAAGGAAAAGAAACTTATAAAGTGACATTAATAATTTAGTTTATTTTATATATTATATTGTATTACAATATTTTAAAAACCTAAAAACTGACATAATATAACTCATAATTGAAAGACAAAAGAAGCAGAAAAAACAAAAACATCTTTACAAAGGCGTTATTTTCGTGGTTTATTGGATTGTGGATAGCGGGCAATGTGGCGTATGTCGCAGGCGAATATTATTCTTTTAAACTTCTCTGGGAGTCAATGTTTCCTATTCATTATAAAGAGTTCCGGGAATTTGGAATTAAACTTCCCACACAATACACTATCAATGGAATAGATGTTTCGCACCACCAAGGCTCTATCAACTGGGAAATGGTAAAAAACATGAAAGACAATAATGTTTCTCTCAAGTTTGCCTTTATAAAAGCAACTGAAGGCACCGGATTTATTGACAAACGATTTAAAGAAAACTGGAAAAACTCAAAGAAAAATGAATTGGTGAGGGGAGCTTATCATTATTTCAGACCGAATGAAAAAGGAGAATTACAAGCCAATCATTTTATTAGAAATGTAAAATTGGAAAAAGGAGATCTTCCTCCCGTCATAGATATTGAAGAACTAGGAAATGTATCCCCAAAAAGACTGATGGAAGGAGTTTTGAAATGTGCCAAGAAAATGGAAGAACACTATGGAAAGAAACCAATTATTTACACCTATCAAGATTTTTACAAAATTAATTTTGATACAACTTTCAACAGTTACCCTTTGTGGATAGCACATTATTACAAAGAAACTCCCAGCAACAAGAAGTGGGACTTTTGGCAACACAACGACAACGGAAGAGTTTCTGGAATAAATTACCCTGTAGACTTTAATGTTTTTTCTGGAGATTCTGTCGCGTTCATTCATATATTAATAAAGTGATTTTGTATCAAACAATTTTCTAATTTTCTATCTTCGCAGCATGATATTAACGGATACACACACACATTTATACGCAGAACAATTTGACGAAGACAGAGATTTGGTGATAGAAAACTGTTTGAACAAGGAAATCAAAAGATTGTTTTTACCCAACATAGACAAAGACTCTGTAAAGGGAATGATGCAATTAGCAATAAAATATCCTAAAAATTGTTTTCCTATGATAGGAATACATCCTTGTTCGGTAAATGAAAAATGGGAAGAAGAGTTAGAAGAATACAAAACCTTTGCAAAAAATAATTCATTTTATGCAATAGGTGAAATTGGTATTGATTTGTTTTGGGACAAAACAACTTTACCAATTCAACAAGCGGCTTTCGAAGCCCAAATAAAATGGGCGAAGGAAATGAATTTACCTATAGTAATTCATGCAAGAGAAGCGTTTGACGAAATATTTTCTGTTTTGGAAAAACACAATGACAACAAACTAAGAGGGATTTTTCATTGTTTTACCGGTAATTTAAATCAAGCCAAAACTATACTGAATTACGGAGGTTTTAAACTTGGAATAGGAGGGGTAGTTACATTCAAAAATTCAGGACTGGATAAGATTGTGAAAGAAATTCCCTTGAAAGAATTGGTACTCGAAACGGATTCACCATATTTAGCTCCGCACCCAAATAGAGGAAAAAGAAATGAATCCACTTATTTGAAGATTATTGCACAGAAAATTGCTGAAATTCACGAAACCACACTTGAAGAAGTTGCCCAAATTACTACCCAAAATAGTAAAGAAGTTTTTGGAATATAAAGTTTGATCAGTTAATTATAAGGATATGAAAATAAATCTGCTTCTAAAATTTGGAATCAGTTCTCAATGATTTTTGTAAATTTGAATAAATACATAGTTAAAACATGAAAAAAACAATCTTAATCGTCTCAATAGCAGGAGCACTAGCATACATCACGATGAGTGCAATAGGAAATAAAACAAATGCCGTCAGCATCGAAAAGGCTGAACCAGGGCAAGAATTAAAATGGTATACAGATTTTACCGAAGCTAATGAAATTTCACAAAAAACTGGAAAACCTATTTTTGGTTTTTTTACAGGAAGCGATTGGTGTGGATGGTGTAAAAGACTGCAGGCAAACGTTTTTGCAAAAGATAATTTCAAAAAATGGGCAAACGAATCAGTTGTATTGCTAGAATTGGATTTCCCAAGAAGATCTCAATTGCCTCAAAAATTGATGCAGCAAAACAGAGAACTAGCTCAATTGTTCAAAGTAAAAGGATATCCAACTGTCTGGATTTTTAATGCAGTGAAAGATTCAAAAACAAATCAAATGAGCATCAATGCTTTGGGATCTTTAGGTTACCCAAGAGCAGAAGCTGGAAGAGAATCAGAAAAATTTATTGCTGATGCGAATGCAGTTTTGGCAAACAAAAAATAATTAATCACATTCTTTTTTATACCATTTTTGATATTTCACTCTTGTTGAAATATCTTTGAATATGGAAAAAAACAAAAGAAATAATCTTAAAGAAATAGCTCAAGTTTTTTTTAAACTTGGGTTATTTGCTTTTGGTGGACCTGCCGCTCACATTGCCATGATGGAAGAAGAAATTGTGAGAAAAAGAAAATGGATGGATCACAGTCATTTTTTGGACTTGATGGGAGCTACAAATTTAATTCCAGGGCCTAATTCCACAGAAATGACAATGCATTGTGGATATGTCCGAGGAGGAGTTCTAGGATTATTTATTGCAGGGGTTTGCTTCATTTTTCCTGCTGTTATCCTTACTGGATTTTTGGCATATCTCTACGTTGAATTTGGGCAAATACCTTCTGTCGAACCTTTTATAGCAGGAATTAAGCCAGCAATTTTGGCTGTAATCCTAGGAGCTGTATTCAAGTTAGGCAAAAAAGCTTTGAAAAACTGGCAACTCGGTGTGTTGGCTGTTTTAGTAATTCTTGTTAGTTTTCTTGGTGTAAACGAAGTTACAGCATTGTTATCTGCAGGACTTTTAGGTGGATTATTTTTCTATGGAATCAATGAACCAAGTGAAACAAACAACAAAAGAATTTTTCAAGTTATTGGTATTCCTTTGATTTCACCGCTGATAGCTAAAACTGTACTTTCTACCTCAAAAATATTTTGGATTTTCTTGAAAGTTGGATCTGTATTGTACGGAAGTGGATATGTATTGTTTGCTTACTTAAAAGGGGAATTGGTAGAACCAGGATATTTGCACATGAATGAATTAATTGATGCAATTGCAGTAGGACAGTTTACTCCAGGTCCCGTATTATCAACCGCTACTTTTATTGGGTATCAATTAGGTGGATTTGGCGGTGCAATTGCAGCTACTTTGGGAATATTTCTTCCTTCATTTTTATTGGTATGGATGCTCAACCCACTGATTACCAGACTAAGAAAGAATAAATTTTTGGGATATTTTTTGGATTCAGTAAATGTAGCGGCTGTAGCTATTATGGTAGTTGTATTGCTGGAAATGACCTACGAAACAATTATAAATTGGCAAACGGCAGTAATTGCATTGCTTGGGTTATTCTTTGTTTTTGGCCCAAAAAAACTAAGCTCAATTTGGATTGTAATAGGAGGGAGCGCTCTCGGTTACGTTTTGTCTTTGATTTAGGATTTTGATTTCAAAATTCAAATTCAAATTTCTTTTTTGGTGTTTTTTAGGAAGTTGAAAATATCAATTATCTGAATCTTTATTAGCATAAGTTGTTTTGTTATGATCAATCGTTAGATCAGAATTATTATAAAATAATTTTATTTTTTGAAAATAGAATTATCATTTATTGTCATCAAGTTCTAATTTAATTTTCAGAAGATTCATTTACAATACTCTTTTGATTTTTCTTGATTTCATAAAATTGAATTTACACCAAGATTTTGTAATTCTAAATACTCGCGTATTTCATTTTATTCTTTACAATTATCCGTATAAGAGAATTATGGACAGTATTCTAAATAACCTAATTTAACATAATATAAATTATAAGACAAAATGTTAAGTTTTCCTGAATTATCAATCTCTTGCCTTTCTCTCTAACATTGGTACAAACTTAAAATCACCAAATGTTTTTTTAGAAAATTCGTTGATACTTTCACGAACTATCAAAGTCATAATTTGTTTCTCTTCTCCAATCGGAATTACAAGTCTACCCCCGATTTTTAGTTGACTCAACAAATCTTCGGGAACAAAAGGTGCTCCGCATGTTACGATGATAGAATCATAAGGTGCCCAAGATGGAATTCCCTTGTAACCATCACCATAGTACAATTTAGCTGAGGAATAATTCATCTTTGTCAATATCCTTTTTGTTTTATCAAATAGTTCTTTTTGCCTTTCGATAGAATATACTTTTGCACCCAATTCGCACAAAACTGTAGTTTGATACCCAGAACCTGTTCCAATTTCTAAAACTTTATGTCCTTTTTCAATTTGAAGTAATTCTGATTGAAAAGCTACTGTGTATGGGTGTGAAATCGTTTGACCCGAACCAATAGGAAAAGCTTTGTTCTCGTAGGCATGTTCGGCAAAAGCTGTATCTAAAAAGAAATGCCTTGGTATTTTTCCAATAGCATCAATTACTCTTAAATCTTTAATTCCTTTGCCAGCAATTTCATCTGCCAATTGCTTTCTTAGTCCTTTATGTCGGTATGTGTCTGTCAATTTCTTAATAGAATTATAGAAAATGAGAATTTTGAATGATAGTTCAAATTTTCCTTTTACTTTTTTGTGTTTTATTACAATTTCTCTAAGTACTATTTTCTAATCATTTGAAACATTATGCTCAATTACGTAATTCAATACCTTCGTCATTAAATGAACTCGATCTTTTCCTCTCACATTGTGTGGATGCATGGGATAAGGAAAAAAGTCCAATTGAATTCCATCGGAAACAGACTGCTGAACCAAAGCTAAATTGTGTTGCATAACCACTACATCGTCTACAGTTCCGTGGATAAGCAAAAGTTTCCCATCTAAATTTTTCACATACTGCAACAAGCTATTCTTTTTATATCCTTCTGGATTCTCTTGTGGTGAATCCATGTATCTTTCTCCGTACATGATTTCATACCATTTCCAATCAATAACTGGTCCACCCGCAACTGCTGTAGTAAAAACCCCTGGATGTCTCAACATCAAGGAAGTAGTCATAAATCCACCATAACTCCATCCGTGAACAGCCAATCTTTTTGCATCTACAAAAGACAAAGATTTCAAATACTCTACTCCAGTCAGTTGATCTTGTATTTCTACTTCTCCTATTTGTCTATGAATTTGATTTTCGAAAGCCAGCCCCCTATTTGCCGAACCTCTTCCGTCTACAGTAAATACTATGTAGCCTTGGTTTGCCATCCAGTGCATCCACATACTTGCGCCACCGCCCCAACTATTGGTAATCATTTGTGCATGAGGTCCACCGTATACATAAATCAAAACTGGATATTTTTTACTCGCGTCAAAATCTGCCGGCTTAAACATTCTTGAGTATAATTTTTCACCGCCTTTTGAAGTCAATTCACCAAACTCCATATTTGCCATTCTGTAATTTTCAATTGGATTTTCTGCGCTGTGAATCTCTATTTTTTCACTATTAACCGTGTTTATAAGTTGAGTCTTTCTTGGAATGGTAATACTAGAATAGGAATCAATCAAATACCTTCCCGATGAACTGATAGATCCTGAATGAGTTCCAGCAATTTCTGTCAGTTGAGTTGATTTTCCAGTCTCAATATTTACCTTATAAATGTGCTTTTCTCGGCCATCGTCTCCTGTTGCCTGAACAAAAGCGAGATTCCCAGCCTCGTTTGTTCCCATAAATGAAGTAATTGGAAATTGAAATTGAGTGAGTTGATTCCATTTTCCAGTTGGCAATTCAACCTTGTATAAATTCATAAACCCATCTTTTTCGCTGAGCCAAAGCATCGTGTTTTCATCTTTTGTAGGAAAAAACCCAGGGTTTTCTGGTTCTATCCACTTTTCGTGTTTTTCCTCAAAAATAGTTCTCACCTTCTTTTTACTCGCTACATCATATTCATTAAACCTCATGTGGTTCTGCTCTCTGTTTACTTCAGCGATGTAAATTTTTTCTTCATTGGGCGACCACGTTATGTTTGTCAAATAATGATCGTCCTGCTCCCCTCCTGTTTTTAGATGCATTTTTCTTTTTACCAATCCCAAAAATGAACTTCTCCCCTTTTTTAAATTATAAACTCCAACTTTCCCATATTCACTTTTTTGTCCAGCCATTGGATATTTTATAGAATTTACTTCTCCTGGTGTAGAATTGATATTTAGTAAAGGGTAGTCGGCTACATCTGTTTCGTCCTTTTGGTAAAAAGCGATTGAATTTCCTTCGGGAGACCAAAATATCCCTTTTGATATTCCAAACTCATAGCGGTGAATAGCCTGTCCAGTCACAATATTTTTATCCTCATTTTCTACTATCGTTATCTTCGATTTTCTGGTTGTAGCCAAATACAAATTGTTGTCAATTGTATAAGCAACAGCTTTTGCTGTATAATTAAAACTTCTGTTTGTAGCTTCTTTAGGAGTAATTATTACTGTTTTATTCCCTTTGTTTTCTCCTCTATAAGAGTAAATGACTACAGCTCCGTTCTTGGTAAAAACTAACTCATTTTCATAAATCTCTTGTATTGTGGGTACTCTCTCGAATTGAACAAAATCTTTCTTAAAAAAATCTAAATCTAATGTCATTTCAAGCTCATTATCTGAACCATTCCTCAATTCCCATTTATCTTTATTAAGAAAAATGTAAGAATCCTTCCCCAATACCCATTGAAAACCTTGAAGTCGTTGAGGATACAATCCCTTGTAATAACCTAGAACCGCATCTTCTAATGTAAGTTCTTTAGTTAATTCCGATTCGGTTAACCTAACAGCTTCTATAGGTTCGTCTTGAGAAAAAAGTGTGGTAAAACACAATGTAGATAAGAGAAGTAGTATATATTTCATACTATAAATTGTATATAAATTGTTTTAATTCAGAATAATAAGCTTTCAATTTTAAAGAGGTTTCTGGCTCAGATTTGGTGAAATGATTATAATTTCTTTTTCCCACAAATCTTAATAAGAAGATATGATACTCATAGGAAAACCATCTTCCAACAACACAAGAAATAAAATACCAAAACCAAAGGTAATTATCCGTTAATAAAGACACTGCAAAAGATTGGATGCACCAGAAAAAAAACATTAAAAAGCCCCCAAGAACCATATTTATGGAACTGTCATACTGCCTGTCCTTTATTTTATCTAAAATTAATTTCTGAGGAATGATAGCTGGAATAAAACTATTAACAAAACCATAAAGAGCAAATGGAAACCCAAGTACCAATCCAAGAATAGGAAGAATCAAATTGTGCTTTGTTTTTTCAAACAAGTAAGGGCGAAGCTGACGATCATTGCACACCTCTTCTATCCTATTCACCTTTGTTTTTATCTCTTCCGACTCTATTTTGTTAGCTGTAAAATAATGAGTTAACTTGTCGTTCTTCTCCTTATTCCATTTGAATTTATTGATTAAACTAACTCTCTTTCTACTAATCTTACCGAGCAAAAACTCATAAACTTCGTAATAATCTTTAACTGAATAATCGAGCATTTCCTTTCTCAATCCATCCTCAATTTTGTACATCAATGGAGTGAAAATTTCATTTTCGTTTTTACAATCTAATTTGGATTCAAATATTTCGGATGCATTTATTGCTTTTCCAAAACTCACCAGTAAATCAGCTGATTTATTTCTGGTATTTGAATAATTCAAGCCTACTGGTACAATCCAAATGTCTTCTTCCGTTTCATTATGGGCTTGCACAGCAATTCTTGCAATTCCCTTTTTTAATGGCCTTAGTCTATTCTCAGTATTATGACTTCCTTCAGGAAAAATAATAATTCTTCCATTAGTTGATAATATTTCACTACAACGATTGAATATTGCTATGTTTTTTTCTTTGAAATCCGCTCCATCACGTTCCCTATAGATTGGCAACATATTTAAAGAAAATAAAATTTTAGCAATCAATGGATTTTTGAAAACATCCGATTTGGTAAGAAAGAACACAGGGTTTGTGTTTGTGGTTGCAATAACTATTGGATCAATCAACGAATTTTGATGATTTGCAGCAAAAATCACTGGTTTGTTTTTAGGAATATTAGATAAACCTTGCCTAAAAACGCGCGTAAAATAGCCTTGTTTAGTAAACCAAACAAGAACAAAAGTTATTGCATAGGGTATTGTCCAATTTTTTATTCGCATCTCTTATTTTTATCTATACTTTTATTTTTTGTAAAAATTAAATATAAGTTTTTTCTGTGTGTATTGAAACAAAAAATCCGTTCTAATTTGAATCAGAACGGATTTTATTATTATTTAAAATTCTGGTTATCCTCCAAAATCATCGAATCTTACGTTCTCATTAGGAACTCCCCAATCGTCACACATTTTGATAACGGCTTGGTTCATCATTGGTGGTCCACAGAAATAGAATTCTATATCTTCTGGTGAATCATGTTTCGATAAGTACTGGTCTATTACTGCATTGTGAACAAACCCTACAAATCCATCTCCATTTTCATCGTTTATGTCTTTCTTTTCTACCCAGTTATCTTCTGGCAATTGGTCTGACAATACTAGGTAAAACTTGAAATTTGGAAAGTCTTTCTCTAGGTCTCTAAAGTAATGGATATAAAACAATTCCGCTTTACTTCTTCCTCCGTACCAGTATGTAACTTTTCTTCCTGTTTTAATTGTCTTAAATAATTCGTACAAGTGAGATCTCATTGGTGCCATTCCTGCTCCTCCTCCTACGTAAAGCATTTCTGCGTCCGAGTCATTGATAAAGAATTCACCGTAAGGTCCTGAAATTGTCACCTTATCTCCCACTTTTTGATTAAAGATATAAGAAGATGCAACACCAGGATTGACTTTCATCCATCCGTTAGCAGCTCTATCAAATGGAGGGGTTGCGATACGAACATTCAACATAATTTCTCTTCCCTCTGCAGGGTAAGAAGCCATTGAATATGCTCTTACAACTTCTTCTTTGTTTTCCATTACTAATGGCCACAATCCAAATTTATCCCAATCAGCTTTAAATTTTTCTGGTTCACCTGGGTGATCTTGCGGGTGAGCTTCGATGTCCATTTCCTTATAAGGAATGGTACATGGTGGAATTTTTATCTGAATGTATCCTCCAGCCTTGTAATCCATGTCTTCTGGAATTTCAACTATAAATTCTTTGATAAAAGTAGCTACGTTAAAGTTAGAAGAAACTGTTGCTTCCCATTCCTTAATACCTAAGATTTCTTCTTCAATCTCAATGTTCATGTCCTCTTTCACCTTTACTTGGCATCCTAATCTGTGATTAGTTGCAATTTCTTTACGAGTAAAGTGAGGAGCTTCAGTTGGAAGTATTGCACCTCCACCATCGTGAACCTGACAAACACATTGAACACAGGTTCCACCTCCACCACATGCTGATGGCAAAAATATCCCTTGATTTCCTAGTGTACTCAATAGAGTACCTCCCCCATCTACTTCTAATATTCTTTCTCCGTTATTGATATTGATCTTAATCTTTACTGAAGGAGATAATTTTGCTTTTGCGAAAAGCAACATCAAAACCAAGACAAGGATGACCAATAAAAATACCGCGATTGTGATTAAAACTACTTTAAAGTCCATAATTTTTTCTTATATATTAAATCCTAAAAATCCTAAAAATGCTAATCCCATAAGACCAGTTAAAATAAATGCCATTCCTACTCCTCTCAAAGGTGCAGGAACATGAGAATATTTAATTTTCTCTCTGATGGCTGCAAGCAAAACAATTGCAATAAACCATCCGAATCCTGATCCAAATCCATACACAGTAGCGTGACCAATAGATGGGAAGTTCTTTTGTTGCATGAACAACGATCCTCCTAAAATTGCACAGTTTACAGCAATTAGAGGTAAGAAAATTCCCAAAGCACCATAAAGTGCAGGCGAAAATTTCTCAACTAACATTTCTACCAGTTGTACAATAGATGCTATGACTGCTATAAACATGATAAAACTTAAAAAGCTCAAATCTACATCAGCATATTCATCGCCTAACCAAGCCAAAGCTCCGTCTTTTAGAATATAATTTTCTAATAAATAGTTAACCGGAACTGTAACTACTAATACGAATATTACCGCCAGACCTAAACCAAATGCGGTTTTTACTGTCTTGGATACAGCCAAGTAAGAACACATTCCGAAGAAGAATGTAAACACCATGTTATCCACGAATGCTGCTCTGATAAATAATTTTAATAATTCCATAATTTCTTATTTCTTGTAATTTGTTCTGTAATAATTAATGATCGTCAATTAAACTTGGAGTTCTTTTCTTTTGAATCCAAATGTACAATGCAACCAAAATCAATGAAGAAGGTGGCAATAACATCAATCCGTTATCTTCATATCCGATGGCATACAATCCCGTTTGCTCAACAGAATTTCCAAAGATTTCAAAACCTAACAATTTTCCAGAACCAAACAATTCTTTGAAGAATGCTACAACAACCAAAATCAATCCGTATCCTAAACCATTACCAACTCCATCAAGAATAGAAGCCCATGGTTTGTTTCCTAATGCAAATGCTTCTAACCTTCCCATGATTATACAGTTTGTAATAATCAATCCAACAAATACAGAAAGAGATTTAGACACATCGTATACAAAGGCTTTCAATACTTGATCTACAATAATTACAAGTGCAGCAACAATTACAAGTTGTACAATAATTTTAATTTTCGAAGGGATTAAGTTTCTCATTAAAGAAACAATTAAATTCCCCATCACCAATACAAACAATACTGCGATTGACATTACAATTGCATTGTCCATTTGCACGGTTACAGCCAAAGCTGAACAAATCCCTAATACCTGAATCGTTACAGGATTGTTTAGGTTCAATGGATCTGATATTAATTTTTTATTCTTCTTGGAGAATAAAGGTTCTTTTGTTTCAGACATAGTATCTAATTTTTAAAAAAAGAGGTTAAATTTATTTCGTTGCTAATAAAGTTGAGTCGACAACCATAGGTATGCTATCCATTGCAGGAAGAGAATCTGTCATTGGCAAAACCGAAGTTGATTTCAAAGTAGCAAAATACTTATTGTAAACTGCTAACGATCTATTCATCATTTCGTCTACTCCTACTGCTGTAAATGTTGCTCCACTTAATCCAGCAACTTGGTGTTTGTTGTAATCTCCTCCCGGTTTCTCAACCTTGATAGGCTTGTATTCACCAGAATTTTCGTCAGTAATGATTTTTCCAATAAATTGGTTTTGAAATAAATCTTCAGTGATTTTTGATCCCAAACCTGGAGTCTCACCTTTATGGTCAAACACAGTTCCATTGATAGTTGTACCATCGGCTCTGAAGGCAGCATAGCC
>JAHEIE010000004.1:17518-59724 GCA_024639505.1 Crocinitomicaceae bacterium
TTTCTCCTTCGTTTTCTGCTACAAATAATGGGTAAGCAATTCCTTCTGATTTCAATGCATCTTCGTATTCAGTTCCTCCTTCAGGATATTTTTTCATTAATCCAGTTAAGGTATTGTAGTACTTTCTTACATCTAAATTAAAAGCATCTTTTTCATCCTTCAATTTTTTTGCACTTCCTTTAATTTCATCTTCGTTTGTCAATTCAGAAATGATGTTTCCATCATAATCCAAGATGATTCTTTTGGTAATGTAATCATTAAAGACTTTTCCTGCATCGTCTCTCGAAACTCCATTTGTTTCTCCTAAACCGATAGCTTGCAAAATATTTTGCATTTTTTCGTTCTTCACGTTGGCTTGCTGAATTGGCTTCAAAGTAGAAGCAATATAAGCTAACAAACCTCCTACTACAACCACCATGATTATGGCAAATGTCATTGTGTACGCGTTTCCTTCTTTATTTATACTCATGGTTAAAAAATTAAGTTTTGACTTACTTTATGTTATAATGAGGCTTTTGCCAATCTTTTTTCTCTTCTCTTAATGTTTCCGTTAAGAACCATGTGATCTATTAATGGAGAACAAACATTCGCAATTAATATTCCTAACATAATTCCTTCTGGGTATGCTGGGTTAGCTACTCTAATAAGTATCCCGATAAATCCTGCCAAAAATCCATAATAGAATTTCCCTTTGTTTGTTTGCGCAGCAGTTACAGGATCAGTAATCATAAATACCATTCCAAACATAAAACTTCCGATCATCAATTGGTGAATTGCTGGCAATTGCATGTAGGCATTGTCTCCTGCAAAAAGATTAAAAATAGTAGCCATTACAAATCCTCCCGCAAAGAATGAAACAATTATTCTCCAGCTTGCGATTCTTGTCATTAATAAAAATACCAATCCAATAAGAATAGCATACACCGATGATTCTCCAATAGAACCTGGGTAATCTCCCATCAATGCTCGGCTAAATGTAATTCCGTTTTCTGTGAAATCTTGAATATTTGCGTAAGCTGGACTATCCGTAGTCATAGATGCCAAATCTCCTAAAGGAGTTGCTCCAGAAACACCATCAGCCAGAGTTCCGTTTGCTTTCATTTCTTTTAATCCAGAAATCCACACTGTATTACCCGACATAGAAGTTGGATGTGCAAAGAATAAAAATGCTCTTGTTGTTAAAGCAACATTTACAACATTCATACCTGTTCCTCCAAATACTTCTTTACCAATAACGACTCCAAAAACTGTAGCTACTGCAATCATCCACAACGGAGTATCCACTGGCATAATCAATGGAATAAGCATTCCTGAAACTAAATATCCTTCGTGCAGCGCATGACCTTTAATAATTCCAAAGATAAATTCAACTGCCAGTCCTACCGTGTAAGAAACAGCAATGATTGGAACAACTCTTATCGCCCCGTGAATTATTTTCTCCATGAAGTCCACTTCTTGTCCTAGTGCAATAAAATGTTGCTGACCAACATTCCAAATTCCAAAAAGAAGAGCTGGAACCATCGCTACAATAACGAACATCATTGTTCTTTTCAAATCAATACCATCTCTAATGTGAGACCCTGATTTTGTTGTGTGGTTAGGTGTAAAAACCAATGTTTCGAATGACTCAATCAATGGATACCATTTCTTGTTTGTCTTTTCGTAACGTTTATCGAAAAAATTTCTTAAAAATTTCATAGTTTATTAAATATAGGTTGAAAATAAAGAGACACTTACATGCACTCTTCCTCAATTACTTTTAATCCGTCTCTAATTATTTGTTGAGAATTAATTTTTGAAGTACAAACGAACTCACACAAAGCAAAATCTTCAGGAGCTACTTCGTAGATTCCCAATTTTTCCATTTTGTCAATGTCGTTTGTAATGGCTGCTTTTAATAATTGAACTGGGTAAATATCAAAAGGAAAAACCTCTTCATATTGTCCTGAAACAACAAAAGCTCTTTCTTCTCCATTCAAATTGGTATCTACATCGTAAGATTTCTTTGGTAAAAGTGCAGATAAAAATGCTTTTGAATTTGACAATTTGTTAAAACCTGGAGCTAACCATCCTTCAGTAAAAGATACCTTGTAATGGTCTCCTTCCGGAATTACAGTTACTTGATTGTCATAGAAACCTAAAAAACCGTCTTTTCCAACATTGTTACCTACTAGTACGTTTCCTGAGATATACCTCACATTTTCAGATGTGATTTTTTTGTCTACCAAATTAGTAAGACTTGCCCCCGAAATTAGTGTATAATAAGATGGCATTTCGACTTCCGAACCAGTTAATGCAATGGTTTTAGAAAAATCAACTTTACCCGTTAAGAATAAAGAACCAATTCTTGCTACGTCAATTGCATTCACAGTCCAAACAGTTTCTCCTTTATTAATAGGACTTATTTTGTGAATTTGAGTTCCCACGTTTCCTGCGGGATGTTTGCTATTGATAGTATGAAGCTCAATTCCCTTTAAATCAGTAAAAACACTTGTACCTTTAGAACTCGTTTCTATCGTTACATACACCTTACCTTCTGTCATTTTAGCTAAAGCTTCAAAACCTGCCTGCAAAGCATCTTTTTTGTCTTTTAACAAAAACTCAAAATCTGGAGCTAAAGGCGAAGAATCAAAACCTGAAACAAAAATTGCTTTTGGTATTTTGTTGTAATCTGCTACAATATCCAAAGGACGTTGTTTAATAAATGGCCAAAGACCACTTTTCAAGATTACTTCTTTTGTTTCTCCTTTCGTATCCATTGTTTCGAAAGTAAACTCTGAATCGGCTTTAATAATCACTTCAAGAATCCTTCTTTTTTCACCACGCTTCACTTCAATAACTGTTCCGCTTACTGGAGAAACGTACTGAATCGCTTCTCTGTATTTGTCATGAAAAATTGGAGTTCCTACTTTTACTGTTTCTCCTTCTTTTACAACCATTTTAGGAGTCATAGAAGGGAAATCTGATGGTTTGATTGCGTAGTAAGGTGAGTTTTCTACAGGACTAATTGTCTGTGTTGGTTTCCCTTTTAGCTTTAAATCAAGCCCTTTTCTAATTTTTATAGCTTTTGCCATGTGATGTAATTCTACATTTAATTGGTGCAAATTTATAAAAAGCCGAAGTTTATATGCAATTGTTTCGAGTCTTTTTTCAACAGAACAAAAGTTAATATCTTACATGGCTTTACGCTATTCAAAATTTACAAATATTCGTTTTATACAAAACACTAACATTCATTAACTTAATTTGTTCATTTCTTCTTATTTAGAATCATTCTAATTTTAAATCGAGTGTTTTCTGTAAAAAATCATCCGTCTAGTTAATGTTACCAATATTAAACCTTTCAATTGTTTATATTTGCAAAATAATACGAGTAACAAGACTATATTTAAGGAATGAAATACTACAACAACATACTAGAAACGATTGGCAACACCCCTTTGGTAAAACTAAATAAGCTTACATCAGAAATTGATGCTTTGGTTTTAGCAAAAGTAGAAACGACAAATCCTGGAAATTCTGTGAAAGACAGAATGGCCGTGAAAATGATTGAAGATGCTGAGAAAGCCGGATTATTGAAACCAGGAGGAACAGTGATAGAAGGAACTTCAGGGAATACAGGAATGGGACTTGCCTTGGCTTGTATAATAAAAGGTTACAAAATGATGTGTGTACTAAGCGACAAGCAATCGAAAGAAAAGATGGATATCTTGAGAGCTGTAGGTTGTGAGGTTGTTGTGTGCCCGACCAATGTAGATCCAGATGATCCTCGATCTTACTACTCGGTTTCAAAAAGATTAGCTTCCGAAGTACCAAACAGCTGGTATGTAAATCAATATGACAACCTCTCGAATAGATTGGCGCATTACGAAAGTACTGGACCAGAAATTTGGGAACAAACTGAAGGTAAAATAACCCATTTTGTTGTTGGTGTAGGCACTGGAGGAACAATTTCTGGTGTAGGTAAATACCTGAAAGAAAAGAATCCTGACATTAAAATTATAGGAATAGATACTTATGGTTCTGTGTTTAAAAAATACCATGAAACAGGAATTTTTGATGAGGCAGAAATATACCCCTACGTAACCGAAGGAATTGGAGAAGATATTTTACCTAAAAACGTAGATTTTGGAATCATTGATCATTTTGAAAAAGTAACTGACAAAGATGCTGCAATTATGACTCCAAGAATCGCCAAAGAGGAGGGGATTTTTGTAGGAAACTCTGCTGGTTCAGCTGTCAAAGGTTTGTTACAAATGAAGCACATGTTCAAAAAAGACGATGTGGTTGTTGTGTTATTTCACGATCACGGAAGTAGATATGTAGGGAAATTTTTCAACCAAGAATGGATGAAAGAAAGAGGATATGTTGAAAACACCTCTGCTCCTATTGCCAAAGATATTGTAAGTACAGAGGGTAATTTAGTTATTGCAAATCACGATGAATCTATTAGCTCGGTGGTAGAAAAAATGTCGAAATTTAATATTTCACAAATCCCTGTCTTCAATGGAAAAGAAATTGTAGGTTCCATTAGCGAAACGAATGTATTGAGTTACCTTTTTTCTCATCCAGATGCAAAAAGAGACTCGATTGAGCCATTAATGAATGAAGCATTTCCTATGGTTGATCTTTCTACTAAGCTAGAAGATATTTCGAGACTAATTACGAAAGAAAATGCTGCAGTAATGGTTCAAAAAGAAGATGGTAACTATCATATAATCACAAAACAAGATATAATTAAAGCTATTGCTTAGTACTCTATGTCCGAAACAAAAAATGTTCATCTATTCAAGAGGATTTTAATTTTTCTGAAGCCACATAAAACGATGTTTTTGTTTACGGTTTTGGGAACGATTCTTAATGCTGTTCTTTCTCCATTACGTCCGTTAATCTTATTTTTTATGATTGATAAATTCGTTGATGGGAAAACGGAATTTAACGGTTTCATGATGAACTGGCTAAACGATACAGACATTTCCATTGCGCCTGAAAACGGTTTTTGGTATTGGACAATAATTGCTGTAATAACCATTGTAACTGAGGCTATTCTTCGATTTATTACTGTATACTTCACAAACCTTATTGGACAGAATATCATTGCTGATATGAGAGAAAAGTTATACAATCATTTGACAACTTTTAAAACTCAGTATTTTGACAAAAATCCTATTGGACGATTGGTAACACGACTCGTTTCAGATGTGGAAGCTGCATCAGAAATATTCTCTAATGGAATAATCACTGTAGCCGGAGATATTCTTAGTTTGGCTTTAGTAATCATTGTTATGTTTACCACCAATTGGATGTTTACTCTTATGGTTCTCATACCTTTACCGATTTTGTTTTGGGCGACCAATATTTTCAAAAACGCTATAAAAAAAGCTTATCAACTAGAGAGTACGCAGGTTTCTAAACTGAATACATTTGTGCAGGAACGAATAATTGGAATGAGCATACTTCAATTGTTTTCTAGAGAAAAAATAGAATACAAGAAATTTGAAGAAATAAACAAGCTACATCGCAACGCACACATAAAATCTGTTTGGGCCTACTCTATTTTCTTTCCTATAGTAGAAATTCTGAGCTCTATTTCCATCGCTTTTGTTATTTTTTATGCCTCATATCAAATCATTGACAGGCCATTAGCCGAAACAAGCACAGGAGAAATAGTTGCTTTTATTATGTGGATAAATATGCTGTATCGCCCAATAAGAATGCTGGCCGATAAGTTCAATGTTATTCAAAGAGGATTGGTGAGAGCCAAAAATATATTTGAAATACTTGACGATGATCAAATTATTCCAACTCACTCAAGTGAAACAAAGTATGAGAAATATGAGGGGAATGTTGAATTTGATTCTGTAAAATTCGCTTACAACAATTACGATTATGTATTGAAAGATGTTTCTTTTCAAATTAAAAAAGGGCAAACTGTTGCTTTTGTTGGAGCTACTGGAGCAGGAAAGTCCAGTATTATCAATATCCTTAGTAGATTTTATGAATTTCAATCGGGCAGTATTACCGTGGATGGAAACGACATAAGAGAATTATCACTGGAAGATTTAAGGCAAAATATTGCTGTTGTTTTGCAGGATGTATTTTTGTTTTCGGACACGATAATGAACAACATCACGCTCAAAAACCCGAATATTTCTAAAGAACAAGTAATTGAGGCTTCCAAATTTGTTGGTCTTCATGATTTTATAATGAAATTACCTGGAGATTATGATTATGATGTGAAAGAAAGAGGGAACTCACTTTCTACAGGTCAGCGACAATTAATTTCTTTTGTTAGAGCCTATGTTTACAACCCTTCTATTTTAGTTTTGGATGAAGCCACATCTAGTATTGATACCGAAACGGAAGAACTCATCCAAACTGCGATAGATAAATTGACACAAGGAAGAACGGCAATAATCGTTGCACATAGATTATCAACCATAAAAAAAGCTGACAAAATAATTGTTCTGGATAAAGGTGAAATCATTGAGCAAGGCAATCATGAAGAGTTACTTGAACTTAACGGAACATACCGAAATTTATACGAAATTCAATTCGAAGAAGACTAATTCAAATTTTCTAATTGTTTAAAAAAACACATCGAATGATTGCTATTCAAGCCGTTTCTATTCCTGAAGATTGTAGAATCTTACACCATGATTTTTATGATTATGAACCGAACGAATCGTTTGATTTATTGAACAATGTAAAGTACTTGAATGAGAATTTATTTCAGTGTGTATTTCCAGAACAACATCTAAAAATTGATGTAGGCTGGTATGGTGATGTAGTAAAAAATGAGGGGGAATTTAGAATTCAAATAATTGTGAACGAAAACTGGGAACATCCATTTAATGTGATTTACTCTAAATCTGCAAACGAGGTAAAAGGTTTGCTCCTGAATATTTTTAAATACTATTCTTCACAAGAGTTTGACGCTTCATAGTTGCTCTTAATATGAGTTAGGGCCTCCAGAGTAATGTTTTTCCATAAACTCATTCCTTAGGTTAAGGATTTTCTTGAAGAACAATTCGTTCGTTTGTTTCAAGGATACTTTATTGAAATTCAAGAAATTCCCATCTGCATGAATCGAATCAAAATCTGTTTGATACAACACCAACTTGTAGTAAGGAATTACCCAAACCCAATGAGTTAGGTTGTCTTTGAAATGAATAATTATTCCGCTTGGTCGCAACTCAACGCTTCCGTATTTTATTTGTTGAAATTTAGAAAGTTTTTCGTAAATCTCAATACTCGATTTTTCAATTTTCATTCTGTGAGAACCTATTCCTCGCATTACAAGCCTCATTTTGAATGAAAAAGGTTTGCCTACAAGCTCATTTATTTCCCTCGTTACTCTTACTGGTCTTGTTGAATAATCTACTATCATGACTCAAAATTAAGACAAATAAAAATGTGTTGTTCAAAAAAAACGAATCGTAAATAAAGATTTTAACCGCAAGGATATTTATTGGTTTCACTTATCTTTGATACATAAATATTTAAAATGAAACATCTATTTTTCTCAGTTCTAGCTGTATTAATTTTCTTGGGAAGTTGCACAACTCACAAAAATTCAATTGTTGAAAAAAGCAACAGTGAAACTTATTCTGTGTTTCAAACAAATCTAATAAATAAGGAAGAGAACAAAACACCGATGCGAATTCTTCAAATAACAAATGAGAAGGATTCTGTAATATTGAGAACCAAAAGTCAGCCAATTGACTTGAATACAGAGTTAGAAACTACAAAAAAGTTAGCAAAAAGACTCCTAACAACAGTGAATGACCCAAAAAACCCCGGAGTTGGTATTGCAGCTCCACAAGTTGGAATATTAAAACAAATGATTGCGGTTCAAAGATTTGACAAAAAAGGAAATCCATTTGAAGTTTATGTAAATCCTATGATTAAGCAATATTCAGTTAAAACCCAGTTTTGTTTGGAAGGGTGTCTTTCAATTCCAGACAAAATGGATACGACCAAAAATAGAGCTTATGCTATTTTATTGGAATACGACAAACTAGATGGAACCCATGAATTTGAAATGATAGAGGCTTTTACCGCTGTTATTTTTCAACACGAGATAGATCACCTGAATGGAATTCTATTTACGGATCATTTGGATATTGAAATTGAAGAAGCTGAAGAAAGAAAAAGGAAGAATAATGAGTAAAAAAAAGAAATCACTTGCTATAATTGGAGGAGGATCTGCGGCAATTATGCTAGCTTCCGAAATAGACACCAAAAAGTTTGATGTAACCATTTACGAGAGAAATCAGGCTCTAGGAAGGAAGTTTTTGGTTGCAGGAAAAGGCGGGTTCAATCTTACTCATTCCACTCCCATTGATGAAATGAAGAAAAAATATGTGGCCTCACCTCCTATTTTAAATAGTTTGAATTCTTTCTCCAATGAAGATTTTATCAAATGGTTAAAAAAAGAAGGAATTGACACTTTTGTGGGGAGTAGCAAAAGGATTTTTCCTGTCAAACCCACCAAACCAATTCAAGTACTTCAAGCATTTACTGACCGAATTAAGGAAAATAATATAAATGTAAAGTTCTCGCATGTCTGGAAGGGGTTCAATGATTCTGCTTTGATTTTTGAAACTAGAGATGGTTCTGTAGAACATAATCCCGACATAGTTGTGTTTGCCTTGGGAGGAGCAAGTTGGAAAAAAACTGGATCCGAAGGAGAATGGCTTTCGTATTTTGAAGAAAAAGGAGTAAAAACAGTTCCTTTTCAAGCATCCAATTGTGGAGTTGCAATCACTTGGAAAGAAAAATTCGCCAAATCAAATGAAGGGCAACCTTTAAAAAGCATTTCGGTTTCTTGTGGAGATTTGTCAAAAAAAGGAGATGTGATTATTACCCGATTGGGATTAGAAGGTAGCGCTGTATATGCACTAAGTCCTGCTATTAGAGAAGAAATAAAAAACGAAGGAGAAGCGACCATCTTTATCGATTTGAAACCAACCACAAAAACAGAGGCTATCCTACGAAAACTGGAAAGTCCTAAGAAAAAGAACTCTTGGAGCGTGCATTTAATTTGGCAACTTAAACTATCCAAACCTATGTTCGAATTGGTAAAAAGAAGTTGCACGAAAGATGAATTTTTAGATCCCAATTTCATTGCTAAACACATCAAACAAATACCTCTTCAGGTAACTGGTTTTGATGAAATCGACAAAGCTATTTCGACCGTTGGCGGAATTGATTTGGATGAAATTGACAGCAATTTTGAGCTAAAAAACTTACCTAATCACTATGTTATTGGCGAAATGTTGAATTGGGATGCACCAACTGGCGGATATTTATTGCAAGGATGTATGAGTATGGGGAATATGCTGAGTAACAATCTATAAAAGCACTGTTTTAAATAGAAAAACCAAAACCTAGTTCACAAAATTATACTTAGATAGAAAATAATCCCAGTCCCAAACAAATTTTTCCACGATATTATTCAATCTCTTCAGGAATTTTGGGTTTGGAGTATTCATGTCTTTAAAATACTCTTCCTGGAAAGATGCTAAGTTATATTTATGAAAAATACATTTGGACATTGCGTAAAGAGCGTTCTTTGATGGGTAATTTATTTTACTCATGAAAGACGAATAATTCTTAATGTGTTCCTTTGTCTCTGCAATTTTTAGATCATACAGATTAGAAAATTTTTCAATAAGTAAATCTTTCAACCTGTCCGCTTGTTCTCCCTCTAATCTTTTTTCCATGATTTTAAGGTTTCCAACAAACAAAATAAGCATGAATCTATCGTAGTCTTCAGGAGAAATATTCGGCTTTTCTACAAAATCTTTGTCGTTATTGATAAGTTCCGAAATATCTGGAAAACCAACTTCCATGGCATGAACCAATGAATTGATTAATACATTGGCAAGCTTGTCTTCGTTGACTTTCTTCTTAAATATTGTTCTTAACATACAACTTAAACTTTATATTCAAATATAAAGGGATTTACAAGCAGCACCAAAACCTTTTACAAATGATTCTTAACCAACTGTTGTTAATAGCTTAACAATTCGGAAATTTCTTTTTCTACTTTCGCAGCATTAGGAATCATGGTTGACTCGAGTGTAGAGTTTAATGGAATTGCAGGCATATTTTCGGAACCTACAATACTCACTGGTGCATCTAGTTTTTCAAAACAATTTCTTGAAATCAACGAAGCAATACTTTGTCCAAATCCATTTCCTCTTGGCTCTTCGGTTACCACTATACACCTTCCGTGTTTGTTTACCGTTTCAACAATTAATTCTTCATCCAACGGATAAATGGTTCGAATATCAATTATTTCCACCTTTCCCCTGTGCAATTTTGCAGCCTCTTTTGCCCAATATACTCCCATTCCGTAAGTAATGATAGCCAATGAATTTCCTTCTTTACTTTCAGATTCATCTGCGCTTTGCACAACTCTTCCTTTTCCAAATGGAATAACATAATCTTCATCAGGATCAATTGTTTTTGCTCCTTCAGTTCCTTTTATCTTACTCCAATACAATCCTTTATGCTCTAACATAACACACGGATTTGGATCGTAATAAGCAGCTTTCATCAATCCTTTCAAATCTGCTCCTGTACTCGGATAGGCTATTTTTATTCCTCTAATGTTAGAAAGTACAGACTCAACACTAGACGAATGATAAGGTCCTCCACTACCATAAGCTCCAATTGGAACTCTTAATATGGAGCTTACAGGCCATTTTCCATTCGATAAATAACATGATCTACTTACTTCTGTAAACAATTGATTGAGCCCCGGCCAAATATAATCGGCAAACTGAACCTCCACAATAGGTTTGGTTCCAGCGGCCGACATTCCAACTGTGCTTCCAATTATGAAAGCTTCTTGAATAGGTGTGTTGAATACTCTATTGTCTCCAAATTTTTGAGCCAAAGTAGCTGCTTCTCTAAAAACCCCACCTAATCTTCCTCCTACATCTTGACCGTACAACAAACATTCTGGGTGTTTTTCCATCAATTCTTGCACAGCAAACAAAGCACTATCCACCATAACTGTTGGCTCTTTACCCGCAGGTTCTCTTTCACCTTTTTCTTCGGTTATTGAAGTTGGAGCAAAATCATGAGTAAACAAATCTTCTGGCTTTGGATCTTCCTCTTTTATAGCTAGTTGATAATCATCCTCTACAGTTTTTTTAGCTTTCGCCTCAAGGTTTATTAAATCAGCTATTCCTATTCCTAACTCTTTTAATTGAGCTTTGAATTTTGGAAAAGGATCTCTTTTTCTCTGCTCTTTCAAATCGTCTCTGTACCATTCCATTCGCACACCAGAGGTGTGATGATTTAGTAAAGGAACTTCCGCATGAATCAAGAAAGGCCTTCTTTCTGTTCTTACCTTTTCAATTGTTTCTTCTAGCACTTGATAGGAATTTACGAAATCTGTACCGTCAATGGTCATGGCTTCCAATCCCTTAAATCCTTGCGCATATTCAAAAGCATTTTGAGTTCTTATTTCTCTTGCGTGAGCAGAAATATCCCATTCATTGTCTTGAACCACAAATATTATTGGCAATTGTTTGAGCGCAGCCATATGAAAAGCTTCCGAAACTTCACCTTCTGTAACACAAGCATCACCTAATGAACAAATCACAACAGGTTTGTCATCCGTATTATTTAATCCTTGTTGCTCCAAATATTGAATCCCCATGGCTAATCCTGTTGTTGGTATAGCCTGCATTCCTGTTGCCGATGATTGGTGTGGTATTTTTGGTTTGTCATCATCCTTTAAACTTGGATGTGAATAATAGGTTCTTCCACCAGAAAAAGGATCGTTTTTCTTTCCAAGCAGTTGCAACATCAAATCAAAAGGTCTCATTCCTATTCCCAACAGCATGGAATCGTCACGGTAATAAGGAGCTAAATAATCGCACGGTTTTAGCTGCATTGCCACTGCTAGCTGAATAGCCTCATGACCTCTAGAAGTGGCATGAACATATTTGCTTGTAATAGCTTTGTTTTCTTCATACAATTCTGTCATCGAAACAGCAGTGCACATTAATTCGTAGGCTTTTAGTAAGGTGGATTTATTAATTTCTTTCTTCACTTTTTTCTTTTTCTTCTATTCTTTTCCTGATCGGAAATTCTAAAATATTATTTAATTCGCTACTTCTGACATAAATTTTATTCTCATCAGTCGAAGTTCTTCTTCTTCGTATTCTTCTTCAAATTCCTCGTAAGCAGTATTGATCGAATCTGTTTCTGACTCCATAAAATAATCGAAAATTTCATCTTGCTCCTCTTCTCCCAACATCTCATCAATGTAGTAATTCAGGTTTATTTTAGTCCCAGAATGAACAATAGTTTCAATCTCCGTAATCAATTCATTAAACGGGATATTGTTTTGGTTTGCAATATCTTCCAAGTCACTCTTTTTATCAATACTCGTAATGATGTGAATCTTCAATGCAGATTTGTTTGCCACTGATTTCACAACAAAATCATTCGGCCTTTCAATTGAGTTTTCTTCCACATATTTAGCAATTACATCTAAAAATGGTTGTCCGAATCTTTTAGCCTTTCCTGCACCCACTCCACCAATGTTTTTAAGTTCTTCCATTGTGAGTGGATAATATAAGCACATTTCTTGCAAAGAAATTTCTTGAAATACTGCAAAAGGCGGAATAGATTTCTCTTTGGATACTTTTTTGGTCAGTTCTTTTAAAACCTTGTACAAGGTTTCGTCCATCACATTCTCTTTTACACTTTGTATAATTGGCCCCGAAAGATCACTGTAATCTCTTTCTTTAAAAAGAGAAACCTCCTTTGGGTTTTTAAGGAATTCTTCTCCTTTATTTGTGATTTTAATTATCCCATAGGATTCAACTTCTTTTTTAATGTATTCCTTCAGTATACACTGCCTAATGATTGAACTCCAGGATTTTGAATCTCTATCGCTGCCTTTTCCAAAAACTTCTAATTGGTTGTGTTTGTAGTTCGTAATCTCATTGTTCAAGGTTCCTGCCAACACATCTGCAATATGGGTAGACTTGTGTTTTTGATTCAGTGCCAATACTGCTTTGAGCAACAATAGTATTAAATCTTTAGCCTCATATTTTTCTTTCGGATTGGCGCAGTTGTCACATTTTTTGTTGCAACTTGTCTCTTCGTAATCCTCGCCAAAGTAGTGAAGAATGTACTTTCTTCTACACACCGAAGTTTCAGAAAAGGATACAATGTCATTCAACAATTGTCTTCCGATTTCTACTTCACTTACTGGCTTTCCCTGTAAAAACTTTTCTAATTTCTCAACATCTTTGTAGCTGTAAAATGCAATACAGTTTCCCTCTCCTCCATCTCGTCCTGCTCTTCCTGTTTCTTGGTAATATCCTTCTATACTTTTAGGAATATCGTGATGAATTACAAAACGAACATCTGGTTTATCTATTCCCATTCCAAAAGCAATTGTAGCTACAATCACATCTGCATCTTCCATCAAGAACATATCTTGATGTTTTGCCCTAGTTTTTGCGTCTAGTCCTGCATGGTAAGGCAAAGCTTTAATTCCATTCACTTGCAATAATTGAGCAAACTTCTCTACCATCTTTCTACTCAAGCAATATATCACACCTGATTTTCCTTCATGTTGCTTTATATATTGCACAATTTGTTTTTCAACATCTTGTTTTGGTCTTACCTCATAATACAAATTATCTCGGTTGAAAGAAGACTTAAATAAATTAGCTTTTTTCATTCCCAGAGTTTTCTGGATATCAATTTGCACTTTGGGAGTGGCTGTTGCAGTTAAAGCCATCACTGGCACATCTGTTATAGCACTCATTATTTCTTTCAATCTTCTGTATTCGGGTCTAAAATCATGACCCCATTCTGAAATACAATGCGCCTCATCTATAGCGAAAAAAGAAACTTCTGTATTTCGTAAAAAATCAATGTAATCTTGTTTGGTTAGAGATTCTGGAGCAACATAAAGCAATTTTGTTTTGCCATCAGTTACATCTTGTTTTACTCTCGTAACATCACCTTTATTTAAAGAAGAATTCAAAAAGTGAGCTACCGAATCATCCTGACAGTATTGTCGGATTGCATCTACTTGATTTTTCATTAATGCAATAAGCGGTGAAACAATCACGGCTGTTCCGTTTTGAATAAGAGCAGGTAATTGATAACACAACGATTTTCCACCTCCTGTCGGCATGATTACAAAGGTGTCTTTCTTATCCAAAATACTCTGGATAATTACCTCTTGATTGCCTTTAAAATGGTTGAAACCGAAATATTCTTGTAGTTTTTCTTTCAGATTAACTTGGATAGAAATAGACATATTTCTTTTTACTTTTTTTGATTACATAAATATAAAATAACTTTTCGTGCTATTCAAAGGTTATCCATAAAAAAGATATAAAACTTTTTCTATTCATAAGTTAGTAGTGTAACTTTCGAAATAGTTTATATTTTTGTTCAATATGAGTGAATCTGAATCTAATACTTCTTTTTTAGGACATCTCGAAGAATTGAGATGGAGACTAGTAAAATCTGCTATTGCGGTTGTATTGGTTGCTGTTTCTGTGTTCGTTTTTATAGAACCCCTCACAGATTTAGTTCTTATGTCTATGTCCAGAGCTTCTTTTCCTACCTATAAAGCAATGTGTTTTGTTTCCAACAACCTAGGCTTGGGGGATGCGATGTGTGCCAATAACATTGAGGTAAAAACAATTGAAACTCAAATGACTAAGCAATTTGCTACTAGTATTTATTTTTCATTAGTTAGCGGTATTATTCTAGCATTTCCATTTTTGGCATACCAAATATGGGCTTTTGTAAAGCCTGGTTTAAAACCTAAGGAAATAAAAGCTACCAGTGGAATTGTTGCATACTCAACCCTGTTGTTTCTCATCGGTGTTGGTTTTGGCTACTTTGTAATTTCTCCTCTATGTATTCAGTTTTTTGGATTTTACCGAATGTCTCAGAGTATTGAACTCACTCCTACATTTACTTCTTATTATTCTCTCATTGTTTCCTCTACAATTGCTTGTGGATTGTTTTTTCAATTGCCCATTGTTATTTTTATCCTTACAAAATTAGGAATGATGACTCCCGAGGTTCTCAAAAAATATAGAAAACATGCACTTGTTGGAATCCTTGTTTTGGCTGCAATCATTACCCCCCCAGATTTTATCAGCCAGGTAATTGTAGCAATTCCTGTATCTCTTCTTTATGAATTGAGCATTGGTATTTCACGAAGAGTTATTAAAAAACAAAAAGCTGATGCTTAATCCAAAACATATTTTTGTAGCAATTGGACTCCTTCTTTGGTCAATTCCCAATTTCGGACAAAAAACAAAAGTTTACGGAGTAATTACAGACAAAATAACGAAGGAAACGATTCCTTTTGCAACCATTTCTTTTAAAGGAACGAAAACAGGAACCACTTCTGACATTGACGGGAACTATTTATTGGAGAGTTACTACTCTAGCGATTCCATAATTGTTTCTTTTATAGGCTATGCTCCAAAAACTATTGGGATAAAAAAAGATCAATCTCAAAAAGTAAATATTGCTCTTGCTACCTCCGAAAAAATCCTGACCGAATTTGTGGTAGAGGCTTCAAAAAAAGATGAAAACCCAGCTCACGCATTAATCAAAAAAGTAATTGATAATAAAAAAATAAACAACAGAGTAAAGTTAGATGCTTACGAATATGAAGTGTACAACAAAATAGAATTTGATATCAATAATTTGGATGAAAAATTCATGAACAGAAAGGTATTTCAAAAATTTGATTTTGTTTTCGACATGATAGATTCGACAGATGAAAAACCTTATTTACCCATTTTTATTATTGAATCATTATCGGATTATCACTACCGAAGAAAGCCAGAGGAGAAAAAAGAAATTATTAAGGCAACTAAAATATCTGGTCCCGAAAATGAATCAATCTCTCAATACTTAGGCGACATGTATCAAAATATAAACTTGTATGACAATACAAT
This sequence comes from Crocinitomicaceae bacterium, assembly GCA_024639505.1. Classification (GTDB taxonomy): domain Bacteria; phylum Bacteroidota; class Bacteroidia; order Flavobacteriales_D; family CAJJDF01; genus CAJJDF01. The sequence goes on from JAHEIE010000004.1 coordinate 33,499, forward strand.
GTATATATTTGGAAGACAATTTATTAGCCCTACCAACAACAACATGCTGTTGCATTACAAACTGTACTTAACCGATAGCGGTTACATTGACAACAATTGGTGTTACAAACTAGAATTTATGCCAAAACGAAAAAGTGATTTGGCTTTTGTGGGCGAAATGTGGGTTCACGATACCACTTATGCTGTTAAAGTTTTTGAGGCCTCTATTGCAGGAGATGCTAACATAAATTTCATTAACAGTTACAGAATAAAACAAACATTTGAGCAAGTTGAGGATGAGGTTTGGATGATGACCTTGGATGAAACCATTGCCGACATCAATCCTCTTGAAAATGATAAACAAAAAGGATTTTACGGACGAAAAACTACTTCTTATAAAAACTTTGTAATCAATAAACCGAGAGACGATGAATTTTACAATGGAACAGATATTTTGGTGCTAGATTCTGTACAGAACAAGTCTTCGGAGTTTTGGGACGAGCAAAGACACATTAAATTGACTGAAAAGGAGAATAAAATTTACTACATGATTGATACGGTAAAAAATCTCCCCATTGTAAAAACCTATATTGATGTAATTCAAACTTTGGTTACCGGCTATAAAGTTCTTGGCCCTATAGAACTTGGACCCTATTCATCGATTTACAGTTACAACCCAATAGAAGGACATAGATTTTCTGCTGGTATTCAAACCAGCAATGATTTTAGCACACAAATCATGTTCAAAGGAAATGTAGCTTACGGATTAACGGATGAGAAATGGAAATATAATTTGGGAACAAAATTTTTTATTTCTAAATCGAAAAAACCTAGAAGACTGGTTGATATAAAATATGTGAATGATGTGACTCAATTCGACAGGCAATTATTCGAGCCATACAGTCAAAACATAATCTCATCCTTTTTGAGAAGAAACCCGTATAATAAACTTATAAATTTGAAAGGACTTCGAGTTCACTATTTTCACGAATGGTTCGAAGGATTTTCAAATTCTATTTCGGTAAGCAATTACAACATAAAAGCATTAGGCGATGTTTTAACATTTTCAAAAACACAAGGACCTGTAACTTCATCTGTAAATAGTTTATACAATTCTGAAATCACGCTGGGAATGAGATTTGCCAAGGATGAAAAATTCGTTTCAGGAGAATTCAATCGAATTAGTTTAGGTTCGGCAAAACCAATTTTTGAGCTTGATGCTTCGTTTGGAGTCAAAGGAGTGTTGAATAGTGGATACGATTATCAGAAAGTGAAGTTTGGAGTAAAAGACAGAGTTTTGTTAGGATATTGGGGGATATTCAGATATGACTTGGAAATAGGAAAACTTTGGGGAACTGTTCCGTTTCCATTTTTATTCATTCACAATGGAAATGAAACTTGGGGATATAACAACAACGATTTTAATGCAATGAATATTGGAGAGTTCATGAGCGATGAATACGTTTCTCTTTCTGTGGCTCATTATTTTGGAGGTGTGTTTTTGAACCGTATTCCTCTTTTAAGAAAATTAAAATGGAGAGAATTAGTTACAGGTAAGATTGTGTATGGAAGATTGAATGATCGCCATGCCCAAGTCTTGGATTTGCCTTCTTTCTCTAGTTCATTGTCTGACAAACCTTATGCAGAGGTAAGTGCAGGAATAGAAAACATCTTTAAAGTAGTACGAGTTGACGCAATATGGCGATTGACCTACTTAGACAATAATGCCCAAGACATAAGCGTTCTTCGATTTGGAATTAGAGCCAAACTACAATTTGAATTTTAAGAAATAACTATGCAAATAATAGCCAACAACCTAAAGAAAATTTACAATGGAAAAGAAGTGGTAAAAGACATTTCATTGGAAGTAAATCAAGGAGAAATTGTAGGGTTATTAGGACCAAATGGTGCAGGAAAAACTACGAGTTTTTATATGATTGTAGGATTGGTAAGACCCAATTTTGGAGAAGTTTTATTTAATGGAAAAGACATTACGGCTTTCCCGATGTTCAAAAGAGCTCAAATGGGAATTGGTTATTTACCTCAAGAAGTTTCTGTATTCAGAAATTTATCTGTTGAAGATAACATCACTGCAATTTTAGAATTATTTATCAAAGATAAATCCAAAAGAAAAGAAAGATTAGAGGAATTGTTGGGAGAATTTGGGCTTACCGAACACAGAAAGACAATGGGGCAATCTCTTTCGGGAGGACAAAAAAGAAGAGTTGAAATAGCCAGAGCTTTGGCATCTGACCCAAAATTCATTTTGCTTGACGAACCTTTTGCGGGAGTCGATCCTGTAGCTGTTGAAGACATTCAGTCGATTGTATCCAAACTAAAACAAAAAAACATTGGAGTCTTAATCACAGACCACAATGTTCAAGAAACTTTGGCTATTACCGATAGAACTTACCTTATGTTTGAAGGAAACATTCTGAAAGCAGGGAAACCAAGAGAATTAGTAGAAGATGAAATGGTAAGAAAAGTGTACTTAGGTCAAAATTTCATCTTCAGAGAAAAAAACATTTAAAATTTTATTCTTCTTCCTTATCTTCTTTGGACAATACATTGTTAGCTGCTAACAAATTGTACCATTGAAATACTTTTTTGATGTCATGATCCTTCACTTCTTGATCATTATATTCTTCCCAAATAGTTTCAAAATAATCTCTCAATTCAGCAGGTTCAGTTTTATGAGATTTAGATTCTTTTCCTCCTTCTTTGTCGTAAATTTTTCCAAAAACTTCTCCCAACGACAAATCGTCAACATGACCAAAAATTGTAATATCTGCTAGTGAAATCACCTTGCTAGAAGCAAATGCAGGCTTTCTTCTTCCCGTTTCTACATCTTCTATGATAATTCTGTTTGCTCCCTGAGAAACTACTTTGAAAAGTCCTGGCTTTCCTGAAATTGAGATTATTCCATCTATATTCATAATCTGTTTTTTATAATAAATATTATTTTTTCACCTTTCCATTTGTAGTTTTTAAGAATTGAAGTATAATTATGGCTACAAATAAGGTCTGCAAATGAAAGAAATATTTATCAAAACACAAAAAACAGCTCGGGTTTTTAGTGAAAATAGCGAAAATAAGGAAGTTGAAGAAGTTGTAATTGCATTGCACGGCTACGCACAATTGGCTTCTTTTTTTATTAAGAAATTTAGTTTTTTAAAAGAAACGAACACGGCTGTGTATGCTCCAGAAGGTTTGAGTAAGTTCTATTGGCAGGGAATGGGCGGACGAGTCGTAGCTTCTTGGATGACCAAAGAAGACAGAGCAAATGAAATTATTGACCAACAATTCTATTTGAATTCAATACTTGATCAAATAATAATAGCTCACCCAAAAGCAAAAATAACTGTTCTTGGATTCTCGCAAGGAAGTGCAACTGCTTGTCGATGGATTTCTAAGATGAACCATAACATTCATCGATTAATAATTTGGGCTGGAGATATACCTGAAGATGCTCTAACTTCTAAACAATTATTATCCACACCAATCAAAATTGTATTGGGTGACAACGATGAGTTTATCTCTTCCGAAACGGCAGAAAAAAGAATGAGAACTTATATGAAATCTGGATTCGATATTAAGCGAATAAATTATGAGGGAGGGCACAAAATATATCCCGAGATTCTGGAAAAGCTATTTTAGCTGCGAAGAAGAGCTTTGGCATTGTCCAATGCAGCATCGCTTATTACACTTCCGCTTAGCATTTTAGCTATTTCCACTACTCTACTTTCTTTATCCAAAACTTTCATTTTGGTGTAAGTAGCATATTCGTCAGTTGTTTTATACACCTTAAAATGAGAATCTCCTTTGCTGGCTATTTGTGGCAAGTGAGTAATTGCAAGAACTTGAGAATTTGCACTTATCTTTCTCATCATTTCAGCCATTTTGGAGGCAATATCTCCAGAAACTCCTGTATCAATTTCATCAAAAATAAGAGATGGTAATTGCTTTTTCTGAGCCAGATTAGTTTTGATACAGAGCATCAATCTCGATAATTCTCCTCCCGAAGCCACTTTTGCAATTGGATTAAAACTTCCTCCTTTGTTAGCTTTGAACAAAAACTGAATAGAATCTATGCCATTCGGAGAATATTCGGTCTTGTTTTCAATTTTCAACTGAATTTGAGCATCTTTCATACCCAATCCTACTAACATTTCGTTAATTTCGGATTCTATTGATTTAAAAACAGCAGTTCGAGATTTAGTCAACTTCCCTCCCGTTTTTTCTACCAAAGTATAACTTTCGGTCACTTTTCCAGAGAGCTTTTCAATTTCTGAATCAAAATTGGAAGCTAACACAAGATTCTCTTCAATTCCATTTCTTACTTCTATCAATTCGGATACCGATTCTGTTCTGTGTTTTTGAAATGCAGCTTGAAGCAGATTCAGTTTTTCAGTCAAAACTTCTATTCTGTCGCTATCAAAAACAATATCTTCATTCGTCTCCTCAATCTCTGATTTCACATCTTCCAATTCGATGAGCGAAGATTGAATTCGCTCATAAATTTCTTTTGTTTTTTTACTGGAGTCAGAAACTGACGACAAAGAATGTGAAACATCTTGCAATTGACTTATTATTCCTAATTCGTTGTCTAACAATTCAAAAGCCTTATTAAAACTCGCTTTAATAAACTCTGCGTTGTTCAATAAATCAAATTCTTCTTGCATTTCTTCTTGATGAACCCCTTCTAGATTTAACGCATCTAACTCATCAAATTGAAACTGAAAGTAGTCTAAATCGGATTTTAGTTTAGCTTCTTTTTCTTTCAGGTTTTCAAGTTCAGATTTTAGTTTTTTGTACACCTCAAATTCCAACTTAAATTCCTTTTTGAGCTCATAGTTTTTGGCATTGGCGTCAACTATACTCAATTGATATTCGTTGGTATTCAGTAATAATGTTTGGTGCTGCGAATGAACATCAATTAATTTTTCACTCAATTGTTTCAATATGGCTAAAGAAACTGGCGTATCGTTTATAAAAGCTCGTGATTTACCCGAAGGTAAAATTTCTCTTCTCAAGATAGATTCAGACTCATAATCTAACTCATGCTCTACAAAAAATGACTGAAGATTCAGTTCTTTGATTCCAAACCAAGTTTCTATCACACATTTTTCGCTTGCCTCGTTCAAAACTGCACCATCCAATCTCTCGCCCAATGTCAATCCGAGAGCTCCCAAAATGATAGACTTACCAGCTCCGGTTTCTCCTGTAATAGCAGAAAAACCCGAGTTAAAGTCGATTTCGAGCTCATTGATAAGAGCGTAATTCTTTATTTTTATTTTCGATAGCACACACAAAAGTACGAAACAGAATTTGAACTTATTCTATACTTTTCACTAAACTTTTATTTCACAATTTTGGATTCTATTTTGGGTTTTTTGATAACTTTGTTACACTATGAATCACCTAGAAATAATAGCCGATTTAAAACAGAAGAAACTCCAGCCCATTTATTTTTTGGAAGGAGAAGAAACTTATTTCATTGATATGATTTCTGATTACATAGAAGATAACCTATTGCAAGAACACGAAAGAGATTTTAATCAGACTATTTTTTATGGAAAAGATGCTGATCCAAATCAAGTTATAGAAACCTGCAAAAGATTCCCGATGATGAGCGACAAGCAAGTCGTAATAATTAAGGAAGCCCAACACTTGATAAAGGTTCTTGATAAATTTGAAAACTATTTCAAACAACCACAACCATCCACTATTCTAGTTTTTTGTTATAAATACAAAACCTTGGACAAGCGAAAAGCTATAACCAAGGTGATTTCAAAAAACTCATTATACTTTACTGCGGCAAAAATAAAAGATTACCAATTGCCTGCCTGGATAGAGAATCAGGCGAAAAGCCATAAGTTAAAAATTGACGGCAGAAACGCTTCTTTGTTGGCAGAATATTTAGGGAATGACCTTAGCAAAGTAGACAATGAACTCTCAAAATTGGCCATGATTTTGAAATCTGGCGGAGAAATAACATCTCAAGCCATAGAAGATCACATTGGGATAAGTAAAGATTATAACGTGTTTGAATTGCAAAACGCACTTTCTGCAAAAAATCACGAAGCAGCCTATAAAATCGCTTACTACTTTGGTAAAAATGAAAAAGCTCATCCTTTTGTTTTGACTCTAGGGTTTTTATTCTCCTATTTTTCAAAAGTGAGTGTTGTTGCTTTTTCTAAAAACAAAGGAAACGACAATACTTTGGCAAAGGAAGCCGGAATTTCGCCTTATTTTATTAAAGACTATAAAAATGCTGCTCGCAACTATTCACCTACCAAATTGGTGAAAATTGTGAAATATATGAAAGAATACGACTTAAAATCGAAAGGCGTAAATAACACCTCTGCCAGTCACAATGATTTGCTCAAGGAGTTGTTATTCAAAATTCTTAACTAAAAACTATCTAACTATGAACTTAAAACAAATAACAGCAGGAATTATAATCTTCCTACTTCTATCAGGGTGCTCTGTTTTTCAGCCAGCTACTCAAAAAAAAGCTGAAGAAAAAATGGATTTTTCATTTTCTAAATTGGACAAGAAAGGACTGATAAAAAAACGAGGAACCTCATTGGCCTATGAGTTTTGTATTCCCAACGAATCGGAATACCTGGATAAAATAAAATCCATTGATCAAACTATTGCCATTTACAAATCCTCGACAGGAAGAATAGGCTGTGGAGAAAATCAAATCTTGTGCATTGGCGAAACAATGGATAAAAATTACAAAGAAATAATTATCGCACTTACAAACCTTCCTTATGTTAAAAATATCAACGAAAGTTTTTTTGAGTAGCATTCTTTGCTTCTTATTGCTGACACAATGTTCCTCAACAAAAAAAGCAACCACATCAAGCACAGAGCTCATTGGTGAAATTACTGTTCGAGATATTCAGGAGAGCATTCACAAAGATTGGTTCAATAATGAGCTTTATACCTATCCTGTAGATACCGAAACTCTTGATGATTTGTTGAATAATCCCGAGCGATTAAAATCAATGTCTGTTACCATTTATATGGGAACTTGGTGCAGCGATAGCCAAAGAGAAGTACCGAGGTTTTATAATATATTGCGATTTTTGAATGTTACTGATTTTAAGATTATTGGAATGGATTTAGATAAAAAAACACCCCAAAAACTTGAAAAAGGAATGAAAATAAAATACGTCCCTACGTTTATTATCTACGAAAATGGAAAGGAAATAAATCGAATAATAGAATCGCCTGTTCAATCTCTTGAAAAAGATTTGATTTCAATAGTTCAGGCAAAAAATTACACGCCACACTACAATTAATCGTTTTTTTATTTCTATATTCATATAGTTATGGAAGAAATAAAACAATTATTTAATTTTAATGAACTCAATTCATTGAAAGTTCAAAAAGGCAGAATACTGATTTCTGATCCTTTTTTGAATGATAATTATTTTTCTAATGCCGTAATTCTCATTTGTGAAATGAATGAAAAAGGAGCATTTGGATTAGTGCTCAATCACTACATCGAAGAATCTTTGTCGGATTTTAAGAATGATTTTGACAATGAACGTTCAGATGAATTCAAAATTAGTTTGGGTGGCCCAGTGGATACCGATAGCATTTATTATATTCACAACAGACCTGATGTAATAAAGGACAGCATTAAAATCTTTGACAATATTTATCTCGGGAACGGCAAAAACTTCACTGATTTATCTACTCTAATTTCAAATGGCAAGATTTCAAAAAATGAATTGAAATTCTTTTTAGGATATTCCGGATGGACTGCTGGTCAGCTCGAAAATGAGTTAACCAAAAACTCGTGGTTTGTTGGTAATCTTTCGGCAAAAACTATCATGAATTACCAAAACGAAGACATTTGGAAAAAAACAATGGAAAAAATGAGCGAAAAGCACAGAGTAATTTCCAATTTTCCTCAAAATCCTTTACTCAATTAGCTTTGAATTACTGATTTTGTATCTTGATTTAAAAGCTGAACCAATTGATCGGCCATTTTATGAAAAAACCGCTTGGTTTTGTAACTCCTCACCCATTTTATTCCTTGGATAGCATTAGTAAGGATAATTTCATCACACGACAATAAATGACCTGCAGTAATAGAACTTTCATACACTTTGATGTTGTTTGAAAGAGCCAAATTTATTACTTTCATTCTCATAGTTCCTCCCACACAACCAGAAGAAAGCGGTGGAGTGTACAACACACCGTTACTCACTATAAAGAAGTTAGAATTTGTACTTTCAATAATATTCATTTTATCATTAATCAAAAGATGATCTCCCAATCCCTTTTCTTTGGCAGCATGAATGGCCGCAACATAGAAAAATGCATTAGTTGTTTTGAAAGAAGCGTATTTATTCAATGGTTTTGTAACATCATTAAACAAATCTACATCAATTCCTTCTGGGCTCAACACAAAATCATTGGACGGAAACTGCTCAGCTTCAATTATAAATCCTGGTTCGTTTGTTTCGGAGTAATACGAAGCCACCTCACCTTTTCGGTAAATAGTAAGTTTTACTCTTCCTCCATGATGAATTCCATTGTGCTGAAGCAGGCTTTTGATTTGATTTTCAAAATAATCCAAAGTAAAGAAATATGGAATATCAATACGAAACACTTTCATTCCTTCTAGTAACCTAGAAAAGTGCGCCTCGAAATTGTAAACCTCACCATTCACCACACGAATACTCTCGAACAAACCATCGCCATACCTAAAGGATCTGTTGTGTATTGAAAGAATGGGCTGGTCAGTTGGAAAAAACTCTCCGTTGTATAGTAGATCTGCACTCAAAATATTAGTGATTTTTTTTAGATTATGTTTTGAATTTGTTGAATAAAGTTAACAATAACAAACTTAGGACTAATAATTATTGTAAAAAGAACTCCGAACAAAGCTCCCAATAGATGAGCATCATGAGCAATATTAGTTCTTCCCCTGTTGTTCATATACATTTCGTATCCTACATACAATACTCCAAAAACGATGGCTGGCATAGGAATAGCCGCATATATATAAATGGTATTGGTAGGATCCAGAATAATGGAGGAAAACAAAACTGCAGATACAGCTCCCGAAGCTCCCAAAGAATTGTAAACGGGATTATCCTTATTCTTTCGCAAAGCAGGAAGTGATGCAAATAAAATCCCCCCTGTATATAAGGTTATGAAATAAAGTAAACCTAAGGAACCAAATTTGAGTGTAAAAAAGAGCTCAACATACTGCCCAAAGAAATACAACACAAACATATTGATTCCCAAATGAATTAAATCGGCATGGATAAATGCATGCGAAAACAATCTGTGCCATTCGTTGTGGTAATAAACCTTAGCCGGATTGAACAACATTTTATGTTTCAAGTCCAAATTTTCTGAAACATAGAGCGAAATGGCTACTGTTGTAATAATGATGATAATTGTAATCGAAAAACTCATTCTGATAATTGGGTTTGAATTCTTCTAAATTACCCAAAAGAGATACTTTCTACAAATAAATTACAAATGGATTGCACGAAATAGCCTAAGACTCGTACAATGAGTGGTTTGTAGCAAATTGAGGTGGTAATTGGTAAAAACATATTAAAACCAATCGTTTTTATGAACATTTACTCACTTTTATTAACATAAACCCTTGCTACACTTGGTTTATAAAGGATTTCGTATATATTTGTTACAGTTAACGAAAGTTAATGTTTTTTATTAATCATTTAAACAAAAGAAAATGAACAAAACAGATTTAATCGATGCTATGGCATCAAATTCAGGATTGAGCAAAGCTGACTCAAAAAGAGCTTTAGAAGGATTTATGGACGCTACTGCGGGATCTTTGAAAAAAGGTGACAAAGTATCTCTAGTAGGATGGGGAACTTTTTCTGTATCTAACAGAGCTGCAAGAACTGGAAGAAACCCACAAACTGGGAAAGAAATCAAAATTGCTGCTAAAAATGTAGTAAAGTTCAAAGCTGGTTCTGAATTAGCTAAGACTGTAAACTAAGGTATACCTTTAGTTGAATAAAAAATCCTGTTCCTTTTGGAACAGGATTTTTTTATGTCGTTTTTTTTGGGGTGAAAATTAGTTGATTATAGAATAATCAAACTCTAAAACTCAAAATCCAGATTCAATTTATCTTTCAGATAAAGCAACTCTGGTTTGGTTTCGGATAATTTTAGGAATTTTTCTTTGTCGGTGTACAGAAAAACCTCCGCCTTTTCGTTTTTTACCAACTTAGCTTGAAGTTGAATAAAATAATTATTCAATTCTTTCTTTAGATAATCCAGAAAAGTTTGTTTTTCTCTGTTGAAATTGTCAAACAATGTTTTGTTATCTAGCACGTGTTCAATCACAAAACCATCTTTCAGTTCTGGAGTATTGCAAGTAAGTGCAGTGTGTAGCGTTTTTTTGTTCTTGTCGTTGGCACTCACGGCATATTCTTGCCATTTTACCATCAATTGTTCTAGAGTAAACTCATCTTTGTCTTTTCTCTCTTCTTCCTCTGCCTGCTCTTGTTTTTTCTCAAGAGTTTGCTTGATTGAAAATCCAGAAAAGTTGGTGTTTTTGACAATCGGTTTCGAAACTACTTTCGGCTTTTCTTGAGGTTCAGGTTGTTTTTGAATTTCTTCAACTTCTTTTAGCCCAGGAGTTAGAGGCATTGCATTTACTTCCTGAACAGGAGCAGCAACAACCGAAGACGAATTAGAATTTTCCGAAGGTGATTTAATTTCGGTTTCAGAAACTTTTGAATTCTCTTTAGTTTCTAGATTTTTTTTTTGCTCACTTTGTCCGAGTGAGCTTAGCTTAATAAGTGTGAGTTCAACCAACAACCGCTGGTTTTTACTGGTTTTGTAATGAGTGTCTGCATCCGAAATGAGCTCCAAACCTTTCACCAAGGTTCGTGCACTTGTTTCTACACTTTGCGAGAGATATTTTTCTTTCACATTCTCTCCTACTTCTAGCAGTTTTACAGTCTCTGGACTTTTAGAAACTAACAAATCTCTAAAATGACTTCCTAAACCAGTAATGAAATGATGTCCATCAAATCCATGATTTAGTATTTCATCCAAAGCCAACAAACAATCAGAAATATTGTGTTTGTTAATGGCTTCAACTATTCTAAAGTAATAATTATAATCCAGTACATTCAGGTTTTGAATGACAGAATCATACGTTATGTTTCTGTTCGAAAAATTGACAATTTGATCAAAAATAGAAAGAGAATCCCTTAAAGCTCCATCAGCTTTTTCGGCAATTACGTACAACGCTTCTTTTTCGTAGGTAATCCCTTCTTTTTCAGCAATTTTCTCCAAGTGAGCCACCATGTCTACTACTTTTATTCTATTAAAGTTGTAAACCTGACATCTGGATAATATGGTAGGAATTATTTTATGTTTTTCGGTAGTTGCAAGGATGAATATTGCATGCGGTGGCGGTTCTTCCAATGTTTTTAGGAAAGCATTGAATGCCGCACTTGACAACATGTGAACCTCATCTATGATGTACACTTTGTATTTTCCTACTTGTGGCGGAATTCGAACTTGATCCGTAATGTATCGAATGTCCTCTACCGAATTGTTCGAAGCGGCATCTAGTTCAAAAATATTAAAAGATAAATCTTCATTTTCGCCCAAAGAATCTTGATTGATGATTTTTGCAAAAATACGAGCACAAGAAGTTTTACCCACTCCTCTTGGTCCACAAAACAAATAAGCTTGTGCCATTTGCCCCGTTTTAATAGAGTTCTCCAATGTAGAAGTAATGGACTCTTGCCCTACTACACTATTAAATGAATTGGGTCTATATTTTCTTGCTGAAACTACAAATTCGCTCATGTAGTAAAATTAGTATAATTCTATTAGTTTAAAAGTAAATTCAGGGCAATTTTTTATCGAAATTCTATTTCTTGTCAGATTCCTAAATTCTACCTTATTTACTTATTCAAAATCTGGGTACAACAAATATTTTTTTCTCATTTTTTTGTAAGAATCCAATCCTTCTTCCCAAGATTTCTGAATATTTTCGATGGATTCATTTTTCTCTATTTGTTTTCTGAATTCATCTGTTCCTGCCAATAAATCAAAAAACCGAGCTCGGGTAATAAAATCACCTTTTGTTTTTTGATTCATCCCAATCAGCCAATGCAAATACAATCCCTTGGTATTTCTTACGTACAACAACCCAAACAAACTCAAATCATACCCTATACACTCTTTACCCAAATGTTTTGGATTTGTAGCTCCCACAGCAGATTTAGGTGTGAAAACAAAAGAACCGGTATCTATTTGAGGCGAACCAATTACCTGAAAAGGCAAGTCTGTTCCTCTACCTACACTTACGGAAGTTCCCTCGAAAAAGCACAAAGATGGATACAGATACACCGAAGACATATTGGGCAAATTGGGCGAAGGCGCTACTGGCAATTCATAAAAATCCGAATGAGAATAATTGAGACAAGAAATCACAGTTAATTTGCATTTCTTTTGTCCTTTTAGCCAAGTTTCACCATTTATCATGGTTGCCAACTCTCCTACTGTTAATCCGTGAACTACAGGGATTGGATGCATTCCTACAAAAGATTCAAATCCTTTTTGTAAAATTGGACCATCTACATAAAAACCATTGGGATTGGGCCTGTCTAGTACCAAAACCTCTTTGTTGTTTTCTGCGGCAGCTTCCATTATGTAATGTAAAGTAGAAATATAGGTATAGAACCTTGCCCCCACATCCTGAATATCAAACAACAGCAAATCAATATCTGCAATTTGTTCTGGTTTTGGTTTTTTATTGGTGCCGTATAACGAAACAATTGGCAAACCAGTTTTCTTGTCTTTGGATGACTGAACATGTTCCCCTGCCGAGGCAGTTCCTCTAAAACCATGTTCGGGAGAAAACACTTTTTTAACGTCAATTCCATATTCCAACAGTGCATCTACCAAATGAGTAGAGCCAACCATAGAAGTTTGATTTGCAACTACTCCTACTTTTTTTCCTTTTAAAAAAGGAAGATATTCTTGGGTTCGTTCTGCTCCCAACACGATGTCTGTTTTGAACTGAGTGGTTAAGCTAGATTCTTGCGAAAACCCAAAAAAAGATAAAAAGAATAAAAAAGAAAAAACATGGCGGGGACGAATACTCATAATTTGTGTAATTTTAACGAAGAATAATTTTAACACTTCAAACTTTGGTAAGCAAATTTATTTCAAATAAACTTAGAAAAGAACTGAGCACAGGAAATAAATTTTCCAAACCCATTATTAAAGTGGCTATTGTGAGTATTACAATAAGCATGCTAGTTATGCTTATTTCCATTTCTGTTGTGCGAGGATTTCAAAGAGAAATTAAAAACAAGGTCGTTAATTTTTCTTCTCACATTCAAATCACATCGGGCGGAACCAATTTTAGTCTTGAAACCTCGCCTATTCATATTTCTAAAACTTACATGAACGAAGTAAGAAATATAGCTGGAGTTAGTCATATTCAAACCTTTGCGACAAAAGCTGGGATTTTACAATCCAATGCGGATACTGTGGTGTATGATACCGAAACAAAAGTAAATCGAGACATTGAGGGAATTATTTTTAAAGGACTAAATACCGATTTTGATTGGAATTTTATTGAAACAAAACTCATAGAAGGAAAAACTTTTAGGGCTCAAAAAACGGAGGCTAACGACAGTATTTTAATTTCTAACTACCTTAAAAAAAGACTAAGACTATCGGTAAACGACAAAATAAGAGGTTACTTTTTTAACGGAAAAAAACCGATTGTAAAATCATTTGTGATTTCTGGAATTTATGAAACAGGACTCGAAGAATTTGATAATCAATTTGTATTCGCTGACATTCAGCACATTCAAAAACTAAATAGTTGGGGGATTTCAACTTCCTTGTTTTTGGAATTGTCGCCAAAAAATGAACATGTAAGAATTACTGCTAATTCAGTAGGCGGCAACGAATATTATATGTATCAGTTTCAGGATGATGTCTTATCGTTTCAAAAATCTATTTCATTTTGTGCCAATAAGGATACTGTAATTCGTGTTATTACCAACGACTACGCCATGAATACAGTAACTCTTAAATCAGAACCTGTATCTATTCCTGACACGGCTTGGTTACAACTAAAAGTAAATTCAACAAATGGCGAATGTGTGACAGCTACGGGCGAATTTGATTACGAGTCTATCAATGATTCTACCAGAGTTTACAAAGGTTCAAATGGCACTATTACAACTATTTTGAGAACCACCGGAGGAAGCCAATCTGAGTTTATTGGAGGTTACGAAATCTATATCCAAGATTTTGATAAGTTAGACGAAATGGAAAAAGAAATCAGTTTTGTAACAGATCCTTTTCAAAAAATGTCAAAAGTAACTGACATGGAAAGCGAGATATTTGGTTGGTTAAATGTACTAGACACCAACGCGGTAATTATCATTGTGCTTATGATTATGGTAGCTGTGATAAATATTGCTGCTTTGCTTTTGGTGATTATTGTTGAAAAAATTAGTTTCATAGGAATCATGAAATCATTTGGTTCTCAAGACTATGTGGTTCAAAAAGTCTTTATCAATTTGGGAGGTTATATTTTGGGGAGAGGAATCATCTTTGGAAACTCACTTGCTTTTCTAATTATTTGGCTTCAATCTATGTTTGGTTTCATCAAGTTGCCTCAAGAGAAATATTATCTTTCGGAGGTTCCTCTTGGATTTGAATGGACAGAATTTATTATTATCAATTTTATAACTATTTGTTTGGCACTTTTTATTTTGTTCATTACCTCTTTATTTATTGCGAATATAAAACCCGTAAAAGCGATAAAATTCAATTAGTGATTGTACTACCTACCTTATCATTTCAATTCTTATAACTTACACCTTACTATGAAAGCAGTTTTTTTGACTAAATACGGAAAGAACCAACAAAATTTAGAACTAAGAGATACAAATTTACCTACTTTGGAGCAAGGAGAAGTGATGATAGAATGTGAAGGATTTGGACTCAATTATGCAGATGTAATGGCAAGGCAAGGACTCTATAAAGGCGCTCCTCCAATTCCTTGTGTATTGGGTTATGATGTAGTTGGAAAAGTGACAGAAGTAGCGGAAAACGAAAACAAACATTGGATTGGGAAACGAGTAGTCGGTTTAACTCGATTTGGAGGTTATGCAGAGTTTGCAAAAACAAAAGTCAGCGCAATTGCCGAGATTCCAAGCGATTGGAGTATTGCAGAAGCCACAGCAATTGCAACTCAGTATTGTACAGCTTACTATTCTAGCCAATATGTCACAAATTTACATCCTGGGGACAAAGTATTGATTCACGCAGCCGCAGGTGGTGTAGGAACTGCACTTACCCAAATCGCCAAAGCCAAAGGATGCGAAGTTTACGGACTCACAAGTTCCGATTCTAAATTTGACTACCTCAAATCGAATGGAGTAGATTTTCCTATTAATTTATCTAAATCAAATTACCACGAACAATTTAAAAAATTGACGGGAGGCAAAAAAGCGGATGTTATTTTCAACTCCATTGGTGGAGAATCTATCAAAGAAGATTTTAGAATTTTGTCAGTCAGCGGAAGGCTTGTGAATTACGGAGCAGCAAGTATTTCGGGAAAAAAACCAAATTTATTTACTTTACTGGGACTATTGAGAAAAACACCAAAGATAAAGCCACTTAAAATGCTCGGCAAATCATCAGGATTGATTGGTGTGAACATGTTGTCTGTAGGCGATGTTAAACCCGAAGTTGTGAGTTATTGCATGAAAGAAGTAATCAAATTGATTAAAGAAAACACATCTATTAAACCTATTTCGGGAGGAGAATTTCCTGTGTCAGAGATTACAAAAGCTCATGATTTATTGGCAAGCAGAAAATCTACTGGGAAGATTGGGGTGAAGTGGTAAAAGCCTAAATCAAAGTCTCAAAACTGACTTTATAGCGAACATTTGTAAACAAATGCAGGAGGCATGTTGATTAGAGAAAAAGCCAGTTTTACTGAGCCAAATTTCTCTTTCAATAGTTTATGTGCATTCAAGGAGTACTGAAACTGGATGTATTGTCCGTTTTCGCTCAAATTGTCAACTGCTCCTTTTAGGATATTCTCTTTTAGTTCTTTAGGAAACACAGTGAGAGGCAAAGAAGAAATAATGAAATCTGCTTTTTCTTGATTTTCAATAGCAAGGTACTCTCCTATTTTCTCTGCACTTTCATTCACAATCAATGCACGTTCATCTTTTATCTCTTCTTTTAGCTTTTGATAAAAACTAGGATTTGTTTCAAAAATGATTATGCAAGCATC
Source organism: Crocinitomicaceae bacterium (assembly GCA_024639505.1). Taxonomy (GTDB): domain Bacteria; phylum Bacteroidota; class Bacteroidia; order Flavobacteriales_D; family CAJJDF01; genus CAJJDF01. The sequence continues at coordinate 49,790 of JAHEIE010000004.1, forward strand.
TGGATTCATTCTTTTCAAAATTTCTTTGGTAAAAACTCCTGTTCCAGGACCGAATTCTACGATACACTTTACCTCAGAAAAATCAATTCCTCCGTACATCTTATTGCCCAAAAATTTACTGCTTGGTGCTACTGCGCCTACTTCTGTTTTGTTTTTAAAAAATTCGGATATGAACGACATAGTGGATGATTCTTAATGTGTATGACCAAAATCATAGAAATTGGAACTTTTTTGAAATAAATTTGAATTCAAAAATACACAAGTTGTTGTCATTTCATAGCAATAAGTGTATTAAAATAACAGAGAATATCTAAATGAAAAAGAAACATTTTAAAAAATTGGGTTGGGCCGCAATCATTTTTTTCATAGTGAAAGGAACGATTACCTCTGCAATTATTCTCTATGGATTGTACTGGGGACTTAAATCTTAATCCCAAGTTGCATAGATAAATATCACTCTAATGTTCTAATTGAGGCATAATTTAGTATAAATTAGATCTCGTCATTTAATTTTTTCTTAAAATCATCCAAAATCATTTATCAATTGATTAATTTCACCATAACTATTGGGGTCGACTGGATTTGACAGCGAGATGAATTTGTCCAGTAAGCATGTGGAGTATTGAATGTTAGCTCCTTAAATCAAAATATTCATTCCATTTAATTGGAGAAAACAACTACGCGTTAGCTGCGTAACCAGAACCGAGTTCTGTTACCTTAATCGCTCCAAAATATTGGACCGACTAACTGCCCAGCAATGAATTCCTGTTTAACTGTTCATTGCAGTTGGGTATCAAGTTTGTTAAACTAGTGCAGCCAGAGTCTTGATGGGTGTGCGAAACTAAAAAGAATAAGTTTGTAGTGGATTGCTTATGGTCAGCTACTTATCGAAAATTAATTGTGAGATAAACATGTAGAAAGCTCGATTATTCCTTGTTTGGACGAGGGTTCGAAACCCTCCGACTCCACCTACTTGAAAAGCCATTTTAGTTTTACTAGAATGGCTTTTTTTGTAAAGTTCATTCCTTTTTCTTCCCAATAAAACACCTTTCCATTTCATAAAATAAACTAAGTCCATTTATATTATAAGCCTTGTAATACGGTTTCCTATTCTTTTTTTAAATATTTTTATCTCAATCCTTTTCAATAGATTTCTTATTATAACGGTTTATTTATTAGCTTTAAAAAAAATTATACGACCATGAAAATTCTAAAATCTACTTTATTTCTATCGGCACTTTTTGCATTTGCTGTACTTTTTTTCTCATTCGATGCCAACAGAACCTCTCATTCGATAGATTTATTGGATGACGTACCAAGAAGTGGCGGTGTTGGAGCAATATTAGGTCAAGACAGAACAGGAAGTCCAGTTTCTTTAGGAACTTGTGGCTCTTGCCACAGCGGAGGTTCGGGTACAACTACAGTTGCCATTTCCATGAAAAACTCTTTGGGTGCAGCTGTTACTCAATATACTCCAGGAAATAGTTACACACTTGAATTGAATGTTTCAGGAACTTCTGGAAATAGAAGAGCTGTTCAGGGTGTTGTTCTTACAAGTTCCAATTCTCAAGCCGGAACTTTATCAGGTGCTACAGGGTTTTCATCGTTATCTACAGTTTCTGGAAGACAATATTTGGAACATACAGCACCAGCTACTTCAACTACTAACCGAACCTTTTCTGCAACTTGGACTGCCCCATCGGCAGGAACTGGAACCGTTACAGTATATGCTGCTGGACTTGCAGCCAACAATGATGGTGGAACTTCAGGAGATGCAGCCTCTGCTAGTTTTTCCTTAGCTATTTCCGAATTAGTTTCTCAAACTAATGTTTTTTCTACCGACTCTGTAATTGCATGTGATACATATACTTGGGCTAACAATGGTGTAACTTATACTTCTAGCAACAATACAGACAAGGATACGATCAACTTAGCTGGTTACGACAGTATTATTTCGTTGCACCTAACACTCAATAATTCCACTATAGGAATAGATACTCAAACAGCCTGCGGAAGTTACACTTGGATAAATGGAGTAACCTATACAGCAAATAACACAACAGCAAAGGACACATTAACAAATGCTGCGAATTGTGATTCAATTGTAACTTTAAATCTTACAATCAACAACCTGGACACAAGTCTTGTTGTCACTTCAAATTCAGCTACTTCCAACCAAACTGGTGCTAGCTACCAATGGCTGGATTGCAACAATTCATTCTTAGCTATTTCAGGAGAAACTAACGCTACTTTTACAGCAGCTACTTCTGGAAGTTATGCCGTAGAGATAACAAATGGAAGCTGTGTTGACACTTCGAGATGTGTAACTTTCAACTTTACCTCTATTGGGAAAATTGAAATTGAAACATTTTATGTTAGCCCTAATCCATTCAATGAAATTCTCTTTGTAGAAGGAGCAAATTTAGCTACTTCAAAAATTCAATTATTTGATCTTTCCGGGAAAGAATACTCAACACATATTGAGTTAAAGAACAACAGCATTCAGACTTCCAAGCTCCCAAAAGGGATGTACATTCTGAGTATAAATGGAAAAACTAAGAAGTTAATCAAACTTTAAAAGTCGTCTAGCTTTTCCTCTTTATTCATCGCTTTCTTATAGTTATTCAACTTTAGAGATAGTGTAACCATGTACATAGGTGAAAATGGATTTCTTACCCTATAAACTTCCAAATTCTCGGTAGAATTGAAAGTTATATCTCTTCGAGTAGATAAAATATCGCTAGCTTGAAGTGTTACGGCTAATTTATTCTTAAAAAAGGCTTTTCTGATGGAAGCATCTAGCCCATAGTTTTCATCCATGTATCCAAGCGGTGTTGCCGTTTTACTGTTGTATTTGGATATTATTTGCAATTTGTAATCTCCTTTTATTGTAAATGTATTTATCCAATTGAGGTTCCAGTTGAAAGATTCGTTGGTTGTTTCTACCTCGTTTATCGCAGATGTTACGGAGTAATAATACAAACTAGCCCCAAGATTTGAATTCCACCAATCTTTGAAGAAATAGACCCAAGTTGGATCCATTCCTAACGATAGGGAGTTTCCAGCGTTGGCAGGAGCTTCAATTACAATATTTGTGTCGTACACAGCAGGAATTCTATTTATCAAATTGTTCAATATTTTGGCATAAGCATCCACAGAAAAATTTCCTTTGTCCTTCATCTTTCTAATCCAACTTACTTCGAAAGAACTGATGTATTCTGGTTTTAGGTTGGCATTTCCAGTTCTCAACGAATATGGACTTACCCAAGTAATGAAAGGCTCAAAATAATAAGATCTTGGTCTGTTTATTCGCCTTGAGTAACTCAACAAAAACTCATCTTTTTTGGAATAGTTGTAAGAAAAATGTGCCGATGGAAAGAAATCAATTCGGTTCACCTCCTGCGAAGCATTTGGGATGTTTGTCGCCTCTATCTCTCTAAATGTGTATTCAGCTCGCAATCCTATTTGATATCCCAATTTTTTCTTTTTTCCTTTTATCAAAGAATAGGCTGCATGAATGTTTCTATTGTACTGAACATCTGTTGAAAATAAGGGTTGAAGAACATCTTTCCTTAAAACTGGATCGTATTCAAAATTATCTCTATCATCCTTCGATATTCCGAATTGTGCCTGAAGTCCTACTTCCCAAACCATTTTATTTTTCAATGTTTTGTAGTAATCCAAATCAAATCGAAATACATTGGATGGACCAAATTCCGTACCTAGGTTTCCTCCTATTTTTACACCGTCATTATCAAAAAAATTACTGTAGCTATATTCATCCACACTTCTTAAATTATAAATGGCTTTTACATTTAAATAATTACTTCCATCTCTGTTTATTAAATATCTGTATGACATAAAATTAGAAACACTTGTTACTGTAATATCTCCTCGGTATCTGTTCTCATAACTTCGCAGTAAAGAATCGTTTGAATATTCTGTAAAAATAGAATTGTCATAAGGCTTCATTAATCTTCTTCCGTAGGTAGAACCCAATGTAAATACATGCGAGCCACTTGGTGTATAAATCCATTCTGCCCCAGCTCTTACTCCTCCCATTTTCCATGAAGCCTCACCCACTTGCTCAACTCTTGTTTGGTATGATCCAAAATCAGAAACTCTTTCTTCTGTAATGTCACTTGGGCTATTCCTTTGGTTGTAAGCCACATTTATATTCAAAGTGTGCTTCTTTGCGCTGTAATTTAGCGCAAAATCACCTCCATATCTCTCAAAGTTTCCGCCAGAAATATTAGCCAATAAACTAACACCTTCCAGTTTTTTCTTTTTGGTAATGATATTGATAATTCCTCCAACTCCTTCAGCTTGCTCTCTTGCCGATGGATTTGTTACAATTTCTATATTCTTAATAGAACTAGCAGGAATAGATTGCAAAGCATCTGAAGCTTCCATAGCTGTTGGTATTCCGTTTATCAATAATTGATAGGTAGAACTTCCTCTTAGAGTTACATTTCCTTGTGCATCAACCTGAATAGAAGGTGTGTTTTGCAAAACTTCCACCGCAGATTGACCAACTGTGGTTGTCATATTCTCTACATTGACAACTTTTTTATCTATTTCATAACTCACAGTTGGAATGTCTCCTCTTATTGTTACTTCTTTCAAATTCAATGAATTATTCAGTTTTGTTTCTCCCAAATTGAATACACTTTTTGATTTATCAATCACCAAACTTGAAAATACTTTTGGCTGGTATCCTACAAAAGTGATTATCGCGTAATAGTCTCCCGCTTGAACCGAAGAAATCTCATACTTCCCTTTCTGGTTAGTAATTGATCCTGCAGCCACAGAACTGTCTTTTTTATTATACAAAGCAACACTCACATACTCCATTGGTGTGCCCGAAACCGAATCAATAACGGTTCCATAAACCAATCCAGAAATTTCAGATTGAGGAGAGTTTTGAGCAAATAATGCGATTGGAAAAAGAAGGAAGGATAAAATTGTAAGTCTAAACATTGAAAATTCTAATTTGAGTGCAAATTTACCTATTTTTGAACAATAAAACACGTTACACTATGAAGATTGGAATTGTAAAAGAAACAAAAAATCCACCAGATAAGCGAGTTCCCTTATCTCCGGAACAATGTAAGCAACTTACTATTGATTTTCCCGAAATAGAACTGGTAGTTCAATCTAGTGATATTCGTGCTTTTTCTGATATCGAATACAAGAATCAAGGAATTAATGTGGTTGATGATATTGCAGATTGCGATGTTTTGATTGGTGTTAAAGAAGTAAATAAAGAAGCTCTTTTGCCTAACAAAACTTACTTCTATTTTTCGCATACTATAAAAAAACAGCCTTACAACAGAGATTTACTCCGATTAATGTTGGACAAAAATATCAAAATGGTAGATTACGAAACTCTTACCTATCCCAAAAAAGGAAGGATTTTGGGTTTTGGAAGGTACGCAGGAATTGTAGGAGCTTACAACGCTTTTTTGGCTTATGGATTAAAATCTGGAACGTATGACTTGAAACCAGCCAACCAATGCCACGATTACAAAGAATTGAGACAAGAACTCAAAAAAGTAAAGCTACCCGAGGGATATAAAATAATTATTTCGGGAGAAGGAAGAGTTGGAAAAGGAGCTGAAGAGATTTTGCACGAAGTAGAAGGGATTTTTGAAGTTTCGCCCACAGATTTTTTAACAAGCAACCGAAAAGGTTTGATTTACACTCAATTATCAGTAAAAGATTACAATAAGAAAAAAGACGGAGGGAAATTCGAAGTACAAGATTTTTACAATCATCCTGAATTATTTGAATCTGATTTCAAACGTTTTTCGGACATTGGAGACATGTACATTCCTTGCCATTATTGGGATGCAAGAGCACCGTTCATATTCTCGAAAGAGGATGCTAAGCACCCAGATTTTAACCTAAAAATAATTGCAGATATTAGTTGCGACATTGACGGGCCCGTGGCTTCCACCCTCAGACCTAGCACAATTGAAGAGCCTTTGTATGGTTACAATCCGCAAACAGAAAGTGAAACTAATTTTATGGACACAAACTCAATTGGAGTTATGGCAGTAGATAATTTACCCTGCGAATTACCCAGAGATGCGTCCGAAGATTTTGGAAATGAATTACTTACCAAAGTTTTACCCAGCTTGATACGAGAAGATTCAGAAACTATAATAGAAAGAGCTACTATTTGCGAAAAGGGAAAGCTTACCTCCTATTTCTCTTATCTGCAGGGATATGTGGATGGGGAATCAATTTAAAAATGGAACATTTAAAACCTTCACAGCTGTGAGACATTTCTTATTTTTATAAAAATTACACAATAAAAGATTTTTAAAAGAGATGAAATTGAAGAAATAAATCTAAAACAACTCATCTTTTACTAACCACTTTCTACCAAAAGAACATGAACAAAATACTAATCGCCAACCGTGGAGAAATTGCATTAAGAGTAATGCGATCTGCAAAAGAAATGAATATAAAAACTGTAGCTATCTACTCTGAAGCTGACAGAAATGCACCATTTGTGAGGTATGCAGACGAAGCCGTTTGTGTGGGACCACCACCAAGTGCAGAGAGTTATTTGTTAGGAGATAAAATTATTCAAATCTGTAAAGACTTGAATGTAGATGGAATTCATCCTGGATATGGATTTTTGTCAGAAAACAGTGAATTTGTTCAAAAAGCAACCGATGCGGGAATTACATTCATTGGCCCATCTCCCAAATCAATAGAATTGATGGGAGATAAATTGATGGCCAAAGATACCGTAAAAGGATATAACATTCCTATGGTTCCGGGAACAGACCACGCAATTTCTGATATTCCTGCTGCGAAAAAAATAGCACAAGAAATAGGGTTTCCAATCTTGATAAAAGCTTCTGCTGGTGGGGGCGGAAAAGGAATGAGAGTGGTAGAAAACGAAGAAGAGTTTGAAGAACAAATGGATAGAGCTGTATCTGAAGCAATTTCTAGTTTTGGAAACGGAGAAGTATTTATTGAAAAGTATGTAGGGAGTCCAAAACACATTGAAATACAATTGATAGCCGATACTCACGGAAACATAGTTTATTTGTTTGATAGAGAATGTTCTATCCAACGAAGACATCAAAAAGTGATTGAAGAAGCTCCATCGGCTTCGGTTCCCGATGAATTGAGAAAACGAATGGGAGAAGCTGCTTGTGATGTAGCAAGAAGTTGCGATTATTACGGTGCTGGGACTGTAGAATTCTTGATGGACGAAAACAAGAACTTTTATTTTCTTGAAATGAATACAAGACTTCAAGTGGAACATCCCGTAAGTGAAATGATTACTGGAATTGACTTGGTAAAAGAGCAAATTAATGTAGCTCGTGGAGAAAAATTGAGTTTTACTCAAGAAGACCTGAATATTAACGGACATTCGTTGGAGGTAAGAATTTATGCCGAAAATCCAAGAAACAACTTTTTACCTGACATTGGAAAATTAGTTACTTACCAAAGACCACAAGGAAACGGAGTGCGAGTTGACGATGGACTGGAAGAAGGAATGGATATTCCTATTTACTATGATCCTATGATTGCCAAACTTATCACTCACGGAAAAAACCGAGAAGAAGCAATCCAAAGAATGAATAAAGCCATTAATGAGTATCAAATTACAGGAGTAGAAACTACCTTAGATTTCTGTAAATACGCCATCAATCATGAAGTTTTCAAAGATTCTAGTTTTGACACAAATTTTGTGAAAAATTATTTTACCGACCCTTCTGTATTAGATAATCACAACGAAGAGGAAGAAAAAGTAGCAGCCATTTTTGCCGCTCTCGAATTTGAAAATCAGAAGAAAGCTCCAACCTTGGCTGTAGGAAAAGGAAAGGTTTCCCAATGGAAAACAAACCGCTCTCAGCTAAACTAATTATGGAATCATTTTTGTAATACCCAAGTCATGAAAATAAATTTTCTTTCATTCTGGGTATTTCTTTTTTTTAGCCTCTTCACTCCTGTTTTGGCTCAAAAAACTGTTCCCATTACTGAAGTCTCGGATACAAATAAGCAAACTATGTATATGATAGAAAATGGCGATACCATTCCTATTTTTATTATAAAACAATTCAATTACAAAGACCCTAATTTTGCTCGAGAATGGAATCGTACGGTATATTTTGCGCGCAGAATGTACACCTACGCCAAAATCATTGATTCTATTGTAGATGCTCATGAAGCCGAACTAGCAGAAATAAAGAATTCAAAAAAAAGGAACAACCGAAAACAGAAAAAGCAAAATAAAGAACTGAAAAACACCTTGTGGGATGAATATTCTTATGAGATTAAAAACTTGACAAACGTACGTGGCGATTACCTTACTAAACTAGTGTACCGCGAAACTGGAGTGACTTGCTACGAATTGATCAAGAAATATAAAAATGGGAGAACTGCCTTTTTCTGGAATTCAGTTTTGTGGTCTTTTGGCAGTACCAATCTCAAAAATGAATTTGACCCAAAAACAGATTGGATGCTTAAATTGGTTCTAGAGGAGGTTGAGAGTGGAAAAATAAAAACTCTCTCACGAAATGAACTGATTCAAGAAGTGAAGGACAGAGAAGAACGAGAAAAGAATAGAAAAAAAGGAAATAATGTAACAAAAGTATCTTCCTAACTTCTATCAATCGGTTAAATTTGATAAAAATTAATCTCCATGAACAGAAATCATCTTTCGTTTCTAATTATTATATCTAGTCTTTCTATTCTAATAAAATGTTCTGCTGGTGAGCAAAACGAATATGAAGGAAAAAATAAAGTTTTGGGTAAACAATTGTTTTCTAGCAATTGTGAAACATGCCACAATCTACCAGCTAATTCTCCTACGGGAATTGCCCCTTCTGTCTTATCAATAAAACAAGCTTACGAAGCCACTTCTTTGGAAGAATTTCAAGAATCTTTGATTCAATTTTTGAATTCACCATCCAAAGAAACATCAAAAATAAAAAAAGCTGTCGATCAATATGGTTTAATGCCAAAAATGGGATTTTCAGAAAGTGACTTGATTTCTATTTCGGAGTTCCTGTATAATTCGGACTTAGAACATTTAAACTCGAGCCAAGAATCCGTTATGGAATTTGAGCAAAGTGATTTAGAAAAAGGAAAAAGCTTGGCACTACAAACAAAATCAATACTTGGAAAAAATCTGATGCAAGCAGTGAAAAATCACGGAGCTGATGGTGCAATTGAGTTTTGCAATGAAAAAGCTATAGTGCTGACAGATAGCATGGGAACAAAATTACACTCCTCTGTAAAAAGAGTGACAGACAAGCCGAGAAATGCGAATAACATGGCGAATAAAAATGAATTGGAAATTCTAAAATCATTTCAATTAGAGCAGAATAAACACGGAATTATAAAGACAATAGAAGGAAAAAAAATAGGGTATTATAAAATTGAAACTAACGATATGTGTATGAAATGTCACGGAGATATAAATACCGAAATAGACTCAAAAACAGCCAATAGAATTAGCGAATTATACCCAAAAGACAAAGCAACTGGATACAAACCAAATGAATTGAGAGGAATGTGGGTAGTTGAAATTCCTTCAAAGTAATTAGAGAACCGGTGTTAATAAGATTAACCCAGAAAGCCAGAATTCACCTCATTTTTCAATAATTTTGAATCACATAAAGTTGAATTTAATAGTATGTTAAAAATTGGTGTTGTTGGTGTAGGTCATTTAGGGAAAATTCATTTAAAATGTATTCAGCAAATTGCGGAGTACGAATTAGTTGGGATTTTTGACTTAAACGAAGAAGTGAGTGAAACCATATCGCGTGAATTCAATACTACTTCTTTTAATTCCTTTGAAGAATTACTTGAAAAATGTGATGTAATTGATATTGTAACTCCCACTTTGTCGCATTACGATTATGCCCGAAAGGCTATTATAGCATCGAAACAAGTATTTATAG
>JAHEIE010000052.1:0-12025 GCA_024639505.1 Crocinitomicaceae bacterium
GTTCCCGAAACCAAATGCTGGTTGTCCCAAGCCGATGCAATCAAATCGCCATCCAATCCTGAGTACAAACTACGCACATAGGTGTAACTCAGGACATAAAAGATGTTCTTGACTAGTTTTTGTTGAACAAATACTTCGGCACCATAAGTTTGCCCTGTTCCTGTGCTCGAAATCGCTTCGCTTCCTATTGAGCCAAATTGAGATCCTTGGTTTGCCAAAGAAGACCCATTTGCTATCGATACTGGATAGTTGTTGTAGGTTTTGTAAAATCCTTCTACGGTGATTCTCATTCCATTGTTTGGGATGAATTGCGCTCCCAATACATAATGATTGGATTGAATGTATTCCATGGATTTGTTTACATAGCTTCCGTCCGTTCCTTGAAACCCCAGAGAGGTATAAGTTGGTGTTTTGTAGTAGCTTCCAACAGAAGCCGTTAAATCCACTTTTTTAGTAAGCTTGTAAGAAAAACTAATTCGGGGAGAAAGCGTATTCAGAGGATTGTTTCCGTTATTGGTAAAAGTGTTCATGTCTGTTCTGAGTCCTGCGGAAATCAATAATTTATCTTCGAAAAAATTTCTAGAAACTGCACCAAAAGCTCCGTATTTGAAAAAATCAATGGCGCTTCCAAAATTCAAGGCTACTTCGGGAACCAATACATTCCCAAGAGAATCTAGTACTTCGCTCGATAGTTTGTTGTAAATACTGGTTTTGTATTTCACATATTGCCCCATTACACCGTATGAGTATTTGAATCCATTTTGAAATTTATTCATATCAAATCGAAATTTGTTTTCAATTTCTTGAGATTGCAATCCCAAGTTTCTGAATTCTTCTTGGTCGTTTTGCGCATTTTCGAATTGATCGAGCTGATTGTCGAACATATTTCGGCTCAACGTCAGGTTGTAATATCCATCTTTCACCAATCGTTTGAACGCAAATCCTGTGGTGTAATTCCATTGGTTGATAAATGGGAGGGAACCTCTCAAATAAGTGTTTTCAGGAGTTTCGTCCTTGGTTTCGGCAAATCTAAATCTGTCAATTGCGCCAACTCCAAGAGCTGTGAACGTAGTTTTGTTGTCAATTTTTCGGGTTACTTTGTACTGAAAGTCAGAAAAATTGGGACGAATAGGAAGGTCGATAAGTGTAAATAACAAATCCAAATAACTGGTTCTGGCCGAAGCCAAAAAGACTGTTTTTTTATCCTTGCTGAGTGGTCCTTCAAGTGTGAAAGAGCTTTCTGTTAAACTAGTTCTTACGTTTCCAGAGAGTTTTTCGTTGTTTCCATCTCTTTGTTTAATGACAAAAGTAGAAGCCAAAGCATTGTCATACCGGGCATCAAATGCAGAAGAGGTTAGTTTTAACTCTTCTATAAAAGAGACATTCAATATTCCTTGAGCACCACCCGAAGAGCCTTGAGTTTGGAAGTGATTGATTACAGGAATTTCAATTCCATCCAAATAATATACATTTTCGTTGGGTGCACCCCCACGAATTGTAATGTCATTTCTTCCTCCACCACCTGCCGAACCACCAACTCCAGGCAATGTTTGAACAACTTTAGAAACATCAAAATTTCCTCCTGGATTGGATCTTATCTCCTGAACTGTAAGCTGCTGAACAGAAAGTGGAGTTACCATATCGGTTGTGGCAACTTCTTTTTCTTTGTCAAATGTCACCTCAAATTCTTTGAGTTCTGTTCCTTCCACCAATTCGAAATTTACGATTTGTGCATTCCCAGAATTCAGTTCGATATTAAATTTTTGATCAGATTGATACCCCACCATAGTAACCTTTAGGTTGTAGGTTCCTGTTGGTATTTCTAGTCTGTAGTTTCCATCAAAATCGGAGGAAGTTCCAAAGTCTGTTCCTTCAACTAATATGTTGGCAAATGGAAGAAGAGCCTGAGTGTTTTTATCTGTGATTGTTCCTTTTATGATTCCGGTAGTCTGCGAAAAAGAAGAATTTGCGATAAGACTAAGAAAAAGTGAAAGAATTTTGAATGACTTCATTGTTGTTTAATATATTTACCACAAAGTTAAACAAGATAAACGGATATACTTCTTTTTTCTTTAGTTTACTGCAAAAAAAACCTTCCCAAAGTGTGAGAAGGTTTTAATTGAATTGGAGTTATATCCTAAAACTCAAACTTAATTCCTTGCGCCAGTGGCAATTCAGTGGAATAATTTATTGTATTAGTTTGTCTTCTCATGTAAATTTTCCAAGCATCAGAACCAGATTCTCTTCCGCCTCCAGTTTCTTTTTCTCCTCCAAATGCTCCACCAATTTCTGCTCCCGAAGTTCCAATATTTACATTGGCAATTCCACAGTCACTTCCTTGATAAGATAGGAACATTTCGCTTTCTCTCATGCTGTTTGTCATGATAGAAGAGGACAATCCTTGTGCTACGCCATTTTGTTGTTCAATAGCATTTTCTAAGTCTCCAGAATATTTCAATAAGTACAATATAGGAGCAAATGTTTCTGATTGAACAATTTCCATATCGTTTTTAGCTTCTATAATACATGGTTTTACGTAGCATCCGCTTTCGTATCCTTCTCCTTCAAGAACTCCACCTTCTACCACAACTTTTCCACCTTCAGCTTTTGCTTTTTCAATCGCAGCTAAGTAAGTATTCACAGAATCATGATCGATTACTGGTCCCATGTGGTTTTTCTCATCTAATGGATTACCAATTTTTACCTGACCGTAAGCCGAAGCTAATTTTTCTTTCACCGTATCGTACACATCTTCATGTATAATTAATCTTCTGGTAGAAGTACATCTTTGTCCTGCAGTTCCCACGGCTCCAAACAAAGCACCTACAATTGTCATTTCTAAATCTGCACTTGGTGTAATGATAATGGCATTATTTCCTCCAAGTTCCAACAGTGATTTACCAAATCTTTCGGCAACTGTTGCTCCCACAATTCTTCCCATTCTTGTGCTTCCTGTAGCAGAAACAAGAGGAATTCTTTTGTCTGTAGTCATCATTTCACCTACTTTGTAATCTCCATTTATCAATCCGCAAATTCCTTCTGGCAAGTTATTTTCTTTCAATACTTCTGCCATAATATTTTGGCAAGCAACTCCACACAATGGAGCTTTTTCTGAGGGTTTCCAAACACAAACATCTCCACAAATCCAAGCCAATGCTGTATTCCAAGCCCAAACAGCCACAGGGAAGTTAAAAGCAGAAATAATTCCTACAACTCCCAAAGGGTGATATTGATCGTACATTCTGTGAAGTGGTCTTTCCGAATGCAAAGTAGAACCGTTTAATTGTCTAGATAATCCAACAGCAAAATCACAGATGTCAATCATTTCTTGAACTTCTCCGTATCCTTCCTGCAAAGATTTCCCCATTTCGTAAGAAACTAGTTTTCCTAGAGGTTCTTTGTATTTTCTTAATTTTTCACCAAACTGACGAACTATTTCTCCTCTTTTTGGTGCAGGCATGTGTCTCCATTCCTTAAAAGCTGTGGTTGCAGCAACCATTACTTTTTCGTAATCTTCTTTTGTCGTTGCTTTCACTTTTCCAATCAATTTCCCATCTACTGGCGAATAAGATTCTATAATTTCCCCATTCGAAAAATTGTATAATCCTGTAGAAGTTCCATCGTTGATTTCTTTTAGCCCTAATTCAGCCAAAAAGTTTAAGTTCATTGTTTCTGCCATGTCTTTTTTTCTGTTTTTTTGATTTGTACAAAGGTACAGATTTCATTCACCAATGTAAAATGAGTTGGTTAAAAATTTAACCAAAATACTTAGTCTAGTGATTTTTTCATCTTCATGTGAGGCAAACTCACTTCTCTAAATAATTTCCCTTCTGTTTTGTAGCCGAATTTCTCATAGTATCTTACTGCCGATTCCCGAGCATGGCAAGAAATTTCATTATAGTTATTTTCTTTGGCCCATTCTTCACAATACTTCATCATTTTTTCGCCAATCCCTTTTTGTTGTTGGTCACTATCTACACACACTTGCCGCATTTTTATTTCTTTATCCGAAACCGGTACAAGAGAAAAACAGCCCAGAGCTTTTTCATTTTCAAATACTCCTACATGTATTTGGTCGTGTTCCAAATACAATTCTTCTTCCGAGAACATTAGATTTATCGGTTCTCTCAATATTTTATCTCTCAGTCTCACGCATTTCCAATAGTCTTTGCTGTAGTGAGTTATAGTTTTTATTTCCATGAATTGATATTATTGAGCTGTGTTACTTTTGTACGTCTGGTGTCCAATTATTTTGTCACAATTACACACGGGATCACTAAAATAAGTGGTAATGCTGTACATGTTTTCGGTTTCAAAATGATCACCTTCAATGAATACAACGTCACCTTTTGGGTCATGTGGTCTTTTTAACATGTACATGTAATCGTAATAACCTTGCTTCAACAATACTTTTGTTTCGTATTGTTTGGCCAATGGATTGTAAGTCATTTTGAATTCTTCTCTAAATTCATTGTCACTCATTCCGCCAAACACATACAAATCTCCTTCTGTAATTTCATGCGGATAATTCAAAGCAAAGTGCGTATAAATATAGTCCGCTTCGGTTCCTTGGTTGATTCCAAACTGATTTCTGATGTAAAATTTCCCGTCTATATCTTCATAAAAAAGATAGGTTCCAAATCTCCTTTTTACTTCAGGAAAAAGATACACATTTGTCTCTCTGTTTTGTAAGGTGATTTGTTGAACTTTTTGTCCTCTAAATCGCATGTTTCTTGTGTCCAAAAAACGGTATTCATTTCCACCATCAAATATGTTTTCGTCATTGTTGTAATCGTAAATCAATACACTTCCTCTTACAAAAAGTGGCTTTAAATCGAAAAGTGCATTATCAAAACGATTATTTTGTTGTACCAAAACTTTGATGTCTCTATTGATATCTGGCACCATAAGATTCTTCAAATCAATTTCGAAATCAACTTCCTGTTTGTAGTTTCGCTCCTGTACATTGCTTGGTCGATTCACTTTTACTCGGGTGAGCACGTTGTTTTCGTACACCATAAATCGCTTAGTAAATACAATTTGCTCGGGATCATTGTCTTTGAATACTTTAAAAATGTAATTCCCAGTCAGCTTTATTCCCATATTTTTGTTTGGGACATTGATTTCATAATGCACAAAATTTTCGTAGGTATTGAAAGAGAATTTAAAATCTTGAATAAAGTCCTGGAAAAAACCACTCATGTATTGAGATTGTATCAAATCAGATTTTTTCCATTCGGTATCACAATGTATAATTGTGTAGTAGTAATCACCCAGATCAGATCCCATTTTGTCAAACGAAAAATTGATAGATTCTCCACTTGCCAAATCAATGGCAGGATTGCTCATTTTCCAACCCGTTTTGGCAGCCCAGATAGTCTTGATATCCGAAACGTAAATTTTATTTTGGATAGGAGTAGAGCCAAATGTTTCTTCAAAAGTAGGTTTGTTGGGCAGGCTAGATTCATTACCAACAACACTTGGCGAATTTACCATGCAGCCAAAAAGAAAAAGGATACCGAAGAATAGAAGGATGTTATTTTTCATAGAATACTGAGTATGAAACAAAAATAAGATAAAAATGTGAGGAACTGATTTATACTGAATACTAAAAGAACATAAATCAAAGGATTGTTTTATATTTGTGCCGTATTTGGTTTGGGTGAGATATTTTTTCTCATTCGATTAAAAGGGAATTAGGTGAAAAACCTAAGCTGTTCCCGCAACTGTAAGCTTCGAAAAAAGCTTGTTTTATAAACCACTGTTCGTTTATGGATGGGAAGGAAAACAAGTAATGAAGTAAGTCAGGAGACCTGCCAAGCACAACATAAGTACTGTTTTCGGGATAAAAACAAGTGAAACTTTTCCTTTTTTAGTAAAGGAGTATTTTCATCTGCAATTCGCAAAATGGTATTTGTTATTTAGAAAAACTAATTAATGAATACATAAAAATGAAAAAAAAATACATCTTAATTTTAGTAGGATTACTCTCGTTTTCTGCACTTTCACAAACTCACCAATATTCAAACTTCGAGGACTTACCCATTCCTCTCGATACGTTTTGGAACGGAAGTGATTTGTTGGGAGGTTTCAATTCTGGAATGGTGAGATTTGAAAATGATTACGATACAGCTTGGGGAGGATCTTGGAAGAAATTCGCTTATTCTTCCATGAGAGATACCACAACTGCAAGTTATACAAATCAATTTAGCTGTATTGCAGGACATGGGGTAAATAATTCTGCAAATTATGGAGTTGGATATTCCACAAGTACTGAGTTTGCTTCTTTATTTTCTTTAACCACTCCATCTTCGGGAATCTCGATGTTTAAAGGTGTTTATATCAATAATTCGACTTACACTTATTTAAGTATGAAAAATGGCGATGCATTTGCCAAGAAATTTGGAGACAGCACAAATGCCTCTGGTGCTTTGGACGGAACTTTTGGGAAAGACTGGCTAAAGCTAACTGTCTTCGGAGGATTAGATTCTTTGGAATTCTATTTGGCAGATTTTAGGGGACCAGATTCAACGGATTATATTATAAAAGATTGGACATATTTGGATCTCACTCCTCTGAACGAAAACTTGAGTTTAAGTTTTAAATTATCATCTTCGGATACGGGAAGTTTTGGAATGAACACACCTGCCTATTTTTGTATTGATAGTTTGGTTTATGATGGAACCACTTCTGTAAAAGAATTGAATAAAAACTCGATATCACTTTACCCCAACCCAACTAACAATTTTGTGAAAGTTTCTCTAGGAGAAGAACTTCAAGAGATTTCATTTCAATTGATTGATGTGACTGGAAAAGTAATTGAAAGTACCAAAATCCCAGAAACGAGTCAATTTCAGATTGATTTGACGAGTTATTATAAAGGAATTTATTTCCTCAGAATTCAAGAAGGAAACAAGGTTTTTACCAATCGAATAATCAAACAATAATTGAAAAATACAATTCAAATACTCTGCTTTTCTTTCTTAACTCAAATTGCTTTGGGTCAAGGAAGTTTTGCCCCTTCGGCTGGTCAAACAGGCTCAACAGCAATGCACAAAGATAGCTCGAGTTTTGTGGCTTGGATAGATCGATGCACCGTAAGAAGAGGCCTTCAACAAATAAATGACACAAGTTTAGGTTTTGCAAATGTTGGAGATTCTTCCGATGCATTCGGAAAGGCGGACGGAACAACAGTGAGTTTGGGCGATGGTGGTGAAGCAATAATGGAATTATCTCAGCCCGTTTTTAATGGTCCAGGATATGATTTCGCTGTGTTCGAAAATGGGTTTACGGCAACTTTTTTGGAGTTGGCTTTTGTTGAAGTCAGTTCAAATGGAATAGACTTCTTTCGATTTCCCTCCACCAGTCAAACTCAGGTAGTAAGTCAGGTAGGGACTTTTGGGAATTTGTTTGCCACTGAGATTCACAATTTGGCAGGAAAATACCACGTAAATTATGGAACACCATTCGATTTAGATGAAATTCCTGATACTGGTTTATTAAATAAATTTGCCATTACTCATATCAAAATAATTGACGTAATCGGAAAAATAAATGAGTCTTTTAGCACCTTTGATTCAAGCGGAAAAGCAATCAATGATCCTTGGCCAACTCCTTTCGGCTCTTCGGGTTTCGATTTGGACGCCATTGGTTTGATTCATGTAAACGGAATCAATTCGGTGAAACAAGAAAAGCTTGTGTTGTCAATATTTCCAAATCCAGCACATGATTTTTTGACCATAGAATCCAATCTTCCTATTTCGCAAGTTCAGTTTATTGATCTTACAGGACGAGTTTTTGACTATCAAAATCACAGAAAAATTGATATTTCAGGACTGAATTCAGGAGTATATTTTGTAAGAATCACAACCAATTCTCAATCCTATGTCACCAAGTTGGTTAAAAAATAAGGTTAGTATTTTATTTCTTTTTTTCGCCTACACGGGATTTTCACAGAAATTAGATACACTTAATACTTTTGTTGTGACCGAAGTACTTAGCGAACTCAAAACATTTTCTCACATTGAATTATCAATGGATTCTAATTCTACTCATTCTTTGGATGAATTGCTGGAACTGTCTCCCGTTTATTTAAAAAATTATGGGCAAGGTCAGTTAGCTACGCTTTCCATAAGAGGAAACGGAGCGTCTCAAACTCAAGTGTTTTGGAATGGATTTAAAATGAATTCACCTTCTTTAGGTCAAACAGATTTGTCATTGATTCCAGTTTTTTTTCTTTCCAATGCGCGAATCAATTATTCAGGAGGAAGCTCACTAAACGGAAGCGGAGGAATAGGAGGAAGTGTAGATTTGTCCAACCAATTAAATTGGCAGAAAGATGTTGTTGGTATGGCTGGTGTTCAGTTAGCGAGTTTTACAAATTCTACAGCGCGATTTCAATTGTCATTCGGCAAAAACAAAGTGTTTCAGCAATTAAAAATGTACCACAGTAAAGGAAAGAATGATTTTGATTTTACCGATGTGAGCGACATCCAAAAGTCAAAAGTTTTCCAAGAAAACAATCAAATTAGCCAGCAAGGTGGCCAGTATGAGATAGGAGTGAGGATGAACAAAAAGAACTTGATTCAGGGTACAGTTTTGTTCTTTAATAGCGACAGAGAAATCCCGCCTGTGCTTTCTACTGTTTCTAACAAGGAAACACAAGAAGACAAGTCCGTAAAATCATTTGTGAGTTGGAAATCATTTCAGGATAATTTCACAAGTGATTTGAGAGTTTCCTATTTCAAAGAGCAGTTGAATTATACCGATTCAATATCGTCTATTTTTTCAACTTCAAATATCAACACCTATCAAGCTCAATGGAGAAGTAAGTTCAAACTGCTCAAGGTATTCGATGTAGAGACCTCTTTGGGGAATTCATTGTACCAAGTAAAATCTTCGGGTTTTTCTGAGGAAAAGACTAGGAATGAATTGGGACTTTATTCAAAAATATCAGAGACGTTACCCAAATTGTATTACGAGGTTTTTGCTCGCCAAGAACTTATTGATGTTTCTTTTTCTCCAATAATGTTTGGGGGAGGTTTTGCTTATTCGCCTTTCAAAAAGAAAATTGAATTGAGAGGAAATATTGCTAGCGTGTTTCGATTACCAACTCTCAATGATTTGTATTGGGCTGTGGGAGGAAATGAATCACTTTTGCCAGAAAAAGGTTGGAATTCTGAGCTATCGATATCTTATAAAAAAACGAAAAAACCGAAAGAATGGAGCACTTCCATTACTGGTTTTTATAATGAAACAGAAAACTGGATCCAATGGGTTCCTACAAATACAGGAGTTTGGTCTCCTCGAAATGTAAAGAAAATTACAAATGCCGGAGCCGAATTATCAGTCAACTATTCTTGTCAAATAAATGATTTTTCATTCGGGTTGTTGGGCTTTTATACTTTTACTCATTCGATGAATAGAATTTCTGAAAATTCAAATACTTTATTGGTAGGTAAAATGCCAATTTATATTCCAAACCATAAGGCATCTGGAACTTTTGGAATGGGGTATAAAAAAATATCATTGACTTATAGCCAAATTTACAACGGTCGAGTTTTTATTGACGAAAGCAATTCAGCTTACATGCCTCATTATTTTCCAGCAAATATCTCTTTGGAATATAGGCTAAAGTTAAAAACTCAAACATTATTCCTGAAAGGAAAAATAAATAACTTGTACAATGAACAATTTCAGGTTGTAGCCAATAGACCAGTTCCAGGGAGGAACTATTCATTCGATATTTCTTACTTTTTTTAAATGAAACAGATACATATATATATGGGCATACTTTTTACAGTTTTGTCTTGTAAAAAAGAAATAGGTCCACAAAACTTAATAGATGATTCTTTAGGCTCGGGTTCTCTTTTAGTCTTGAACGAAGGGAACTTCGGATTTGGAAACGCATCGATTTCAAGATTGAATCCTAATTCTGGAGAGATTGAAAATAACCAGTATCGTTTGATAAATGGAGTTAGTATTGGCGATGTGCTTCAGTCTGCAAAAAGATATCGAAATCAATATTACTTTGTTGTAAACAACTCAGGAAAGATTGTAGTAACTGATACAAATCTTGTTTTTCAGCGCGAGATTTTAGGATTTAATAGCCCGAGGTATATTGAGTTTTATGGAAATACGGCTTATGTCACAGATCTTAAACAAAAAGCTGTGTATAAAGTAGATTTGTCAACACACTCTATTGTTTCCGAAATACCTGCCCAAGGCTGGACCGAAGATGTTATCCTCAATAATTCAGAATTATTGGTCTTGGATAGGGGAGATTACCTTACAAATTCAGATTCGAATTGGGTGTATGTTATAGATCCAGCTTTGGGAAGTAAAACGGACAGCTTAAAATTAGGAGTAAATCCAAATAGCATGCAACTCGATAATGCGGGAAATTTGTGGGTGCTCACATCAGGAAATACCGGAACCGAATTTTCTTCTCTCACACAGTATGATTTGATCACTAAGTCCATTTTGTTTCAGTTTGTTTTTACCTCAGGGGGCAATCCATCCAATTTGAGTTTCTCAACAGAGAATGATCGGCTCTATTTCATTAATAACTCTATTTTTTCTATTCATTCGAGCGGAACTGAAAGCTCACCATCTGAATTCTATCAAAATCAAAATGAAAATTTTTATGGCTTGAATGTCATTGGGCGAAGGATATTTGTATTTGACGCGAAAAATTACAATCAAATTGGAGATGTTAACATTTTTAAATTAGGAGGAGAAAAATTAAAAAAAGTGTCATCATCCCATATACCTTCTATGGTTATTAAATAAATTCAGTTTTTTTTGACTTTAGTTATTAACAATTTTCGTTTTATTGTTAACAAGTTTGAAGGAATATAAATTTAAAATGCGTTGAATTTTTCTTAATTTAACCAACTAAATGCATTCTATTAAGAATGAAACAGTGAAAAAATGTTAACCAAATAAACACAAATGAAGAAAAATTACTTTTTACTTATTCTCCTTATTTTAGTGGGGAATTTAATGTATTCCCAATGTACCCTTAATTTAAGAATGTACGATGATTATGGAGATAGTTGGAATGGCAATACCATTACTGTAACAGTTAATGGAACAGCTGTTCTTTCGAATGTAACATTAACAAATACTGGTTCTTCATCTGGTAGTGGACCAGAGGATTTATCTTTTACTGCAAATACTGGAGACGTGATACGAACAATTTGGAACGGTGGAGGTTCTTATGGTTATGAAGTTGGATATGAAATTATTAATAATGACGGTTCAGTTTTGTTTTCAGAAAACATGTCTGGTGTTGGTATCACAGCGGGATCATCAACTCCTTCAGGAGTTAACTCTGCAAGTAATGTAGCAGCTTGCCCAGCAATACCTTGTGCACTTAATTTAAGAATGTATGATGATTATGGAGATAGTTGGAACGGCAATACAATTACCGTAACGGTAAATGGAACTGCTGTTTTGTCAAATGTAACACTAACAAACTCCGGACCTACTTCTGGTAGTGGTCCCGAAGATTTATCTTTTATGGCAGCTACAAACGATACTGTAAGAACAATTTGGAATGGTGGAGGTTCATATGGTTATGAAGTGGGTTATGAAATCATTAATAATGATGGTTCAGTTTTGTTTTCAGAAAATATGTCTGGTGTTGGTACCACAGCGGGATCATCAACTCCATCTGGGAATTCCGGGGTTAATCTGGCAACTTGCCTGTCCTGTCCTTCTATTTCTGGCGTTTCATTTGATCAAATATATGCTGATTCTGTTCAATTTACTTGGATGTATGGTTCTTCTAGTACTTATAGTATTGAATATGGTTTATCAGGGTTTACATACGGAACAGGAACAACAATGTCATCAACAGATACAAATGCCTCCATTGGTAGTTTGTTGGCAAATACATCTTACGATGTTTATGTAGTTGTGAATTGCGGACCTGGTAACGTAAGCAATGAATCTGGACCATTCACTTTCACTACTTTGTGTAATGCAGCATCCATTCCTTATTTACAAGATTTCACGTCTT
>JAHEIE010000052.1:12035-13261 GCA_024639505.1 Crocinitomicaceae bacterium
ATTTAACAGGAGGATCAAATAATTGGATTGCATATACAGGAGGTGTGGCAAGAGCTAATTTCTGGAGTATTTCTTCTGGAACATTACACATGATGTCTGAACCAATCATAGTTAGTGCAAACGCAAGAATGAAATTTGATTGGTCAAGAAACGCTTCGACATTCTATGATGATTCTGTCGCAGTGCAGATAAGAGAAGTTGGAGGTGCTTGGAATACAGTTTGGGGAATGACAAATCCGGCCTCAAATGATGGAGCAGGAAATACGAGTCCTGGTTCTTTTGTAACAGAAACAATAATTTTAGATTCAGCAACTTATACCAATAAGACGATTCAAATTAGATTTATAGGTGTCTCAGATTGGGGACCAGACTTTTTTGTTGATAATGTGATAGTGGAAGCTATTCCAAATTGTCCGGATGCATTATCATTGAATGCTTTTAATATTGGATCAACTACGGCAAATATTAATTGGACTAATACAGCCGGATCTGCTAACTCAAGAGTAGAGTACGGAACATCTGGTTTTTCACTTGGAAGTGGAACTTCAATAGTTGTATCTAACGATACAATTCCTTTAACTGGTCTTACTGCCTTCACTACTTATCAGTACTATGTCACTTCTTTGTGTACAGCTTCTGATTCAAGTCCATGGGCTGGTCCTTATACATTTACCACATTATGCAATGACACGAATGTTGGACCTTGGTCAGATGGAGTAGAAGGACATCCAAATACTACTACCGGTTCGGCTATTGCAAATTGTTGGACTTCTACAAATACAGGTTCTGTCTTTGATTGGAATATTACATCTGGTGGAACTCCATCTTCAGGTACAGGAGCTTTGTCTGCCAATACTGGATCTAAATTCTTTTATACTGAAGCTTCAGGAGCTGGAACATCGGATACAGCTATTTTGAATACACCTTCTATAGACTTAAGTTCTCTAACTACACCGTTTTTAGAATTTTATTACCATATGTTTGGTAACCAAATAGGATCTTTAAGCGCCCAAGTTTTCAATGGAACTACTTGGACAAATGAAATTACAATTACTGGTTCTCAGCAAGCTTCTCAAGCATCGTCTTGGAATCAACAATATGTTGATCTATCTTCTTATTCTGGTGTTATAAAAATTAGGTTCATTGCAATTAGTAACGGATCTTGGGAAGGGGACATATCTTTGGATGACATTGCTGTTGTTGAGTCGCCTGCATGTTTCTCACCT
>JAHEIE010000104.1 GCA_024639505.1 Crocinitomicaceae bacterium
TGGGAGTTGTAGTTCTACTATCTCTCTTAGTAGGGTTTGGTTCGGCAGGAGCTTGGAAAAGTAAAATAGATACTTTTTATACTTCTTACCTCAATTACAATCCAGATTTTAGAGACGATGTAACTCTTGGTTATCGGGCTGACATGAATTTGCAAATGGATTACATCAAAACCAATAAAGTAAAAACAATTGGAGTATTTGTAACCTCATATTTCCGCGAATTTGATGATATGATGACTGGATACATTGGAAACTTAGGTTGGAATAGATTCAAGATGCCATCTTGGTTCGTTCTTTTGGCGTATTGCATTATTCTGTTTTTTGCAATTGGAAATTCAGGAGATGTCTATTTCTTATCTGTCAAACAAAAAATTATTCTTTTGGTTGTAATAGGCAGTACTACAATTCTAATAATGCTTTCGCAATATTTGACTTGGAATCCTGTTGGCAACGACAAGCTTTGGCCATTGATGGGTCGCTATTTCACACCAGTTTATCCGATGTTTTTCCTGTTGTTTTCAAA
The DNA here is from genome assembly GCA_024639505.1 of Crocinitomicaceae bacterium. Classification (GTDB taxonomy): domain Bacteria; phylum Bacteroidota; class Bacteroidia; order Flavobacteriales_D; family CAJJDF01; genus CAJJDF01. The sequence continues at coordinate 524 of JAHEIE010000104.1, forward strand.
CAAAAGGATATCACTGTCAAAATGGAGTTTAGCTTTGTTTTGGGGTTATGGATTGCTAGCCACTAGTTTTACCTTTTTCAAAATGAATGATTCTTTTTATTCTACCAAAGATTTAAAATTAGTGTGGAGCTATGATTTTAAAGAAAAGGATAGGAATTCCTTGGAAAGTGAGCATATTTTTTCATTCGGGAAAATAAATGGCAATTCCAATTTATTGCAATCGACAGACACGACCCAAATTACCGGAGTAGAACTGACTCAAGATAATCCCTTTGGGTTTCCTATCACTTTTTATTCTTTGAAAAAGGGAGACAAAATAGAAGTACAAACTTGGAGGACCCATCCAGAAACAAAGTTTGTATTTGATGACAAACCAAATAGCAATTATTACACGGCAACTTGTCATTCTACCAAAATTTGGGAAAATGATTTTGAATTCATTAAGGAATCCTATTTCTGCAGGGAAGATTTCGAAGAATTAAAGGTGTATTTATACCATACATCAAGCGATGTGGCTTATGCCAAAGGTTATAAAATAAACTATTACAAAGCTAGATGAAAGAAATAACAGCCCGTGCGGATATCATGCAGTTGGTTTCTAGTTTTTATTCAAGAATTAGGAAACACGAAACGTTGGGTCCAATTTTCAACACAATCCTACCCACAGATGCAATTTGGGAGAAGCATTTGGAGAAATTAACCGATTTCTGGGAAACAAATTTATTTCATATTATTAAGTTCAAAGGAAATCCCATGGAGGCATACCAAAGAACCGACAAGGCTAATGAATACAAAATTTCACAAGATCATTTTTATTTATGGCTTATGCTTTGGAATAAAAATATTGACAGCCAATTTTTCGGTGAAAAAGCCAAATTAGCTAAAGAAAAGGCAAGAAGATTGAGCACTCATTTATTTGTAAATGTTCAAAAAAAACAAACCAAAAACTATTGAATAGTCAATTCGTAATTAGCTAGTTGCTTGGCAATGTTTTTCAAGATTTCAAATTTTTCATCTTCTTGTTTGTTGTCCGAAAAATAAGATTTCAATACCAATTGTGCTTCCATAATAGATTCTTCTTGAAATGGACCTTCCAAGTTGTCAATTATAGTGTAGGCCTCAAAAGCTTCCATAAAGGAACCTTTGGTTGCAGCCCTTACAAATTTATCCATGTGTTGATGCGCATTAAAGCCTGTTTGCCAAAATGAATTCAAAACCAATTCTCTAATTTCTGTATTCTTATTCGTCTCTAATTCCTTGAGGAGATATGGAATAGCAGCTGTAGATTTCAATTCTAAAATGATTTTTTTTGCTTCTTCAACAATGCTTTCGTCCTCATTTTTCTCAATCAATTTGAACAAAGCAGGAATTACTTTTTCATTTCCTTTAGATCTAACTCTTTTGAGCGCAGAAGTAAGCGTTTTAGTATCGTTGGTTCCTAAATCTTTCAATAAGTCGTCTACAATTTTATTGTTCTTTTCTTCTGTTGTCATTTGTTCAAGTATTTTGGGTTTGCAAAGATAAGCGAATTTATTAATCCATGAAGGAATAGAAAGGGGAGAAAGATATTTTCGCTACTTTTGAAACATGAGAAGTAAACTATTGTCACTTGCGAACAACACGAAATTCCAATGGGGATTCATGTTGCTTTTTACTGGATTGATAACAGCACAACGACTGTTGGTGGCAAATGAGGGATTTTCTCACACGCTTTACAACAACTACCTTATTTTTCAGCAATCGTTTTTTCACTTGTTAGAAAACGAAGACTTATACAAAGCGTATCCACAAGAACATTACGATTTGTTCAAGTATAGCCCTTCCTTTGCTTTATTTATGGGAGTTATTGCCTATTTCCCAGTCTGGATTGGCTTGTTTTTATGGAATTCACTCAATGTTTTTGTTTTGTTTCTTGGACTTAAAAAACTGAAATTCACGCGAAACAATGGATTTGTGTTTGCCTCCCTTTTTGTTTTGATAGAACTCATTACAACCACTCAAAATTCCCAGAGCAATGCATTGATTGCAGGACTTATCCTGTTGGCTTTTGACTCCCTCGAAAATTCAAAAGTAAGTAGAAGTGCTTGGATGCTAATTGCAACTGTTTTTATAAA
>JAHEIE010000067.1 GCA_024639505.1 Crocinitomicaceae bacterium
GTAATTCCTGGAGTAGAGTTGAACGAGGATGGAACAATTAAATCTTACGATATCGCAAAGCAATGTCACTCGGTATTCAACAACGTAAAACTGGTATTGGAAGCAAGTGGTTCTTCCTGGGACAAACTGGTAGATGTAACCGTTTTTCTTACCAACATGAAAGATGACTTTAAAATTTACAATGAAATTTACGCTGAGTATTTCAAGGACAATTTACCCTGCAGAACTACCTGCGAAATAAATTGCCTCCCCACTCCTATTGGGATTGAACTAAAATGCATTGCAACAATTGACTAACAAAAAAAGCCTGACCCGATTTCTCGAGACAGGCTTTCTTTTTAAAGTCAATCCTTTTGGGAAATTAATTTCCTTTTTGTTTGATATCGGTCACAAACTGTTTAATTCGCTGCTCTTCTGATTTTTTACAGATTAAAAGAACTCCTTTTTCTTCTACTACGATAAAATCTTCTAGACCTTGAATCACCGCCAATTTATCTTGTGGCAATCGAATGACACAATCCTTACTGTCATACATATTCACTTTATCTCCTATTATAGCGTTTTGACCAGCATCTTTGTCGATATGAGTATACAAAGCTCCCCATGTTCCTAGGTCGCTCCATCCAAAATCTGAAAGTACCACAAATACATTTTTAGCCTTTTCCATGATTCCGTAATCAATGGAAATATTTTTGCATTCGGCATAAGTGTGATTAATAAACTCTTGCTCTAATTCTGTGTTGTAAACTTTCATTCCTTCGCTAAACGAATCGTGCATTGATGGCAAATATTTGCTAAACGCATCAATAATAGAATCAGCTGACCAAATAAATATTCCCGAGTTCCAATAAAAGTCACCACTTTCTATAAACTGTTGAGCCAACTCAAAGTTTGGTTTTTCTGTAAACATTTTCACCTCTCTAACATCCTCTGGACTTCCGTCTACATTATCCAAAAACTGAATGTATCCATATCCAGTATCAGGTCTGCTTGGTTTTATTCCCAAAGTAACCAGACAATTTTCTGCTTCTGATTGTTTGATAGCAATATCCATCGTGTTTTTGAATGAATTTTCGCTCATCACAATGTGATCTGATGGAGCTACAATCAAAGTAGCATTTGGATTCAATGTTTTTATTTTATAACTAGCATAAGCCACACAAGGCGCTGTATTTTTCCTACTTGGCTCTTGTAATATTTGATGTTCACCAATCTCAGGCAACTGTTCTTTTACCAAATCTAAATAATCTGAATTGGTCACAATAAAAATATTCTCTTTGGGGCAAACCATCAACATCCTATCAAAAGATAATTGCAATAAAGTTCTACCTAAACCCAATACATCATGAAACTGTTTGGGGTATTCTTCTGTGCTCATTGGCCAAAATCTACTTCCTATTCCTCCAGCCATGAGGATACAATAATTATTTTTCATACTTAAAAACTATATTTTATGCCAAAACACAATGGATTTGGAGCATTTCATGCTTTGAAACATTCAAGTTAACGAAACACAACTACAATAATACAACATTTAAAATTTCTCTATTGGAAGAGAACATGAATTATTCATAAAAAATAGGTTTAAAAAATTGTGATTTATTAACCGTTAATATTAAATTTGACCCCGTTTGTTTAATTTTCTTTTGACACTAAAATATTTTTCGTATTTTGCCGTGTCTTTTGAGAGTTGAGAGACAATTGACATAGTTCACCTGTTCAGTTGGACAGGATTTAGAGAGGTGGCCGAGTGGCTGAAGGCGCACGCTTGGAAAGCGTGTATATGGGTGACTATATCGAGGGTTCGAATCCCTTCCTCTCTGCATATTTAGTTCTAAATACAATACTTTATATAACCAATAAAAAACAAAACAAGACAAAAAAAATAACCATGAAAAAAGTAATATCATTATTCGCATTAATCGGTCTTTTTGCATTTGGAATAAACTCAGCGAGTTTTGCAGAAGAAGTAGATTCATCTTCAATGGCAATAGAAGCCGAAATGGAAGACACAAATATGGCTGCTGCACCAGCTGTTGTTGAGGAAACTCCAACGAAAACTGCAGAAGCAGAACCAGCAAAAAAGACAGTTGGAATTATCCAACAAGTAAAGCAATACTTCATTGATGGAGGACCTGCATTTATGTCTCTCGTATTTTTGGTATTCCTTTTAGGTTTAGCATTGAGTATAGAAAGAATTATTTACTTAAACATGTCTACTACAAACAACCACAAATTGTTAGCTGAAATTGATGAAGCAATGCAAAGCGGAGGTGTTGAAGCAGCAAAAGAAGTTTGTAGAAACACAAGAGGACCAGTTGCAAGTATCTTTTACCAAGGACTTGACAGAGCTGACGAAGGAGTTGAAGCTGTTGAAAAATCAGTAATCAACTATGGAAGTGTACAAGCTGGACTATTAGAAAAGAACTTATCTTGGATTTCATTATTTATTGCAACTGCGCCAATGCTTGGATTCTTAGGTACAGTAATTGGAATTATTCAAGTATTTGATATCATTGAAGTAACAGGACAAACTGAGCCAGTACAAATTGCAGGAGCGATGAAAGTTGCCTTGAACACAACTTTGGCTGGACTTGTTGCAGCAATCGTTCTTCAAATCTTTTACAATTATATCGTATCAAAAATTGATGGAATTGTAAATGATATGGAAGATGCATCTATCTCTTTGGTAGATATGGTAATTAAAAACAACAAATAAGAACTATTAAACTCTGTTCACACAGTTTTTAGTAATCAAAAAATAGTTTTAACATGGAAAACAAAACACTTTCAAGAGCCTTATTTGGGATTACTGTAGTGCTTTTTATTGTTTCATTCTACTTCTTTTGGGGAATGATGGCAAATGGTGCACCAGAATCTTTTGACCCAGAACAAATGGGATTAGAAATGTACCAAAACAAAGAAGCTACTGCAGACAACTACCTAGAATTAGGAGAGGCTGCTTACGAAGCTCAAATCTCTAAAATAGATGGAAACATACTTGGTGGAGTAAATTACATGACTATAGTATTATTTCTTGCAGGAGGACTCATGGTTGTCTTTCTTGTGTGGGGATTAATTTCTACATTAATGAATAATTTCAAAAAAGGTATGCCTTCTCTTATATTCGTAGGGATAGCTTCTCTTGCTTTTATTTGGGCATTTATCAATTCAGGAACAGATACTGCTGGATTTGAAAACGTAGTTAAAAAAGAAGGATTAGAAAATGCGCAAGCAATGGTTTCTTCTAGTAACTTTTGGGTTAATGGATTGTTCTTTGTACTTATTCCAGGAGCATTATTGCTTATCGTTGATCTAATCATCGGAATAGTAAGAGGATACACCAAGTAATTCATCATTTTATAAAAAAAATAAACAACATGGCAAGACGTAAATTACAAGAAGTAGATGCAAGTTCGATAGCAGATATCGCATTTATTCTACTTGCCTTTATTATTATCGCAACGACTCTTGAAAAAGAATCTGGTTTGCCTGCAGTATTACCTCAGAAAACAGAGAACAACATCGACAAGCCTGAAGTAAACGAAAGGAATATTCTTGAAGTACTAGTGAACAAGGATGATCAATTGATGATTGAAGGACAGTGGGGAAAAGGGTTAGATGATATTGGAGATTTCGTGAAAGAATTCATGACAAACCCAACAGACTCTGAATCTCTTCCAAGAATGGACGAAATTACTGAATCGGATTGTAATCAAAAACTAGCAATTCTTAAAGCAAATCTTGAGGCAGCTCCATTAAAAGACAAAGGAGTTATCCAAAAAGACATAGATAAGTGGCTAGAAAAAAGAGAAGCTGTAAAGCTTGTTGGTTCATACAGAACTGTAAACAAAGCAGCAACCATTGCTATTCAATATGATAAGTCTACTACTTACGGAACTTACCTAAATGTAAGAGATAAAATTATGACTGGATTGAATGAATTGCGTGATGAATTGGCTCTGCGTAAATTTGGAATTAGTTATGGTTCTCTTGAAAGCATTAGAGCAGAAGTAAAAACTGAAGAAGACAAAGCTAAAATCAAAGCAATTAGGCAAGTGTACCCTCAGAAAATAATCAAACTTCCGGCTAAGAACGTTCAATAAAAATTGAAATAACAGAAAACAGTATGTCAAAATTTAGACAAAACAAATCGAAAGAAATGCCAGGGGTTTCAACAGCCTCTTTGCCTGATATTGTATTCACAGTATTAGCTTTCTTTGTGGTTGTATCTTCTATGAAGCAGAGTGATTTGAAAGTAGAAGTAACAAAACCATCGGGGAAAGAAATCATTCAGTTGGATAAAAATGAAGCTATTGATTATATCAATGCCGGTATTCCAAAGAACACAGCTTTTGGAACCACAGCAAGACTTCAATTGGACGACAAAGTAGTTCCAGATTTTCTTGAGATAAGAGAATTCATCGAACTAAAAAGAAGACCAAGAACTCCTCTGGCTAATGATAAGGCTACAGTTTCTATCAAGGCAGACAAAGATGACGTTGATATGGATATTATCGATAAAATCGAAAATGAATTGAGAGAAGTTGAAGCGCTAAGAATTAACTATTCTACACAAAAAGAATCGAAGGGAAACAACTAAAACCTTACAAACTAATATTACATTGAAAAAAGAACAGGACTGTCCTGTTCTTTTTTTTTTATTAAAATTCAAATAAGTAGAAAATTGAATGAATAATCCCTAATTTTGTTCTCCATGGAAATAGAAAATACATTGAATGCTTCGAGTAGTTTTTCGATAAAATCTAAACTAGCCGATTACGCTTCTCTTACCAAAATGAGACTTGCTAGTCTTGTTGTGTACTCTGCAGGATTAGGCTATGGAATTGCCTTGCTCACTGCCGAAGTATTTCCACTTTCGCACAAAATGGATTATAATTTTTCTTGGCAGGTATTTCTATACATCCTTTTAGGAGGTTTTTTGGTTACAGGTTCTTCCAATGCTTTCAACCAAATCATTGAAAGAAATTCGGATAAAAAAATGACAAGAACGGAAAACAGACCAATTCCAGCAGGAAGAATGGGTATTTTCGAAGCAATTATAGTTTCTGTTGTCACAGGCGGAATTGGTCTTTATCTTCTTTTTGAAATCAATGAAATCTCATTTATTCTTGGACTTATTGCTCTCCTTTCCTATGTTGTGGTTTATACACCACTAAAAAAAATTACACCTATATCTGTATTTGTGGGTGCTTTTCCTGGAAGCATACCGCCCATGATTGGTTACATTGCTGCAACTGGCGAATTTGGTTTTGAACCGGGAATGATATTCTTAGTCCAATTCGTTTGGCAGTTTCCTCATTTTTGGGCAATAGCATGGAAAGGAAGTGTCGATTATGCTAAAGGTGGCTACAAAATGTTGCCCTTTGGCGATGACAAAGACAAAAGAACCGCATTTGTTATTTTATTTTATACTTTATTTGTAATTCCAGCAGGAATGCTTCCATGGGTATTTCATATTTCAGGAATCACATCAATGATCTTGAGTATATTGTTAGGGCTTTACTTTATTCGTCCTGCAATAAAATTGTACAAATCCCTGGAAGACGAAGATGCACTCAAACTTATGTTTGCCTCATTCTCATACTTGCCTTTGATATTTTTATTTTATTACTTAGACCTATTGGTACAGGTGTACCTTTTTTAATCAATCAAAAACTTAATCGTTATGGAAAATCAAGAAAACATTGAACTGTATTACGAAAAAGCGAGAAGAAAAGCCAAAACCAACATCGTTTGGTTCGGGATATTCTCAATTGTGATGTTGTTCGCGGGATTAACAAGCGCATACATAGTATCAAAAGGTGATAACTTTTGGGTGAATTTCTCTATGCCTAAATCACTATGGATAAGCACCGCATTTATTTTGGTGAGTAGTATTACCATGATTTTGGCAGTAAGTGCATCCAAAAAGAAAAATAACAAAAAAACAACTCTATATCTTATTCTCACTCTAGTATTTGGGTTGTTATTTGCGGGAGCTCAATATTCTACTTGGACTCAACTCTACGAAAAAGGATATTCTTGGGCAGACAGAATTATGAATCCAGAAACTGGCGAATACATGATGCAAGGAACCTATGGCGAAGATTTTACCATTCAATTTCAAGGCACTGAACTCATCCAAGAAGAAGATGGACTATATTTTTGGGGAGAACAAGCAATAAAAATTGACAAAGAAGAATATGATGAATTAAAAAGCACTTCACCTGAAATGTTTGTTGGTAAGGATTTTGTTAGAGTTCAAGAAAACAAAAAGAATAAAAGTAAAATTATTCTAGAAGCTGTGGTAAAATCCAAAATGCCACTTTCCGCAAGTTTTCTCTCTAAATTAAAAGAAGTAGGAAACGTCAGTAGTTCATATTTTTACACAATTACAATAGTTCATTTAATTCACATTTTGGTTACTTTGATTTACCTAATCACAATGATCGTTCTGAGTACTAAAAAAGAATTAAATGAAGACAACCAATTAAAAATTAAATTGGGAGGATATTTTTGGCACTTTTTTGCAGGATTGTGGGTGTATTTATTATTATTTTTGTTTTTAATTCATTAAACTTGTAAAAAATTTTATAAAAGTTATGGCTGGACATTTAGAAACTGTTGATACCGCAACGGCTTGGGGCGGTGGAAGATCACCTTTCAATGCTACGTATGGTAAAATGATGATGTGGTTCTTTTTGATATCAGATGCACTGACATTTGGTGGTTTTTTAATTGCACTAGGGTTCGCAAAAGCATCTGCTGAATCTTGGCCAGTTGCAGATGAAGTATTCTTTCACTTCCCTGGAACTCACGCAAATCTTCCTTTGATATATGTCGCTTTAATGACATTTATTCTTATCGTAAGTTCTGTAACTATGGTACTTGCTGTTGAAGCAGGACACAGAATGGATCAAAAAGGAGTTCAAAAATGGCTAGGATGGACAGTTATTGGTGGACTCGTATTTCTTGGGTCTCAGGCTTGGGAATGGTCAACTTTTATTGCTGGACCTGATGGAGTTTTATCTACTTGGGCTGACAATGCTACACTGACGAACAACCCATATAGTGCAAATGGAATGAACCCAGATGACGTTCGATACACTAACTTCTTCTTTTTTGTAACTGGATTTCACGGTTTTCACGTATTCACCGGAGTTCTAATAAACTTCTTGGTATTCCTTAAAGTTAAAAAAGGTGTGTATCAAGAAAGAGGACACTACGAAATGGTTGAAAAAGTAGGACTGTACTGGCACTTTGTAGATTTGGTTTGGGTATTTGTATTTACCTTCTTTTACCTAGTGTAAGTATTTTTAATGTTATTTTAATCAAGAGACTTTTCAGATATGGAAAATAGAGACGACTTAATTGTAAACGATAGTTACGCGACATTATCGAATCACTCTGAAGAAGAGGGAAAGGCAATCAGAAAAAAAATATGGCAAGTAACACTTTTACTTTCTGTATTGACAACTATTGAAATCTTAATGGGGATTTATTTGAGTAGTAGAGATGCTAATTATTGGCCTGTTGTTAAATGGTCTTTTATTATTATGACTGTTGTAAAAGCATTTTACATTGTTTATGAATTCATGCATTTAGGTCACGAAAAAAAATCGTTGAGAAGATACATTATCATTCCTTACGTATTTTTCATCATTTACATGATTTTCCTAATCATACAAGAAGGATTTTCTGTAGGTGCCCACAGTGCATAATAAAAACATAATTAATTAATGAATATATCTCGTAGAGTTTGGTTATTTATAATCCTGTTCGGTGTGCCATTAGCATTCCTTTATCCATTATCCAAAGGAAAACCTAACACAAAGGACTTACCTTATTTTGGAAAAACAGAAGAATTAGCCAAAAAGACCGAGATAAAAGATTTTTTGTTTTATGATATTGACAGCAATGTTATAAATAAACAATCGACTGAAGGAAAAACACTTGTAGTTAGTACACTAATTCCTTCTTGCCCTTATTACTGCCCAATCATTCAAAAACAACTTAAGTTTTTGGTTTACGATAAATTATATCAACGACCAGAGTTTAAAGATTTGCTTTTCATCTCTCACTTAATTGATACGACTGGAAAAAAACCCAATTTATCTCAATTTTTGAATGAACAAGTAGATTATGATTTTTCTCGATGGAAAATTGTAGTTGGAGAAGACAATCCAATTTACGACATTGATTTACCGAATGCCAATCTCAAAAACACAGATTTTAAATCAAGCACAACGATTGGCGGTAAAGCATATTACCAAATGATTTTGTTAATTGACAGAAACAGAAAAGTAAGAGGAATGTATCAGGGAGAACAAACTCAACAAATTGAAAACATGAGGAAAGACATTCGTAAATTATTCATTGAATACAAAGAAGAAGATTTCGAAAAGGACAATCGGAATAAATAATTTTTCTTCTCAATTCGATTTGATGTACTTTTGTTTATCAATGTGAACCAAAATGAAATACACTTCCCTACTCTTATTGCTTTCTCTTATTTTGTATACCTGTACAAATCCGGAAACTAAGACAGAAAGACTGCCCTATTTAGGTGTGAATGAAATTTCTGAATCTGGAGATACCATTCGGCACACAATACAACCCTTTAGTTTTTTATCCCAAGATTCTGCTTTAATTACAGAAGAATATTTAAAAAATAAAATAACAATTGTAGATTTCTTTTTTTCTACTTGTCCTACCATTTGCCCTATTATGTCCACCAACATGAGAGAGCTACAACAACTTTGGGAAACGGAATCTTCTATTCAATTTCTCTCACACACCGTAGATCCCGAAACAGACACTCCAAACAGACTGAAAAGATATGCCGAACGAAAAAATGCTGATTTAAAAAACTGGCAATTTGTAACTGGCGAAAAAAACGAATTATATACACAAGGATTAAGAAGTTATTTGGTATCGACACAAGAAGATGTGTTGGCCCCAGGAGGATTTTTACATTCCAGTCTTTTTGCTCTTATTGATAAAAATTTGCATTTAAGAGGAGTATATGATGGAACTAGTAAGAAAGATATTGAACAATTAAACAAAGACATTAAAATACTACTCAATGAAAAATGAAGCAAAACTAAAACGCCTAGCAATTATTATATCTGTCTTACTGCCAATAGCTGTGGCCATTCTTTTTGGTGTCAAAATTGAAGGAATTGACCTGAGCTTTCTGCCCTCAGTTTACGCTACTATAAATGGAATTACTGCCATTGTTCTAGTTCTTGCCTATGTTACAATTAAAAAGAAAAATAAAAAACTACATCAAAATTTGATAAACACAGCTGTTTTACTCTCAGTTAGTTTCTTACTGATGTATGTGGCTTATCATGCCACCTCAGACTCCACAGTGTATGGTGACCTAAATGCAAATGGAATTTTGGAAAGTGATGAAAATGATGCGTTAGGAAGCATGAAAATTGTCTATTATTTTATACTAATATCTCACATTCTACTTTCTATCATTATTACACCCTTTGTTTGTTTTACTTACCTCAAAGGTTGGCTTGGCGATTATGAAGGACACAAAAAATTGACAAGAATCACTTTCCCTTTATGGATGTACGTTGCGGTAACTGGTGTAATTGTATACCTAATGATTTCGCCCTATTACGCCTAATAAACACACAAAGAATTGAAATTAGGAGGATTTATAGGAGCAGTAGTCGGTTATTTTGTCACCAAAAATTACATTGGAGCAATAATCGGATATTTCATTGGCTCCGCATTTAATGGAACCACCAATTCTAAATCGAATAGAAGTAACCCAAATTTTGAAGTTGGTAAATACCTCATGATGCTCTCTTCGGTAGTAATGAAAGCCGATGGAATCACAAAAAAATCTGAATTAAACTTTGTAAAGCAATTTTTCGTTCGACAATTTGGTGAATCCAAAGCGCAAGAATACGTTCGTCAATTAAAATACTATTTAGATAGAGACATTTCTGTTGAGAAAGTATCTACCATCATCAAACAAAATATCAACAATTCATCCCGAGTACAGCTTTTGCATTACCTTATAGGTATCGCTGTAGCCGATGGAGAAGTTAGCCAAAGTGAAATGCAAATTCTTCGCAGAATTTCTAGATCATTTGGATTGTCTGAACAAGTTTTTAGATCGTTATTGGCAATGTACAATTACCAATCAGAAAATGGACAATATCATAGACAAACAAACAACGGGCAAAGTGAGACCATTTCAATAAAATCTGCTTATGATGTTTTAGAAATCTCGGAGAACGCCACAGAGGCCGAAATTAAAAAAGCTTACAGAAAATTAGTCATCAAATATCATCCAGATAAAGTTTCTCAATTGGGTGAAGAATTTCAAAAAGGAGCGAAAGAAAAATTCCAAAAGGTTCAGGATTCTTATGAAAGAATCAAAGTTCATAGAGGAATTAAATAATATAGATAACCTCACAAAGCAACTCAAGGCTAAAAAAAAGCATTCTAAACAAATTGTTGTAGTTTTTTATACAAAATGTTTTTTTTATTCTATTTGTGATTTTTTAATATAAAATATTCCTATATTTAGCCCATATAAAATAAATTTTAAAAAATGAAGAAAAATTACGTATTAATCTTGTTAAGTGTTCTACTAAGCATAAGTGGAATATCTCAATTGTCGGGAACTTACACCATTGATGGAAGTTCACCTACATCAGGAACCAACTACAATTCCTTCGGGGATGCAGTTACAGACTTAAATACTTCAGGTGTTTCAGGAGCAGTTACTTTCAATGTAGCTTCCGGTTCATATACAGGTGAAGTTTTAATTGGTTCTATTACGGGAGTCTCTGCAACGAATACAATTACATTTGATGGAGGAACTGCCGGAGGGACAATGGATAATAGCTCATCTACAAGCACAACTGGGACAATTAGATTTCTTGGAGCAAGTTACATTACTTTCAAAAATTTAATAATTACAAATACTGGATACGGTAGAACTGTTTATTTTGATGGAAGTAACGATCACATTACTTTCAAAAATTGTGATGTTTCCACTCTTGTCGGAACTTCTTCTGCTTACAGCGTTTTTTACAACGAGTCTGGAACCACAAATTTGACTGAATACCTTACTATTGATAGCAACATAATCAGCAATGGATACTATGGAGCTGGATATTTCTACGGAGGTAGTACAACAATATTTGAGCAAGGTTTTGTTTTCACCAACAACCTTGTTAAAGATTTCTACGTTTATGGCATGTTTGTTTATTACCAAGAGAATGGTATTATTAGCAACAACAAATTTATCCAAGATCCTACTACTTCTACAAGTTCGGCTTATGGACCATATTTCAGAATGAAATCTTCAGTGATTTCTAACAATGATATAACGCTTCATGGTATTAGTACTAATTATGGATTAACACCATATTATTGTGACGGAACTTCTTCTGCTCCTACCGTTGTATCTAACAACATGATTAAAACTTCTACAGGTAATAGTAACACTTTGTATGGTATGAGAGTCTATAATTGTAAATATACGGATGTTGTTTATAATTCTGTAAGAACAGGTAATACCTCAGGTACCACTTATGGACTTTATCATTATGGAACTTCAGCATATGGACCTGTAAACATTCAGAATAATATATTTTACACTGAAGGTGGAGGATCAACTAATTATGTAGGGTTTTATGGCTCTTCTTCAACTTCTGTTGTTGCTATAAATAATTTAGATAACAACATTTACTATACGACCGATGCATCAACAACCACACCTTTTTATTGGGGATCGGGAAATGCAGATTTGAGTGCTTTACAAACTGCGTCCTCTAAAGAAACGAATAGTTTATGGGGAGATCCATTATTTATCTCTGTTATTGATCTTCACGTACAAGGTACATTAGCAAATAATGCGGGTGTTCCAATTGCAGGTGTTACAACTGATTTTGATGGTGATACTAGAAACGTTACTACTCCAGATATTGGAGCTGACGAATATACACCTCCAACTTGTCCTGCAAGTTTTGCATTGAGTGGTTATAATCAAACTGGTACAACTCACGATGTTACATGGACACCAGGTGCTTCAGATGTTTCATGGATAATTGAATATGGACCATTAGGTTTTACTCCTGGAACAGGAACATCAATGGCTTCGGCTAATGATTCGGCTACAATATCAGGGTTGACACCAAAAACTGACTACGATGTATACATTAGAGGATTTTGTAGCGCAGGGGACACAAGTATTTATGCTGGTCCATTGTACATAAGAACAGGTTGTTTCTCAACTTTGAGTGGTACATATACATTAGATCCTTCTGCACCATCTACATTAACCAATTACATTTCAATGGCTGATTGGTTCCAAGATCTATTTGATTGTGGAGTTGGTGGACCAACTGTATTGAACGTTGCAGCTGGTTCGGGCCCTTACGTAATGGGAATTGATGTTTCTGGAATCAATGGTCTTTCTTCTACTAATTCTGTCACCATGAATGGAAATGGTGTGACAGTTAACAGAGGTGGTAATTCGTCCTTCTTGACGTTTGATGGAATTACTCATTTTACAGTTAATAACTTTAACTTTGTTAACGAAACACCAAACACAGCAATGTTTGGAATCATGATGAGAAATGCATGTGATAGCATAACAATAAAAAACAATACTAT